>CAOJZM010000001.1 GCA_948466185.1 uncultured Christensenella sp.
TTCGCTCCGGTCGAAATGACAGCATGCAAGCATGCTTACTATTGGTTGTGACATTTAGCACTTTCACTAATGTAGGATACTTCGACTATGCTCGAAATGGCAGAGAGTATAGTCGGATTGAATCATGTGATGTTGAGCGAATCTGAATGGCGAAGTCGAAACATCTAGGTTTATCGTGATAAAACATCACGTTTTGGTCGTAGAAATTTGCTTTTGCATATTTCGCAACTTTCTAGCCGATTCCATTTTACCAAATCCCCCCCCCGCGTCAAGCGTTTTCGCTTTAATTTCTACGCCGTTTTGGAGTATCTTCGAATCTAGCCCTCTTTATATCACTTTTTTACTATCCGCCGCTTTCCGAGGGGCATTATGCCCCATTTAATTTGGGTGTGACTCGGATAAAATAATCAGAATCAAAAAAGCAGATTAACCGCGTGGCTTTGCCACCATCCTATAAGCATGACAATAAAAAGGGCGGATTATCCGCCCACAAAAAAAAGTGGCATAAGCCACCTTTAAATTCTTTGATATTTAGATTAATATTGGATTCCCCAATAAACCATATGTTTTGCCTTTTTACCGCAAACTACACAGGTATCAGACAAATGTTCCTCCTCAAAAGGAATGCAACGTGATTTCATACCCCTGAGTTCTTTCATTTTCACTTCACATTCTGGGCTTCCACACCACATTGCTTTAATGAATCCCGGACGAGAATATATGATTTCTTTTGCTTCTTCAAAAGTCTTGCATACATAAGTCTTGCTATCATTTCTCTTCTTAGCAGTTTCGAACATATTCTTGTGAATATCTTCAAGAAGAGCAGCAACTTTGTCATTAACCTCATCAACTGTACAGGTAATTTTCTCGTTTGTATCACGTCTTGCAAGCACAACATTCCCCTCTGCCAAATCGCGAGGTCCAATTTCAATACGAATAGGAACGCCTTTCATTTCATGTTCAGCAAATTTAAAGCCAGCACTTTTATCTGTATCGTCAATAAAAGCCCTAACGCCTGCGGCCTTTAGTTTTTCAACAAGATTATTTGCTGTTTGAAGCACTTCGTCAGTATTTTTTATTGTTACAATCACAACCTGTTTTGGTGCTATTCTAGGTGGAAGCACAAGTCCATTATCGTCTCCATGAACCATAATAACGGCCCCTATCATACGTGTTGTCGTCCCCCAAGAAGTTTGATAAACGTATTGAAGTTGATTGTTTCTATCCGAAAATTTTACATCAAAAGGCTTTGAAAACTTTTGACCAAAATAATGGCTTGTGCAACTTTGAAGAGAAACACCATCATACATAAGTGCTTCAACTGTGAGTGTATATTCCGCCCCAGCAAACTTTTCCTTTTCTGTTTTTTTGCCGACAACAACGGGTATAGCCAAATAGTTTTCAAAGAAATCTTTGTAGATATTGAGCATTCGATAAGTTTCTTCTTCAGCTTCTTTTGCAGTCTCATGGACAGTATGCCCTTCCTGCCACAAAAATTCACGGGTGCGAAGGAAAGGCCTTGTGTTCTTTTCCCAGCGTACAATATTACACCATTGATTGCATAATTTAGGCAAGTCACGGTAAGAACTTATATTCTTACTGTAATAGTCGCAAAAAAGTGTTTCAGAAGTTGGTCTTACACATAATCTTTCTTCCAGCTGGTTTACTCCACCATGTGTCACCCAAGCAACCTCAGGGGCAAAACCTTCAACATGCTCCGCCTCTTTCTTTAACAAACTTTCAGGAATAAACATAGGCATGTAAACATTTTCATGCCCTGTTGCTTTGAATTTTTCATCTAAAACTTTTTGCATATTCTCCCATAGCGCATAAGCATAAGGTTCAAAAACAATACACCCTTTAACGCTTGTATAAGAAGCAAGGTGTGCATTTTTAACAATATCAGTGTACCATTTAGCAAAATCTTCATCACGCGAAGTGATCATCTTGTTTTTTATCATTTTTTTCTCCATATGAACAGATTATATTTACTTTGAAGAAAAAAGTCAATCAATTAGATTAAATTTGAGTTATCGATAAAATTATAAATTCTCCATCACTTAAGCATGAGATCGCAAAGCCATCAGCAGAAAACTCTTGAACGCTTTCAATAAAAAAATCTTCATCAACAACTAAATTCACATCAATTTTTATTAATGCAATTGAACTCGTCGCATCGACAACAACTCCTTCTTCGACTTCAAAATCCATCAAGCCAGCATCAGTGATAAACTCTTTGAGACTTGCTATGACTGGTGCAAAAATTTCTTGATAATTTGGGGATTCTTCATTGTCTGCACCGCCGCCGTTGTCCTCCTCTTCTTGAATTGGCGGCAGTAATCCTTCATTACCGCTTGCGTCATCATTTGCACATGCAATTCCAAGTATTCCAAAGCCAAGTATAAAACAAAATAATCCTGCAATTCCCATCTTCTTTAGTATTTTCATATATAATCTCCTTTTAAGCAAGGACCATTATATAACTTTCGACAAATTTCTCGAAATTAAATCACGGGTTTTTATATGAAAAATAAAAAAATTATCAATTTTATCCGTCACCTTTAAGTCATTTTGACGTCAAAATGATAATTTTTCTCAAAATTAGAAAATAAACAATGCACACAAACTTAAAAGCAAAGCAGGTATTGAAACCAATATTCCATACAACATAAATTTACCAAAACCATATTTTACATCATTTTCTTTTAATATTTTCATAAACATAATCCCTGCAAGTGCCCCAACAGGTGTAAGAAATGCGCAAAGATTTGATGCAATAACCACCGCATATATATTATTATAAACAAGTGGCATACTCCCCAAAACGCTTGTAAAAAACATCGACATTGGGATATTGTTTATAAGATTGCCTAACAAAAAGGCGATAATTCCAATAACGATAAAATGTTGTCCCGATAGTGCATTTGCAAAAAGATCTATAAAGCCGATATTTTGTAAAGTCGATACAATTATTGCCATGGATATCAGGAAAGGAATAAGTTCATAAGGCAGGTCCTTAAATGCTTGCCATAACAAATTCAATTTTTGCTTTGTTGCGAGAAGATATATTAAAGCAACAATGTATGTTAGTCCTGCACAAATGAGAGGTATATACCAAATGTCAAGCCCTATGTATGGGCAGATTATCATCATGACCACCATAATCCCCAGTCCTGCAAGCCCCACCCCCAAGAGCACAGGATTTAACTTTGTTACTTCTTCATCCTCAATCTCAATCTTTTGTTTGAGTTTCTTTCTGAATATAAGATAAACCAATAGCAGAGAAACCAAACCTGCGACTATGGTCGGCAAAAACATTTTAATAGTGTAATCAAGAAAGGAAATGCCAAAGTTAGCACAAATATAAATATTGGTTGGATTATCGATATAGAAAAACATGCTCCACGCATTTGCCATAACAAATTCAGAAACAATATAAGGCGTTGGATCAATCTTGGCACGTGTGGTAAAATAACATATAAAAGGAGTAAAGGTCAAAATTAAAATGTCATTTGAGGTGAAAATAGTAAGCAAAATAACAATAAAGCTGAAAACAAAGAAAAGTTTGGTTTGACTTGATTTTGCCTTCTTCAAAGCCTGCTGTGCAATAAACTTAAAAAAACCAATTTTATCTAATAAAACAGAAAGACTGGTGCAAGACAAAAATATTACCAGAATTTTAACAGGATTTATATTGGCTGAGCTAACAAAAACATTCTTCAAACTTTCAAGTGAAATAAATTGACATGCTATACAAATAATAGAGCCAACCAAGCATGCAATCCAATAAATCCCAACCTTAATTTTGCCTATTTTAATTTTCAAATCAAAAATAATACATATAAGCATTGCGACAAGTGTTATGCCAATAACAATCAACGGAGCAACCATCTTTTTTCCCTTTAGTTAATAGTTTTTTATAATTTATTATAACATAATAAGCATCTTTACACAAATGCTTAAAAAAAAATAAAAGAGAGGACATATCTCCTCTCCTTAAATTTAACAAATAATTTGGGGTTTGCACTCCATAATGTCTGTTTTTGATTTCTCGCTTTAATTTTGCGATTTTGATTTTTCCGTTTGATTTTGCGACAACCAATTTGATTTTGCGGAAATCAAAAACTCAATCTTTATTTTTCACCCTTAACAATTTCATATATTTGAGATGGTAAATATTTTGAAACATCTTTATCCCTTTTAATTAACTCATAAACCATACTTGATGAAACTGCCCCAAAAGCACCCGCACGAATATATATTGTGTCAATGCCAGAAAGCTCTTCGTTTATTAATGCAAGGTTTTCTTCAAAATCATAGTCAATCCCATTCCTCACCCCTCTAATTAAAAAAGTTGCTCCATAGTCTTTTGCAATATCAGCAGTTAGCCCATCAAATAAAATGCATTCAACATTCAATATATTTTGATCAACCAATAAATCTTGAATTGCTTTGCACATTTTATTTTTATCATATTTTCTGGTTTTCTTTGGATTAACTCCGATGCCTATGATTACTTTATCAAAAATCTTGCTAGCAGTTTTCACAATGTGCAAGTGTCCAATTGTGAAAGGGTCAAAGCTCCCCGCATAAAATCCAATTTTCATATTATTCTCCTTACAAATAGAATTTATCTTGTTCTCTCAAAACTACAGTATTATCAAATATTTCTTTTGCTTCTTCCAAATAATTGCTTAGGTTTTCTTCTGCCCAAAAATGTGTCAACAAAAGTTTTTTTGCATTTGATTCTTTTGCAACTGTTGCGGCTTGGGCTGCTGTAAGATGAGAGTTTATATCTGGAAAATTATATTTTTTAAGCAAACTGGATTCACAAATCAAAGCATCACAATCCTTTGAAAATTCAACAAGCTTATCTTTGTTTGAATAAGAAACATCCCCAGTATAAACAATCTTTTTATCAGGTGTACTTATTTTGATCGCATAACAATCCGTAACTTGTGAGTGTTCTACATCAAGAAACTCTATGTTTAGATTATTAAATTTCAACTTTGACGTTTTGTCAAAGGTATAAACATTTGAATAAGTCAATTTTTCAGTTCTTATATCTTCAACAATTCTTGTTGGAGAAGTTGGTAGATATATATTTATTTTTTCTTTCAATCTCCCCAAATTTTTCAATGAGTATGATGTATACATGTAATTGAATAAATCATTATAATGATCTCTGTGTAAATGCGAAACAAAGATGTTAAGATTCTCTAAGTTGTCCATATCAAAAAATCTATGCGAGCCACTACCGCAATCCAATAAAATTTTATTATCCCCAATTTTCAAATAGTAAGATGGACAAGCTGAATCTGGCAAAGCAAAAGGGCTTTTTGTCCCTAATGCTTCAAATTGAATAGGTTTATTAAAGTACTCTTTTACGAGATTTATATGCACTTTATTTTTTTGTTCTACAAAATCATTGCGAATTATATAGTTGAAATCACTTTCATTGTATTGTATACTTGCTTTATCTCTAAGTTCTAAGTATTCAATTTTAACTTTATCTCTTTCAAGCAATTTTTGAAATCTGAGTTTGTCATCAATAGGCTTGACTAAAATTTTGTATGCAAGCATTTTCCAATATTTTGTGTGAGGAAGTAGTATCCAGTCTAAAATAACATTTTTATTTTCTTTTAAAATTTTGTCAATTTGACTTTGCATATAATGCCAAGTTAAATCACTAAAATCTTTTACTCTTTCAGAGTTTCGTTCTTGAAAAACAATTTGCCCCAGCTTCTTTCTATCGAAGGTGCCGTTTTCATCAAAAATAACTTTACCAAACAACATTTCAGCCTGTTTAATTACTCCCGGAATCTCATAAACAGAATGCCCAATGCTATCAACATCAACATATTTATACCCAATCTCCTTGGATAATTGCTTTGCAAAAGTTGATTTACCTGAGCCAGATTTACCTGTTACAAAAACTAACATATATTTATCCTCATTTTTATGATTATAACACACTACATTAATTTTTGTATTTGATTTTTTTGATTTCTCGTAAAAATTGCCTATTTTTGCTCAATTTTTAATAAAAATCAAAACTTGCGAAAAGTCTTCACTTAAAAATGAAAACTTTTTTTATTTTTGTAAAGACCGACAAAAACTTAATTTTCTGTATCTTATGACTATACTACTTTTTATACTACTATTTATTGTATTTTTTAATAAATAAAAAGTCTTCCAAAAAAGAAGAATTTTTACTTAGTTTATATGGTGCGACAAGTGATAACGTATCCGAACCGCTGGCAAGTTCAAATTGGTGTTGACTATGTGCGTTTGAGAGTTGAATTAAACAAGCATTAAAGTAAAAGACCCTATCGTTATCAATGCTAAAAGAATGTAAGAAATCCATGATAATTTTTCTTTCATTATAAACCTTTCATAAATCGCTATTAAAACTAGACCAAGAACAGAAACTGCGTCTATTACGCCTAGATTTATTTGTGTCGCCAAGTAGATGATGATTATCTGCCCAACATTCCTGCAAATTGCAATGATAATACAAAAAGGGTCTTTTATTGATTGAAGACTTTGCTTTATGTTTTGTTTTTTGATTTTTATTAATGCCAAAGACATCATTAACATTAAAAAGTTAAGTATGAGAGAGTAAATAGACGGATGTAAACCTGTACTCGATAATTGACCTGGTATCAAGCCTCTTATTACAGCTACAATAATCCAAAGAGTTAAGAAAACAAAACCTTTTTTCAAATTGTAATCTTTTGTTTCTTCTTTTTTTTGAATAAAGGATAATCCAAGACAACTTACAATCACAAGAGCAATCATAACTATTTGTATTACAGTTATAGCTCCGCCAAAAATCAGCCAAGAAAACAGAGTTAAAAAAACAATATAAATTTCTGAAACGCCTTCAGCAATGCTCATAGGCATATTATTAGACGATATGTGCCATGAGATAATATTAAAAATTGACAACACAGCAAGGCCAAGAATTATTAAAATGTCAAACCAATTAAAGTTACTGAAAATACTTGCACCATCAATAATAGCATAGACAACAAAAATAATGATAGAAAAGATAAAAGACCAAAAAGTAATATTAAAACAACTAAAAAAAGAATTTTTTTCTTTTGTATTTTTATAACAAATTGTTTCTCCTGCATTTGTAAAGACCATTAAAATAAGCATAAATATGTTCATATAGATAAGTATATAATAATTTTCTTTTTTGTCAAAACAAAAGAGAGAAGTATTTGATTGGACTTCTCTCTTTGTTTCGGATTGCTCTCGTTTGGTGCTGGTGGTGGGACTTGAACCCACACGGTGTTGCCACCTCAGGATTTTAAGTCCTGTGCGTCTGCCATTCCGCCACACCAGCATGATATTGGAGGTACCACCCGGATTTGAACCGGGGAATAAAGGTTTTGCAGACCTTTGCCTTACCGCTTGGCCATGGTACCGAAACGGAAAATCTTACCTTTGCATTCAAAATCAACAGGTAAATATTTCTTTAAGCCAAAACCAGCTTTTAACAGATGAATTTGACTTTAAATTTACACGCCTGATAATTTGACATAAGATTATTAATAACACCCTATGTAAGAAACCTTGTTTTATATAAAATTGGAGCGGGAGACGGGGATCGAACCCGCGACCTCAACCTTGGCAAGGTTGCGCTATACCACTAAGCCACTCCCGCATTTAAGGCAAACTTCGTCACAAAGCAAAGGTTTGCTTTATTAATATAGCAAATAGTTTAAAAAAAATCAACTGTTTTTATATTAATTTTTATATTTTTTGAAGAGTAGGCTTTTTACAAATCGTGAAACAGTATATTTTATATGCGTTTACTGAGGAAATATGTTTATAAGGATGAGGGAAAGTATGTATTTGGTAGTCAAAAATTTGACTACCCTATTGTTTTTAGCAACATCTAAAACAGTTAAAGAAACAGCATCTGTTGTTATTATGATTGCAACGATGACAGCAGTTACAACGATTATTAACATGATTGCAACGGCATTCTCTTTTGTTGAAACAATTATTATCGTCTCTTCTTCGACCATTGTCATTCCAACCATAATCGTTAAATTCATGCTCATCGTAAAAATTGCGAGAATCGTTATCAACAAATCTTTCATTATCAAAGTTTATATTTGTTGGATATTCACATCTGTTTGTGTCACGACCTGGACACTTACATACGACAAAACAGAATTCATTATCTGGTTTGTAATTCATTATTTCCTCCTTGGTGAAATGAAACACGTTTCGTGTTTCTAAATTCATTATATTAAAATTTTATATTAATGTGCGTACACTTTGACAAGTTCTATTAATTGGCACTAAGGTGCTTATGCAAGTTTTTTTATTTTTTAATGTGAAATAATATAAATATGGAATTTAAAGAAATATTAAAAGAATTGCGAGAAGATAAAAACTTAACACAGGCACAACTCGCAAAAGAAATTCATTACAGTTTATCTGTTGTAAACAAATGGGAAAATGGTAAAAAGAGTCCAAGTGTTGATGCCATAAAAACACTTGCTAGATACTTTGGCGTAACTACTGACTACCTCTTAGGAATGAGAGACTATTAAGATAGGAAAATTCTATCTTATTTTTTATTTACTATATTATATAATTCTTCTATTATTTTATAAGATAGTCCGTCAATATCTTCTTCATTATAATAATCAGCCAATACTTTTTTATTGTTAAAATTATCCCATAAATATTTATTTCTTACATAAGTCCCCAACGTAAAATGAAGCCATGGCAATTCATCTCTTTGCATTCCATTCAGCACATTTACAATATTTTTTTCTGATAAGAACTCTTTTATTATTTGTTCTGCGCTATTCATATCTACATTATACAAGCACCATGGTGCTTATGTCAACTATTTTGAGCACTTTTGTGCTTAAATATATTTATGGAAACAAAAGACGTAATCAGAACATTGCGAGAGGATAAGAATTTAACACAAGCACAACTCGCAAAGGAAGTTCATTACAGTTTATCTGTAGTAAACAAATGGGAAAATGGCAAGAAAAATCCAAGCGTTGATGCTATAAAAATACTTGCCCAATATTTTGATGTCAGTATTTATTATATTTTAGGAATGGAAGAATAAAAAAACGGCAAATGCCGCTTTTTTTATTTCATTAAAAGCCATGTGCAAATTGTCGCCGTAACTGACACTGCAACAGGAAGCAGGAAGGAAAACCAAAAATGATTGAGCATTGTCTTTTTGTAATTTATATCGTAGATAAGCCCCTGTTCATTTAAGGAAATTCCTGTAATAGAATATATCTCGTTCCCAGTTTTATAAGTGGTGATATATTCTTGGTTTACTTGCGCTTTATTCAATGAAATAAACCCATCAATTTCCAAACTTAAAAGGGTTTTTGTAAGTTTAACTTTATCCCCGAGTTCATCATACATACCATCCACAAACTTAAAATCAAAATCCTTTTTTGATTGCTGATTATTTTGTAAATATCTTAGTACCTTTCTTTCGCTATAATTTAACATAAAATCCTCTTTTGTATAAATTAATTAAAGTTGGTTTGAAGCATCCCTAATTGGTTTTAAAAAGAAAACAATGCAAGCGTACACAAAAATTATAGCTCCACTAACAATCGGCAGAGCAATTTTGCCGCCCAAATTCAAATTCCCAAAAAGCGAATAGCCAAGAAGAAAAATATTAAATAAAACTATAACAGTATTGAGAATAATACCGAAAATGAAGATAGCATTGTTTACATATCTTCTGTTTTGTTGCAAAATTAAAAATACAATTTCAAATAGAAATGCCACCCCACCGGCAAAAGCAACATATAAAAGGGAGGAATCCAAGAAGGAAATACCAACTAAAACAGCAAGCAAAGCAAGCAAAAGATATTGAAGCCACGCATTAAATTTATATGCCATAATTTTGCCCGGCTTTTGACCTTGAACAGCTCTAACCTTATGAAAGCCATTTTCATCCTCTATATACAGGGATTTTTGATTGCAATTGATGATAGGAATTACAATCATGCCATAAATCGCCGTCAGGAATAGTGAAACATACAGACAAATTCCGCCTACTGTCAAATATTCAACTCCAAAATATGACATCATGGCAACTGTATCAATAAAAAGAATTATGTTCATTACAACTAACAATATGTTATTTGCCATATTGGTCTTTCGGCGATCCGAACGCTTTAACGTACAGATTATAATCCAATATACCACTTGGAATAATAGAACAGCGACTAAAAGTCCACCTATAAATAAGCCAACAACATTTGACGAATTGAATAAAACTTCAAACATCGTTGCATTTATTGCATAAAGCCAATATTTGCCGTTATAAGTGATTGTAAACAAAAGACAGAAACTAACCAGAGCAAGTGCGGATACACCAAGAGTAAACCAATGCTTTGTTTCGTAACCACTCAAATCAGACTCATGATAGGTATACACCTGCTGTCCATCCCCTTCATTACCTTCTAGATTTAAGGTAATAAGCAAAATTATCTGAGTTAAAACATTTGCAAATAGGATAATTAAAGTAAAAATACCACCAATTCTGATTTTCTCTGTAAAAACAAGGATAAAAATCAAAGTAATGGCAAGAGTAAGTCCCCCAAAAACACAAAGCATTATATTATTTAAAACTTTAAGTCTTGCACGAGTATAATTTCCACATGCAAGTATAACTGACCAATATATAATATTAAAGCCCATTATCAAAAACACAAGCACACCAAGAGTCATATACCAAGCATTATTTGTTAAAAGTAATAAGCTCATCAAAGATACCACTCTATTTGAAATCTCAAATCCTGGGGTAAACATTAAACAAAGGGCAATAAAGGCAAGCACGGGGATTGCGATTATGCTCCATCCCTGCTTCATACCATAGCGATTAAATCCAACCAGTTGTTTCTTTTTGATGTTATATTCCTGACGTTTTTTCTTCTTAGGTTTCTTTAAAAGTTTTTTGTAGGACAAATGATAAAGTTGTGAAAGTGCAACGATTTCAGAAGCGGTCGGTTCGCGTTTTCCAGTTTCAAGTTCCTCAAGCTGTGTGGGTGAAAAATGCAAAAGCTGCGAAGCTTCTTCTATGCTCAAATTTCTTTTCTTTCTGTTTTCAACTATCTGCTGCACTATTCCCTTCATATAATCCTAAGTATACAATCTAACATATATAAAAGTCAACTTTAACCTGTCGAAATAAAGTTTAAATTTGTAGAATATTACTGATGAACTGCTTACTTATGACTAAAATATTGAAATTTTGATAATATTTAAACCAGGAGTCAAGCATGATCGATGAAGACGGAATAAAGCGTCCAGACAATCCTCACGCACATATGCGAAAAACCCGAATTGTGACGCTTGATAGAGAAATCACAGAAAGCTATCCGTTTGTAAGTAATAATATTTTTTTCAAATTATGGGCCGCGATTTTAAGACGATGTGGAATAATTTTTTTAGGACCATATATTAAACATAAATATCGTCTCAAAATTATTGGTAAAATCAACACAAAAACAGTAAAAAAACAAGGTGTTATTGTGACGATAAATCACGTTCACGACTTTGATAACTTGCTTGTTGCAACAAGAATATTAAAGCATCGGAAATGCTATTTCCTAACACTTAAAAGTAATATAAATATGCGGGGTATTGGGTATATATTAAAACTGGCTGGTGGCATTCCTATTCCCACAAATATCCGAGCAATCATGACGTTTGGTAAATCAGTAGAAAAACTTTTAAAAAATAAAAAGGCCATTATGGTATGTCCCGAAGCAAGCCTATGGCCCTACTATCGTGGAATCCGCCCATTCAAAAAAGGAGCATTTTACTTTGCCGTCAAGAGCGAAGTGCCGGTTCTTCCTGTTGTGATATTGTTTCGCCAGAAAGCAAAAAAACACAGTCATTCAAAAAAGAACAAATTTAAATATTATTTTACGGTTAAAGTTGGAAAGCCACTTTATCCAGACACAACTTTATCAAATAAACATAAAAGAATCGATGAACTTCATTCCCGCACCTATAACTTCTACAAAGACACAATTGAAACATTTTATAAAAAGAAAAAAGAAGATTAATCCCTCTTCTTTTTTGTAGTTTGCTCTTTCCCTTTTATTTCGCTTTCTTTTTCCCCTTTTGGCTCTGCTTTCCCCTTTTCGCCATCTCTCCATAAAAGAAAATTATACCATTTTCTTGTCTTTGGCAATATATCAGCATCTATATTGTTGTTGATGGATACTTGAGCAGCCCTAAGTTTTCCTCCATCCATGGATAATAAACTCACCTTCTTTGCCTTCATTTTTCGGCAATTACGCAGCTCACATGTATCAACATAGTCGGTCTTAATTTTCTTTGCGTCCAAAACAGTAGTGTTAATAAAGGTGCTTTTAATGTATTCCGACTCAATATTCATACACTCCACCACCCTTGCCTTTATCTTTTTTACAAAAAGGTAGGTGGCAGTAATCGCGTTCGCTTTTATCTTGTCTGACTCAATACGGTCAACAACAATACTGTCAGCCTTGATTGAGCGGGCTTTAATAACAACAAGACCTCCCTCCTTATCTTCCTCTTTGATTCTTTTACTTCTCGTGTCAAAAAGGTTGAACTTGAATTTAACATCAACAAATATACCCATGATTTTAAATTCATAGACACTGTCTGTCCCCTCTTTTAAATATTTTTTCATTTCCTCTGGGGTTTTGATTGTTATTAAACTCATATAAATCACCTCAATTTAATTATATCATTTTTTAATCACTAAGTAAATAAAATAAAATTAAAAAAATAGTATATTATCCGAAATACTACACAATATAATAAACGTGAAGAATGATTCTTCACGTTTAGCGAAAAAGAGTATGCTTATAAAATACTCTTTTTTGTTTTAACTTTTTAACAAATCAGCAAGCTTGTTTTTAAGTTTCTCAAGATTCTTTCTGTTTGCCCAAACAAGCAAAATCAATAATAAGCCACATAACAACATGGTAAAGAAGGTAATAAGCACTGTAAAACTAAAATCTGTAAGCATGAAGAAATCACCTTTGAGCACAATTGCAAATACAATCATGGCCACTGAAAAACCTAATGCAAGACCACGAACCAAGGTTAAAGGGAAGCATAAGGTTGCAAGATTTAATATTCCCATAAACGTAAGAACAAGGACGATCAAAGTCTTAAATTCAGTATCAGTCAGTACCGTATAGCTCTTTTCATGCAGCAATATGACAATCAGCACACTGAAAAACAGTAAAAGTGCACGGGGTATAGATTTTTTAAATACCTGAGGAATAAAGTTTCCCTGTATTTGTTTGCTGTTAGGCTCAAATGTCAGGAAGAAGGATGGAATCCCTATTACAAACATTTCAAGAAGAAGCATGTTGACTGGTTGAAGCGGATAGGAAATTCCAAAAATTAAAGTTGTCACACTAAGCAAAATTGCAAAGAAAGTTTTCATAAGGAAAAGAGTGGAAGAATTTTGCACATTGTTTACAACCTGTCGCCCCTCTTTAACCACAGCAGGAAGTGCGGTGAAATTTGAATCCATAAGCACAAGTTTAGATATACTTCTTGCCACCTCACTGCCGTCTGCCATAGCAATCGAACAATCCGCCTCTTTCAGTGCAAGAGTATCATTTACGCCATCTCCTGTCATCGCAACCACATTGCCTTTGTTTTTTAGAGCTTTCACCAATGTATATTTTTGTTCAGGATTGACACGTCCGAACACTGTAAATTCTGTTGCCATTTGCTCAATTTCAGCCTGACTGAAATTTTCAAGTGAGACATATTTATCACTGTTTTCAACGCCAACTCTATGTGCAATCTTTGAAACTGTGGCAGGATCATCCCCAGAAATAATTTTTATTTGCACGCCGTTCTCTTTAAACCACTGTATTGTCTCTATTGCATTTTCACGAATATGTTCTTCCAATACAATAAACGCAAGTAAGGTGGAGTCTTTTCCTGTCATATCTTCAGAAAACTTGCCTTCCACTTCGGTTAACGCAATCACCCTAAAACCTTGGGCTTGTTTATCTTCAATATATGTTTTTTGCTCTGCTGTTAATAAGCATTTAATACGTGAGGTGGCACCCAAAAAGTAAATTTTATTGTTTGGTAACGCAGTGATGGAATATTTACGATCAGAAGAAAATTCCAATTTATCGACAGCCACAACAGAACTATCCTTTCCAAATTCCTTTATTAAGGCATTCGATGTGGCATTAAGCGAAGTTTGATTATGGAGAATAGAAGAAAGTATCTTTTTTATACTGCTTTTCCTACGCTTTGTGAAAGTTTCAAACTCAACCACCTTCATTGTTCCATCAGTAATTGTCCCTGTTTTATCTAAACATAGCACATTAGTTCGTGCAAGCATTTCAATGGAATATAAATCTTTAACCAAAGTCTTTTTTCGGGCAAGTTTCATAACTCCAACCGCCAGACTTATTGTGACCAGCAAATACATGCCCGCAGGAATCATACTGGTTATTGCGCCGCTTGTATTTACCACCCAGTCAACCACTGTTGACTCTGGAACCATATACTCTTTTAAAAATGTCAAAAGTCCAATAGGCACAAGAGCAATAGAAATATATTTTATAAGCCTATTCAAATCTTTAAATAAGTTTGAGGAAGGGGCTTTAAACTCTTTCGCTCTTGCTGCCATTTGCTCTATATAATTATCCTTGCCCACCTTATCAACTCTGGCATAGCAGGTCCCAGAAACAAGGAAACTTCCTGACAATAATGACATTTCTTTATTCTTTACAATTGCGTTTGATTCTCCAGTAAGCAAACTTTCATTCACTTCAACTTTGCCATCAAGAATAACACAATCTGCTGGAACTTGGTCACCATTCGTTAAAATTATAATATCATCGAGTACAAGTTCAGTGGATAAAACTTCCATTTCCTGACCATCTCGCACAACTTTAACGCGAGGTGCGGTTACGATGGATAGCTTCTCCACCGATACTTTCGCCCTTATTTCCTGAATTATTGCAATTGCCGTGTTTGCAATAACCACAAAGATAAATAGAAGGTCACGGTATGAGCCGACAATTAATAAAGCAACAGCTATTATTGCCCAAAGAAAGTTAAAGAAAGTAAATAAGTTTTTGGCTATAATTGCCAGATAAGATTTTGATGTCTTGGTTTTTGAAGAATTAGTGAGCTTTAATAGTTGTCGCTCACTCACCTGTTCAGGACTTAGACCACTCTCAAGAGTTGGAAAATATCGCTCAATTTCTTGAGCCATCTCCACTTTCTTATTCTTTCTTATCCTCTTTTCTTTTTTCATAAATATATATTTTAATAACTTATTCTACTATATATTCCCTGAATTTGTCAAACCGATATCAAAAAAAGTTGACTTTAATTAAAGAATGATTTATTCTAAAACTATACTAAAGATAAAATATAGTATAAGAGAGGGAAAAATGAATATTCAAGTTTCTTCACAACTTAAACGTCTTGCAAATCTGTTTACAGAGGATTTATTCATTGTGGGCGGCTATGTCAGAAACAGCCTACTTGGCATTGAGCTTGTGGATGTGGACCTTTGCAGCAAGATGACACTCGATGAAATCAGCAAATTACTGGAAGGCAGCGAGTTCGATTTTAAAGTTAGAAGCAAAAGTCTGGGGACTGCAATAATTTCAGCAGGCGATGAAAAATATGAATATTCAACTTTTAGAAAAGAATTCTATGCAAATAATGGTGAACATACCCCTGAGCATGTAGAATTCATTTCAAGCATTGAAGAAGATGCAAAACGACGTGATTTCACAGTCAACGCAATATATTATGACATCAAAAAGAATGAGATAATTGATTTTTATAATGGCATACAAGATATAAAAAAGAAAATACTACGCACGGTAGAAACACCCGAATTTGTGTTGTGCCATGACGGAGCAAGAATACTGAGATTGTTTAGATTTCAATGCGAACTCGGATTCAAAATAGAAAAAAACACTCTACAAACTGCCATTAAATATGCTGGCAATGTCAGAGGGATTTCAAGTGAACGAAGAGTAAGTGAAATCACAAAGATACTTCATAGTTCCACTAGGTATAAAACTTCAAAGCCAAATGCATTTATGAAGGCTTTTAAAATCTTTAATAAAGCACAATTATGGTCCTGCTTTGGTATGGATACCCCTAAAATAAAGTTTAATATGGTAAAGAAAGTTGAACATAAATCACAAGGATTTTTAATTGACCTAATAGATACAGTAAATCCAATAAGTATCTCCTACTATCTTGAAAGAATACTTATCGAAATGGGAGTTTCAAAAAAATTTATGATAAATCTCATAAATGTCCTTTCAGGTTATTATGCGGCTCTCAATCGTGAAAATAACAAACCATATTTCTTTAAATATTTTGACAATTTTCCAACTATACTGCTGCTTATCAGTAAAAAATCCAGATTTCTTGCAATGAAATATGAATTTTTCTATAAATATATAATCAGTCACAAACTTGTAATCAGCGTAAAAGAGCTGAAAATTAATGGAGATGACATCAAGAAATATTACCCTCAGGTAAGTCCAAAGAGATATAAACCAATTCTTGAAAGTCTGTTGAGTGATGTTTTCGACTGCAAACTCAACAATGATAAAAAAGAATTGATTGCAGCGGTAAATCAAAAATTGAAATATTTATAAAAAAATCGCAACAACTGTTGCGATTTTTTATTTGTATAATTCAACCAATTCATAAATTGGATATACATTTGCACTTATAGTAAGTTTTGTAACTGTTTTGTTAGGCTTACTTATATTTCCCTCTACTGCAAAATAGAAGGTTAGATCCTTTGTCATATTATCATTATCATATGAGAAATATACTTCGGTAAAGGTTATATTATAACCCTCACTACTGTATTGTGAATGATATTTTGTGCCATTTTTATTATAAAGATTTTGCGGTTCATTGAATACAAACTTTACATAATTTTTTCCAAACATCTCCTTAAATTCCGATGTATCAGATTGTGGAAAACGTGTCATGGTTTCATTGATGTTATAATTGCCAAAATTACCGCTAAAAAGTGCAGAGAGAACATTTAATTTAAACATATTTGAGTAAATGTCATTAAATTTGTTTTCGTTTTCATCATTTATCAAAATGAACCCACTTGGCACTTCATCTGTATATATTGTAATTTCATTTGGATTCTTAATAAACTGAGGTCTTAAGTCAACATTTACGCAAGCCATTATAACTATTGCACAAGCAAGAACAAAGGTAACAATACTTACAACTAAATAAGCAATTTTTTTATTCTTAATCCTTTTTTGTAAATAAGCTTCTTCAAGTGAATTGGTTGATTGTTGTCTCTCAACTTGTTCCATCATTCTTCCCCTTTCTTGTCATCTTTGCTTGTAGTTTTTCTTGTTCTTGGCTTGCTTTGAGTTTTGGTTGAAGTGCTTTCAGACTTACTTTGTGCCGTTTTTGTTTTACCTTCGGCTTTGTTTTGAAGGTTTGCTTTCACAGCAGACTCAACAACAACTATGCTATTGTCTTGCTGTTGTGAAGAATGTTGTTTCATATATTCTTCATATTCTTTTTTTATATTGTCATATTCTGCCTGAGTTATAATTCCACTTGCCAGAAGTTTTTCACCTTCCTGTACCTTGCGTTTATAGCTCTCAAGTTTATCTTTTTCAGCACGTTCTTTACGCAACTCTTCTTCCTTTGCTTTTTGCTCTTTCTCACGCTCAGTGATAATCTTAACGATTTCTTCTGAGCTTTTCCCTTGCATCAGAAGGTCAACTTCATCTTTATAAATTGTTTCCCTTTCAAACAGCAGTTTAACCATTTCATGTAAAAGTTTTTCATTATCAGATAAAAGTTTCTTTGCACGTTTATAGTTGTATTCTAAAATTTGTTTTATTTCATCATCAGCCTGAGATGCAAGTTTCTCTGAAAACTCATTTTTAGTTTGGTAATCTCTTCCAATAAACACCTGGTTTGATGTGTCAAGGCTCATAAAGCCCAAATCTTTACTCATTCCATATCGATAAACCATATCATGAGCAATCTTGGTTGCTTGATTTATATCACTTGAAGCACCAGTTGTCACATCTTTAAAGATAATTTCTTCAGCAATACGTCCACCCATGCACATTGCTATTTCATCCATAAGGTAGTTATAACTTCTAAAGGAGTTATCGTTTTCAGGACGCTGCATAGTATAACCGCCGGCGCTTCCTCTTGGAATAATTGAAACCTCTTGAATCTCATCACAATATTTAAGGAGTTTTCCAAGAATTGCATGACCTGATTCATGATACGCTGTAAGTTTTCTGTCTTTTTCAGTGATGAGTCTGCTTTTCTTTTGTGGACCCATTGTAACTTTGTTTATACCTTCTGTTATATCGGTCATGGTTATTCTAGGTCGATTTGCCCTAGCTGCCAGAATTGCCGCTTCATTAAGCATATTTTCAAGGTCTGCACCTGTAAAGCCCACCGTAATTTTAGCAAGTGTCTTAAAGTCAATAGTTTCATCCATTGGCTTGTTTTTAGAGTGTATTTTAATAATGCCCTCTCTTCCTTTTACATCTGGGACATTGACATACACCTGCCTATCAAACCTGCCCGGACGCATAAGGGCAGGATCAAGAATATCACTTCTGTTGGTGGCAGCAAGCACTATTATCCCCTCGTTTGACTCAAAGCCATCCATCTCTACAAGAAGTTGGTTTAATGTTTGCTCTCTTTCATCATTGCCGCCGCCAAGTCCAGCTCCACGTTGTCTACCAACGGCATCAATTTCATCAATAAAAACAATACAAGGTTTGTTTTTCTTCGCTTGGTCAAACAAATCCCTTACACGACTGGCACCAACGCCAACAAACATTTCAACAAAATCAGAACCGCTTATTGTTATAAATGGAACATTAGCTTCCCCTGCAACCGCACGTGCAAGCAGTGTTTTACCTGTTCCTGGAGGGCCTACAAGAAGGACTCCTTTAGGTATTCTTGCACCAAGAGAGGTAAATTTCTTTGGTGATTTAAGAAATTCAACGATTTCAGCAAGTTCTTCCTTCTCCTCTTCAGTTCCAGCCACATCATTAAAGCGGACTTTATTGGAGGTATAAGCTCTTGCTTTGCTTTTTCCAAAAGTCATTGCTCCTTTATTTGAGCCAGCGATCATTCTATAAACCATCCAGACAAGGAACAACCCGAATCCGATATATAACAATGGATAAATTATATCCCATGCTGATGGGACTTCTGGAATAGGGCCTAAAACCTTTATCTCAGCCTCAGATTCATTAATTTTCAGCAAAAGCCTTTCAATTATTCCATCCGTTCCCCTTGCATCATAATAGAAATAATAGTTTGAATAACTTGGAAACTCATTTAAATGTTTTGAATCAACTAAAATATAGCCAATTCCATCCTTGTAATAGAAGGCGACCATCTGTTCATGAGTGCCATCCTCCTTATTTCTTCCCTCAATAAGTTCCACAACTTCGGTTTCTCCACCAGCCAAAAATTCACCTTTATAACCCCTGTCTGAAAAAACAAGGCATAATAAAAGTACAAGGACCACTAAAAGAAACACATAAGAAAATCTAAATTTAGGTTTTTTATCTTCCAAATTGTAAGCCTCCTTCAAAATTCTATACAAGATATTTTATCATAATTTTAAATATAATACAACTCTTCAAGAGGACTTTTGCAAAATTTTCCTAATTCAATTTGGAAATTTCGACATTTATCAATCTGGTTGAACTCTTACAATAAGTTCAAAGGTAATAAAGTTCAGAAAATCATCTGGGTCATCAAGGCTATTTAAAAATTTTCTAAAATCTTTTCTGTTTTCCATCTCAAAAGTTTGTGTTACACCTATTACATCAGTTTTATTCTCACGGAGTATTTTTAGTGTATCAGCGAAACTTTTTTTAACATATTGTTCTATTTTTAGAGCTATATCTGGCGGGATATCACTAAATTCAGTATTTGTTTTTATACTGCTATTTTCATCCTTTCCCTCAACAAGTTCCAGTCCAAGTATAACATCTGCACGAAATAATGGATGGCCATTTTCAAATTTCGTTGAAATATTCACCCTTTTATTGTTTAACTTATATGTTAAGGTTGCATCTTTATATTTTTCATTGTGAATATCACTCACCGTGATCACCCTGCCAATTGCTTTATTATTTATAACATTAATTCCATGCAGTTCCTCAGAGTTAAGCTGGGCAACCTTTTTACCATTCTTGATTAATACAACCTCACCACTATTTAAAACCTTTTTTTGTCCTTGTGAGCCTCCAGAACTATTACCTCCTGAAGATTGTCCCCCTCCACTGCTGGTAGATGGTTGTGACGATGTATAGCCAGACACCTCATCTTCTGCGTCAAGTTTTCCGTCACCACCAGTGCTGCCTTCTCCACTCTTGCCGCCGTCCGAGCTCCCTTCACCAAGAGTTAAGTAACCAAGAATTGAAGATCCAGTTTGACTGTAATAACCTTTAAAAAAGGCTTCCAAAGATGTGTCCGTTACGTAAACGCTTCCGACATTGTAATTTATTAATTCTTCAAGTTTTAATCCGATATCTTTTTCGAGCGATTGAGCTGCCTGCAAGAACTCTTTTGCAGAGGCATCAGTACAAATAAGAATGGTATTTTCTGAGAGAGAAGCAACCCTGCCAAGATAGTCAATGTCCTGTGAGATGTTGTTTTCAAGAAGAGAAGTGCTAACAACCGTGGTTTTGGCATGCGAAAGGCATATTTTACGGCCAAGTGTAAGGCTCGCATTTAATAACGCAGCTGCAATGGAATCTCCCTTGCCCGCAACAATTGAGTTGGTTTCCAGATATGTTTGATTTGGAGTTGGAATGAAGGTAAGAAGAGAAATTTCATATTCCTCATTTTGTTTATCTATCCCCACAGCTGTAATAACCGAACATGCGTTTCCCTGCCCCGGTATAAACAGGGCCGCAGGAGTAAAAAAAATCAAAATCAAAACAAAAACGAAAAGCATTGGATTATGTTTTATCTTTTTAAATGCATTTTTCATATTTTAATTCCTCCTTCTCTTCAAGATCGCAATAACAAAAAGCAGGATTGGAATTAAATAATTTGCAAATAGGGACAGATATGGAAGCCAACTTTCATTATATAAAAGCATATTTTCATATCTCCCCACGAGAATAAAATATACGCACATAAAGATTACATCAAAAACCACAACGCTATAAGTTCTGTTGAGTTTATGAAAAACGTTACAAAATCCCTCACTAAATCCAAAGGCAAAAATGGTAAGTTCAAAAAAGCTTAAGAACATTATTGTTACCATTGCAATCACATCCAGCCTTCCCACCGCGTTAAATTGTAATGAAACTGATAAAATGTCGGTAAGGGCACTATTGTGCATAAACGCCGTAATTTGATAAATTGAATAAAATATATAGAATAATATCAGCACAATTGCGATGCCCAACACAATAAATTTGAATACAGTTTTATATTCTTTTTTTTCAATCTTTATTTTATCTATAATAAGAAATAAGAAAATAAAATCCCCAAATGAAAATATATGTTTAAAGGAGGTTAAGAAAAACTCAGAAGGCGTGGCTCTAAAGAAAAATGGCATACCTTGGCTATTTATTAAGCCAACCACAAGGCAGATAAATATCCCTGTGCAAATAGCATAAAAATAAAGTTCAATGGTGCGTGAAAAAACGCGTAACCCGCTTATCACCGCATGATTTACAACAGGAATAATACATATAAGGGCCAAAAGAGCAAATTCTTCTTGATATACCTGTGCTTTAAGGTAAGCATAAACAACTGAATATGCCAGCAGTGTCTTAAAAAGAAAAAACACCATCAGCACTATATAAATTATCTTTGATAAAAACTTGCCTATATGCTTTTCTAGAATAAAATTTAAGGTATTATTGGGATATTTTGATTTTAACAAGAAAAACACACCTAAAACACAAAGCTCTATTGCAAAAAGCATAATCATAATGAAAAAGCCATCTGATTTTGCCCCCTCGTATAACAGAGCTGGCAATAGAAAAATTTTATTTGCAAGAATCATAATAGTGCAAAGCATCCCTGTTTGTCTAGCATTAATAGTTGTATCTTTCATTTCAGCCTCACTTTATTTTTATTTTTAAAGCTCTCAGGACGCAGTCTCATGTCCGCAATATTTTCCTTGAAAATACCGTCTTGAAGATCATTATCGATTCTCGGACTATACGGGGCAAGATATGGGGATCCATAGCTGTCAATTTTATTTAAATAATTGGTAAAATAGATCATCCCTGCGACAATCCCTAGCATACCAAGAGAGCCTCCTAGCACCACAAATATTGCTTGCAAAAGTGTTACCTGTGAGCTTTGTTGTGGAACAAGATATAATGCAATTTTTGAAACTGCAACAATAATAACACCTGGTGGAGAAATTAAACCTGCTTTTACTCCAGTATCTCCCAATATCAATGCACCAACGACTGAGGTGGCAAGTCCTAAATAACTTGGCAACCGAAGGCTGACTTCATATAAAATTTGAAATAGTAAAAATATAAACAGGATTTCAAGAAAAGGGGTAAACGGAAGTCCTTGAGTTGTATCTGCGATGGTTATTAGAAAGTTTAATGGCAACACATTATAGTGGTAGAGTTGCAACGCAAGATACATACCAGAGGAAACTATGGCCATGATAATACCTATCATTCTTATCGCACGAATAAAGCTTGAATAATGATGGTTTGTATAATAATCATTGCTGTTTTGTAAATCCTCAAACAGAATAAAAGGGACCGTCAAAACAATCGGCGAATTGTCCACAATTATAGCAACCTTCCCTTCCAGAAGTTTTGACGCAACAATATCAGGCTTTTCTGCCATGCCCACCTGTCTGAACACGGAATTCTCATTTTCTTGCAAAAATCCTACTAAATAATAACTATCAATTATGCCATCAATTTTTATTTCTTTAAGTCTTTCTTGCACTTTTTTAACAATTTTTTCATCAGTAATCCCATGAATATATGTAATCACAACTTTGGTATTTGAAAATTCACCAATTTTCATCTGTTTCATTACGAGTTTATTTGAAGCGATTCGACGGCGCATCAATGACATGTTTGTTTTAATATCTTCAACAAAACCCTCTCGTGGTCCCATAATAACTGGAGATGTAGGCGGCTCTGAAGGAGTCCTTGTTGGATACTTCAACAAATCAACAGCTAGAGCTTTTTCTTCGCCATCAATAACTATAATGACTGAGCCGCTTATTATTTTATCCACAAATTCACTTTCGTCAACTTCTGTAATATCATTTGCCTCCAAAATGTCTTCCTGTAAATGTTTTAATGTTAAGCTATATTTCGTGCTTGAAATTGGCTTAAAAATAGCTTCGGCAAAAAGTTGTCCATCCGTAATACTTTTAAGATAGATAAAGCCAAGGGTTGCCCCATCTTTCTTAAACAACCTACTTGTTATGTCACTGGTCTGATAAAACTCTTTCTTTACTTTCGATAATGTTTTTTCAACATTTAAAAATGACATACCTTCCCCTTTTTGAGTTAGTATGTCAAAAGCATTAAAATTTTATGCTATACTTGTTCGTTTATATATAAAATTTTACCTGTATAAATGTTAAAATTGTCATGGCCTGCTGGACTTACTCCCAGTTGGTTTATTTCACCAGCAAAATTTATTAGAGAAATATCTAGGCTTATTTGATAGACTTCCTCTGCAACTTTTTGACAAAGAAACTTACTTGCAAGATAACTTTTACCATTTATATATACGTTAATCATTTGTACTTTTTCTCTACCGAGAATTGAAATAATATTACTTTCCTTGTTAAAACTTCCACTTATAAAAGGTTGTATTTCATGCTTGATTTGAACATGAACTTTGTTGGACTGAGCACTCGCTTTAACATATGGATTATTGCTATAAGCAACAACGAAGATATCATTTTCACCACCAACCAGTTGCCCAAGAGAGACCTCTTTACCTAATACTTTTGTACTGTTGGCACCATAATATAAAATATAATACGACGCATTATCCTCATCCGACCATAAAAGTCTATTTTCATTTCGTTCGTAGGTCAAAACTGGAGTTTCAAGGTATTTATATGCCTGCCAATCCACCTGGTCACTATAAGCAGAATTATTCCCCTCAATTTCCCCTAGATAGCATACCGAAACGCTATATTTTTCGCCAGGGATAATCCTTTCCTGACTGGTAAGGTCCACGTAATTTATTTTGCTGTCTATATATATTGAATTTCCCGCTTGGGAAACTTTAAAGCGGTAGCCTTTATAATCATTGTTAACAAGAGTTTTCGCATATACATGGCCCCCATCATCCACAATTTCCACAATTGGTGCCGCTTGGAGATTATAATTAACAATAAAAGCTGTGATACCGCCACCAAGCAGTAAAACACCAGCAAAACAAAATAAGACAATCAAAAACGTTTTATTGTTTTTTTTCATATATAGGTAGTATATATTTTTTTACAAGTTTAAGTCAAACTATTTTAAATCAATATACTTGCATGAGAAAATTTGCATAAAATAAAACTTAATTAATTAAAATATATTTTGATTTAGATATTGACAAATTTACCATTTCGTGATAGACTTATTGTAGATTTTAGGAGGATAGTATGAGTTTAAATCAACTTTGTGATGTTCAATTAGGTTTTAAACAACTTTCATCAACTCAAATAGTGACATTTATTTTAGGAATTGTATTTTCATTGCTTGCTGTGGCAGCAATATTCACAGCTTTTAAATATGGCGGAAAAATTAAATCAAAAACAAAAATTATTTTACTAACAATGGTTCTGCCTTTCATTGCAATTGCATCATGGCTTATCTTGATATTCTCATTTGTTGATGGCTTCAAACAAGATGACATCTTAAATATCTTTGTATCAATTGCCCTTTCACTTGTTATCTGCTTTATGATATTAATGGTTGCATACGTGCTTTACAATAAACACAAAGCTAGTCTTGAAAAAGAAGAAGTTGCACAAGTAGAAGAAACTCAAGAACTGACACCTATGGAAGAAAATTCCACAGCAGATGAAGCAAATGAGACTTTTGAAGAAAGCGATGAAGAGGTTGAAATTATCGCTGAAGATGCTCAATTAGACCAAGAAGACACAATGGTTAGTGATGAGGATGTCAATGAAGCTTCAGTAGCAGAAGAAACAACTGTAGAAGAGAATGAATTAATCACAGATCATGAAGTCAAAGTCCCAACCGAAGATGGCGAAATCACAGAACAGCAGGTTGAAGAAAACACAGACGAAACAACTGATGATGGTGACGATGAATAAAAAAAAGCGAGATTAATCCCGCTTTTTTTATTATACTCAATACAAGTTTATTTAATTTTATATTGAAAATGTAAAAGCATTTATATTAAATTTTTCTCGACAGTTTTTTCTCTTTGTTATCCAATTTATAATTATAAAATTCCTAATATACACTTGTATTTGCCTACTAAATTTATTTAAGTATATTATTTTACAATTAAATTTACAAGTCTGTTTGGAACAACAATCTCTTTGACAACATATTTTCCAGCAATCGCACTTGCGACCTTTTCATCTTGTTTAACAAACTTCAATATTTCCTCATTTGTAATATTTGAATCAATTTTCATTCTTGTCACAAGCTTGCTGTTTATTTGCACAGCGATTTCAATTTCACTATAAGTTAATTTGTTTTCGTCGTATTTTGGCCAAGTTTGGTCTAAGATTTGTTCATCGAATACAATTTCATACATTTCACTTGTAATGTGAGGGGCAAGAGGATTGAGAAGGATCAAAAACTGTCGCAGTTCCTCTTTGGTGATATAGCCATCTTCTCTTGTTTTTTTAATGAATATCATAAAGGCAGAAATGGCTGTATTAAGTTTCAAGTCCTCATAATCCTCTCCTACCTTTTTAATAAGCCTGTTAAGTTCAACTGCATGTTCTTTTGAAACACCATCCCCCTTAATAATTTCTTGCAAATGCCAAACTTTATCAAGAAAAGCGGTTATACCATTTATTCCATCGTATGACCATGGGGTATTATCTTCATAGCCACCTAAGAAATGAACGTGAAGTCTTGTTGCATCTGTGCCATATTTATTAATAACCTCAAAAGGTGATACGCCATTCTTTGAACTTTTACTCATTTTTTTACCTTGGTCATCAAGGATAAGTCCACTGCCCATTTTGCGAACAAATGGGTCGCGTGTTGGCACTGCCCCTATTTCATAAAGGAAATTTTGCCAGAAGAATGCATAAAGAACGTGCCTTGTTATATGCTCCGTTCCGCCAGTATAGCAGTCTACACTACCCCAGTATTTGAGTTTATCAAAATCTGCAAGTTTTTCGCTATTGTGTGGATCGGTGTATCTCAACCAGTACCAACTTGATCCCGCCCAGTTTGGCATGGTATCAGTTTCACGATGAGCATCACGCCCACATTTTGGACATTTGCAATCAACAAAGCTTTCCACCTTAGATAAAGGAGAGTCTCCATTTTCATTTGGAAGGTAATCATTGGTGCGAGGAAGAAGAAGAGGTAAATCCTTTTCGTCCATAGGTACAGTTCCACAATGGTCACAGAACACAATTGGGAATGGCTCTCCCCAATAGCGTTGACGATTGAAAGACCAGTCTTGCATTTGATAATTTATCTGCTTCTTACCAATCCCCATTTTAACAAGCTTTTCAATCATTTTAGGCTTTGCCTCACTAACCTTCATTCCTGTAAATTCACCACTATTTAAAAGCTTGCTGTTCTTTGCCAGATATTCTGCTTTTTCAACTGCGTGGGAAGAGCAATCCCCTTCAATCACCTGTATCATTGGAATATTAAAAGCTTTGGCGATATCATAATCACGTTGGTCATGCGAAGGTACAGCCATAACCGCCCCAGTACCATAACCCGCAAGCACAAAATCTGCAAGATATAGAGGAACTTTATGATTGTTTACTGGGTTAATTGCATAAACGCCAGAAAGCAAGCAGCCCGTCTTGTCTTTTTGGTTAGATTTTCTTTCAAACTCACTACGCAGCGCAGTCTGCTTTTGATATTTCTTTACCTCATCAATATTTTTTATATAGGTTTGAAGTTTATCAACGAGTTTGCTTTCGGGAGCCAATGCCAAAAAGGTTATTCCATAAATTGTTTCAACACAGGTGGTAAAGATTTCCACCTGCCCTAAATCTTGACCACTTTCATTTTCAAGTTTAAGGGAAATTTGCATACCTTCACTCTTGCCAATCCAGTTTCGCTGTGCGTCCTTTAAATATTCTGCCATTTCCACTCTATCCACGTTATCAAGCAGTTTTTCAGAATACTCCTTCATTTTCAGATACCAAACCCAGCGTTCTTTTTGAACAACGTCGCCGCCACATCTGTCGCACTTGCCACCTTGACTGTCCTCATTAGAAAGTGTTGTGTTGCAGTTTGGACAGAAGTTTACCACTCCGCGTTGCTTATATGCCTTTCCATGCTTATATAATTGAAGAAATATCCATTGTGTCCATTTATAGTACTCCGGACTGCTTGTATCAATAACCCTATCCCAATCAAATGAAAGACCAAGCTTCTTAAGTTGGTCACTGAATTTTGCCATTCCTTCTTTAACAAACTCGTGCGGGTCAATTCCGGTTTTGATTGCTGCGTTTTCTGCAGGTAATCCAAACGCATCCCCGCCAATAGGGAATAACACATTATATCCATTAAGTCGTTTGTATCTTGCAAGTGCATCGGCAGGAATAGTACCCTTCAAATGCCCCATGTGAAGATTGCCCCCGCTTACATTTGGAAACTCATAAAGCACATAATATTTAGGCTTAGTAGGATGAAAATCTATCGCTTGAAAAGCTTTTTCCTCCACCCATTTTTTTTGCCATTTTGCTTCAACTTCTTTAAAATTATATTCTTTCATGCATAGTTCTCCATTAATTATGGTAAATAGTAACAAATATTCTCCTAAAAGTCAAATAAAACCATTCATTCTAAACGGCAACAATAAAGTAATAAAAAAGGATGACTTTACATCATCACTTTTTAATCAAATCATAACCGTCTTTAGTATCCTTAATATCATAACCTAGGCAGGAAAGTTTCTCACGAATTTCATCGGCTTTAACAAAGTCTTTATTTTTTTTCGCCTGCCAACGCGCCTTGGCAAGAGCCTTCACCTCTTCGCTGATAACCTCTTCCGCATTTTCTTTTTCTGCGGCAAACTTCAAACCCATTATGTCATATACAACTTTATTAATTATATATAAAAGTTCTTGAGCTTTTTCCTTATTTTCCTCCTTAACATAACCACTGCCAACCTTAACAAGTTTCAAAACCTCAGCAAGAAGCACTGGCGTGTTAAAGTCGTCATCCATAGCTTCAAGGCATGCTTTATAAATGTCGGCAAGGTCGCCAGTTGGATTTCTTTCTTCTTTTGCAAGTCTTTCCACGCTCAAAACAAACTCACCTATTTTATTAAGTTGTTTCTGCGCGGAAGAGATTGCCTCATCACTAAAATCAATTACACTTCTATAGTGAAATTGTAGCACAAAAAATCTTATTGTAATCGGACCATATTTTGTGAATAAGCCACTTAGCGTCATTGAATTTCCAAGAGATTTTCCCATCTTAGTACCGTTGACAGTAACAAGATTATTATGAAGAAAATAGTTCATAGGCACATCACCAGTAAGCACATCACCTTGAGCACATTCGCATTCATGGTGAGGGAAAAGATTATCTATGCCGCCGCCATGTATGTCAAACTTTTCTCCAAGGAACTTTCTTCCCAGTACGCTACATTCAATATGCCAACCGGGGCATCCCCAACCCCAAGGACTTTGCCATTTCATAAGTGTATTTTCACTTACTGCTTTCCAAAGAGCAAAATCCTCAGCATGACGTTTATCGGATGCAATTTCGATACGTTCACCACTGACATTACCGTCCAGCCTTCTGTTTGAAAGTTGACCATACTTATGGTACTTATGCACATCAAAATACACATTGCCCTCTTTTGTGACATAGCCATAACCTTTATCAATAATTTCTTTGACAGCCTCAATTATATCAATAATAAA
The DNA here is from genome assembly GCA_948466185.1 of uncultured Christensenella sp. Taxonomy (GTDB): domain Bacteria; phylum Bacillota; class Clostridia; order Christensenellales; family UBA1242; genus Caccovivens. The sequence continues at coordinate 29,135 of CAOJZM010000001.1, forward strand.
GCCAGTAGCACGTGCAGAAATGCTTGGGCGAAGGATATTGAGTGCATCCATCGCATCAAAATATTCACATTCATATTTATAAGCAATTTGATATGGATCAAGTTTTTCAAGTTTTGCTTGGCGAGATATTTTATCTTCTCCTTCATCGCCGTCACCAACAAGATGTCCAACATCTGTGATATTTTGGACATATTTAACTTTATATCCAAGGAAATTGAAATATCTATGAATTATATCAAAAGCTATGTAACTTTTTGCGTGGCCAAGATGTGGCGGCCCGTACACAGTGGGCCCGCAAACATACATTCCCACATGACCATCAACCACCGGCTTAAATTCCTCTTTACGTCTTGTTTTGGTGTTATAAACTTTTAACATTATCATTCCTTTAAATATTTTATATGATTATTTCGTGTTTCTAGTGTTTTTAATTGTAAATCAACATTTTTTACCTAAATTTTTTTGTTAAGAAAATCGAGAAGCACATCTAACGCCCTGTCAACTTCAGGATTGCTTGCTCCCAAAACGCCCTCGATATCTTTCTCATAGACAGCAAGTTCACGTTTCCCTTTTTCCGTCATGTGAAGCACCCTGCAGCGTCTATCAATCTCAGCGGGTGCAATTTCAATCAGCCCTTCAGATTCAAGTTCGCTGCTCATAAGTGCAAAATTTGATTTTTTTATACCAATCTTTTCAATTATCATACTCACGGAAAGATTTTCATACATAGATGCAAAAAATAAAATTTTCAGTTTCAAAAGACTGAGATTTTTATGCTTTTTTATTAAATTTTCAGCCAATGCTTCGATTTCTAATAATTTTCTTGCTCTTTCCATAGTTTATCTTACGCTCTAAGATAGTATATATAAAAAAATAAATTGTTGCAAGCGTTTTTACTTGATTTTTGCCTTTTAAAAAGATTAAAATAGATTTATGCGAATAGAAGGTATAATTGAAGAAGTCATTTATCGCAATGAACAAAATGGTTACACAGTTATGATTGTCGATCAATCAAACACTATGGTAACTGCTGTCGGCAAGATGATTTCCACCAATATAGGAGAAAATATCGCGTTGGAAGGCGAATTTACGCAGAGTAAATATGGCTTCCAATTCTCTTTCTCATCCTATGAAATTATTATGCCAACCAGCCTGAAAGGGATAGAACGGTACCTGTCTTCCGGACTTATCAAAGGTGTGGGGCCAATCACCGCAAGGAATATCGTTCAACATTTTAAGGAACAAACTTTTGACATCATTGAAATGTCCCCAACCTCCCTAGCCGAAGTCAAAAATATAAGCTTGAAGAAAGCCCTCGATATTGGTGAAAAGTTTAAAGAGCTAAAAAAGCTCCAAAATTCTGTGATGTTTTTGCAAAAATACAATATCACCACAAATATGGCAATGAAAATATATGAGATTTATGGAGACCGTACTGTTGACACAGTCAAAAACAATCCATATCGCTTGGTTGAAGACGTAACAGGAATAGGATTCTTAACGGCTGACCGCATCGCTGAAAACATTGGCATTCCGCAAAATAGCGAATTTCGGGTAAGAGCCGGCTTACTTCATGCCTTAAACACGGCAATTGAAAAAACAGGAAACACCTTCCTGCCTAAAAACATGCTTATCAATTCTGCAGTCGGAATCCTAAACTTAAATTATGAAGAGAATCAAGATTTATATACCAAAGCGATAGATGGACTTCTTCTTGACAAAACTTGCAAAGTTATGTGGCATAACAATATTGAGATAATCATGCTCAGTCAATATTATTTTTATGAAAATGCGGTGGCACAAAAACTTTGCCTGTTGAATCAATCCGTGGTAAACCAAAAACTTGACCTTACCGATGAAATAAAGCACTTTGAAGAAAAATATAATATCGTTTTTCATGAAGAGCAAAAAAATGCGATTATCAACTCCATAAATAATGGCGTTTCGGTTATTACCGGAGGACCGGGCACAGGTAAAACAACAATAATCAAATGTATTATTGAAATTTTGGCTCAAAATAAAAAAAGGTTCATGCTGCTTGCCCCAACAGGTCGTGCCTCGAAAAGACTGTCAGACAGCACCGATAACGAAGCTAAAACCATTCATCGTGCACTTGAAGTGGGACAAGGAAGCACCTCACGTTTTGTTCATAATGAAAACAATCCTCTTGAAACTGACGTTGTAATTGTGGATGAAGTGTCCATGGTGGATGTCGCACTGATGAACCACCTATGCAAAGCCCTGCCGCGTGATTGTAAACTGATATTAGTTGGAGACAAAGACCAACTTCCAAGCGTTGGTGCCGGTGACGTGCTTGGAGACATACTTGAAAGTGGAAAAATTATCGTCTCCATGCTGACAAAGATATATCGTCAGTCAGACGACAGTTTAATAATTACAAATGCCCACCTGATTAATTCGGGGAAAATGCCACTTATCGATAACTCTTCAAAGGATTTCTTTTTTGAAGAAAAGTCGGATTTATCATTAGTAAAAAATTCAATTGTCGATATGATAACCTCAAGGCTACCTAAATTTACAGGCCTTCCAGCCTCTCAAATTCAGATACTTGCCCCTTTAAAAGCCGGCGTTTGTGGAATAGACAACCTCAATCGCACCCTGCAGGAGAAATTAAACCCTCCAAGCATCAAGAAACAGGAAATTGTTGTCGGACAAACCATTTACCGCGAAGGCGACAAAGTTATGCAAACAGCAAACAATTACAACCTTATTTGGCATAAATTGAACGGGTTTATAGAAGAGGAAGGTGAAGGCGTTTATAATGGCGATATTGGATATATTGATACGATTGACTTTCAAACAAATGAAGTAAAGATTATATTTGAAGATGGCCGAGTTTGTGTATACCCAAGGACGGATATCGGTCAGCTCTCCCTTGCCTATGCAATCACCATCCATAAAAGCCAAGGTTCTGAGTTTGATATCGTGGTTATTCCAGTCATCTCTGGCCCAAGCATGATTCTCACACGCAATCTTATATATACAGCCGTAACTCGTGCGAAAAAAATGGTTGTGCTTGTTGGCGAAAAACATAATTTAAAAAGAATGGTATCAAACAATTACACTGTTCAACGCTTCACACTTTTAAAAGACCTGCTTATTGCCACCGATGAAAAAATAAAAGATCTATTTAATTAATATGAAATTTAAAAATATTTTAATAAAAACCAAAGATGTGCTTTTAGAAATGCTTTTTCCTTCAAAGTTAAAGTGTATCTTTTGTGGACGAGATATTATAAGTTTTGATAACCAACCTTATTGCGACAGATGTGCAAAAGAAGATTATTTTAATATTGGAAATAGATGTTGCTATTGTGATATGGCAATCCCCGCCGGCAATATTGTTTGTGACTTTTGTCAAAAGAAACATAAATATTTTGATAAAGCCTACTGCCCTCTGAAATATAAAGACGGCGTAAAAAATGCAATCCTAAAATTTAAAAGCGATAATGCACGTTATCTTGCCCCGACCTTTGCGAGTCTTATCGCCCAACGGATACAGTCAGATAATGTGCAAATTGATGTAATCATTCCAGTACCAGTGCATGCAAAAACCAAAAGAGCAAGAGGCTATAACCAAGCAGAAATTTTAGCCAAAGAAATTGCAAAAATATTAAATGTGCCAATGCAAACGGGTGTCATTACAAAAGATAAAGTGACGTTGGATCAAAAAACATTATCCTATCATGAAAGATTAAAAAATGTCACAAGTTGTTTTACGCTTAGGGACAAATCTTCCATAAAGGACAAAAATGTGCTTATCGTTGATGACGTAATGACAACAGGTGCCACTTTAAACAATATCGCGAAAACATTGGTGGGATTTAGTGATAAAATTTATGTTTGTGCAATAGCGAGGGACACTGTTGAATAAAATTTTTTAATGAAATTAATAAAAATGCTTGACAGAAGGCATAAATTCCCGTATAATAAGCGAGTATCAAAAACCCTCTTTTGATATATGGCCTCTTGGTCAATCGGTTAAGACATCGCCCTTTCACGGCGGAGTGAGGGGTTCGACTCCCCTAGAGGCTACCAGACAAATAAAGCACCGACAGGTGTTTTTTTGTTACAAAAATTAATTTAATGTGTTATAATTAATTTATGAATAAGAATATAGAAATAAGATTTACAAAAGAAACCGATTTAGATCAACTTCCTTGGCTATATCGCCAATATCATAATGGTGATACAAAAATTGAAACAAACGTTGACGGTATGATAGAAAAATATCGACAGTTATCAAAGAACCCGGATTACAGGTTCATTTCTGCAATGCATGGGGATAAACTAGTTGGTTTTTGTTCAGTAGTTGTAAATCATGATATTGTTGAACAACAAAAACCTATCATTATGTTATGGAATTTAAGAGTGCATCCCAATTATAGAAATAAGGGTATAGGCAAATCTATTATGGATTTTATTGAAAAGTTTGGCAAGTCAATTAATGTTGACTTTATATTCCTGGGATGTGACAGCGACAATCAAAGTGCAAGACATTTTTATAATAAAATTGGATATAGTGAAGATTACGGCTTTTATAAATATTTATGATTCAAAAACCTCAGACATCTAATTCTGAGGTTTTTGCATAAATGTTGTTCCCTTTTTTATTATAAGCTTGTAAACTTGTTCTTTTATCCCCTCCTGCCATGTGATTTTTATTTCTATCTCCTTATCTTCCTCACTTATTAAGGGATATATAATTACCTCTCCAATTTTCTCTCCATTTACCCTGCGGAAAAAACCTCCTCCTGAAAAAGTTTCCCCTTGAAAAGAAAGCGTCCCCGTTTCATAATCTGAAAGTTTTTTCGGTGCATAAAAAACTAGCCCAATTCGATTCCCCTCTTCTTGCCACCCTTTTGTGATGTTGGAATCATAAAACTGTACAATTTCATCCTGTCCACCGACATAAATATGTCCGCTTTCTTGGTTATATTCAAATGACAAACTTCCGCCCGTCATTTCACTATCTCGAGTTACCTTTGCATTCGGCAAGTTTTCATCTCCACAACCAACAAACAAAAAAGAAAAACTGAAAATTAACATAATAATAGCGAAAATCTTTGTTTTATTCATGATTTTACCTCTATTTTTATTCATTTCCAGTTTTTTCATTATTATTTCTATTACTCATAAGTTGCACTTTTAAAACATCAGCTCGCTTTATACTATACTTCGAAAATAATGTGATTGAGAGTGCAAGTGCAATAGAGCAGCCACATAGAACAATCAACCCAAGCCCGTTTTGCACCGACATTGCCTGTACCGGCTGAGTGCTGTCAAACTTGATTATATCAAGCAGCAATCCTATAATAAGCAGGGCAAAAGAGTTTGCAAGATTATAGGTAAAAGTGAAGAAACCCGAATACGCCCCTGCATTGTTTTTGCCTGTTTTATACATCTCCATAGTAACCACATCTGCATACATTGCGAAAGGTAAACTATACATTGCTCCTGCCCCGAGGCCGCAGAAGATAATGCAAGGAAGAACATAGAAAAACATGGTTTCTGGGGTTGCATAAGAGCGGAATAAGAAGGTCAAAAATGTGAGTGCTATTCCGAACACGATAAGAGATAAAGAAATTATGAGTGCCTGTTTTTTATCAAGTCTTTTTGAAATATATATCCAAAGTGGCTGTGAGGTTATCGCCCCGCCAAACATTGCAATAAGCAGGATTGAAATCTGAGGGCTTGAAAAGTGATAACAATATGTGAAAAGGTGCATACCCACAGAAGTAAGAAAAGCGGAAGCAATCAAAGCGGCAGAATAACCAAGAATCACCGAACGAAAATCTTTCTTTTTTAACACTTCAAAATATCCCGAGAGTAACGCCCCCAAATTGAATTTTTCCTTATGAAAAGACAACAGCATTATTCTGTTTTGTTTTTGAACCTGCTTTATGCTTCCAAGAACTGTTATAAATCCACAAATAAGCACAAGTGCTGAATTGATATACGCTATATTTATATACCCTTCTTGACTGAATTGAGTCTGAACGCCAATAGAAATTGACGGCATGAAAAAATACATTAAAATACTTGGCATAATCATTCCAATTATGCTAAACATGGTTTTGAAACTTTGTACCTTACTCTGCTCATTATAATCAGGAGCAAGATCAATACCTAGGGCTGAATATGGTGTGCTAAAAAAAGTGTTGGCTGTTTCAAGGCAAAGCATGGTAATTATTAACCATATAAATTTACCCGCTTGTCCCAATGATGAAGGCATAGTCCAAATCAGGAGATTTAAAATTGCAATCGCAAAACAGCCAAAAAACATGTAGCCAAGCCTACGTCCAAAAAAGCGGTTTTTTGTATTATCTGAAAGATAACCTACCAACGGGTCACTTACGCCGTCCCATAATGACGCAATTGCCACTGCCACTCCGACAAGAGTTCCTGATATACCCATTACGCTTGTCCCAAAAAACATTATAAAGTTGGAAAGGGTATTGCCCATACAGCCATACCCCAGTGCCCCTGCACCATAACTTAACTTTGTACCAAAAGGCAACTTTTCCCTGTTTTTCACTAAGATATGTTTATGCACAAAGGCGTTTTGCTATGATAAAAAAACTGGTCTCAACCAGCTTTTATTCACTATCTTCGGTTTTTTCCTCCTCAACAACAGGCTTTGGATAAAGCAATCTTTGTGCAATTTCAAAACGTGATTGCTGATATGGCACCAGTTCCTTACAATAATGTTCTATCACTTTGACAATTTCTTCATTTTCTCTGTCCCATTTTTCTGATATAGGAAGTTTCAAGGTAAATCCCTCACGTTTCACTTTCTTATTGGTTTGGACATCGCGATACATTGCATTTTCTACAAGCAAAACAGCCTCATAACCCGTGCCACAGATAATTCTATATTTTTGCCCCTTTATAACAATTTCAATTTTGGGAACAGTTTGTCTTACCACGGAAACAAGGTCAATCGTAAACACATTTGCAAAGGAGTTGCTTATCGCATTTGCAATTTGAACAGGAAAATCCTTGGGTGATTCCGAACCTTCACACTCTCCAAGCTGGAACTTTTGACTCGCCTTTTTAAAAACACTTGGAAGCGAACTTATTTTTCTAACCTTAAAATAAGCATCATCCCCCTCATATTGTTTGCTTAAAACCAATCCAGCATTTGAAAGCATGTTGCTTTGAACGTCATATATTATTTCCTTACCAGCGAATTTGCCAACATTTTCAATGCGATAATAACGAAGATTTTCGTCAATCTTTTTCACTGTTTTCTTGTAGTTTTTCCCTATATAAAAGTAGTGAACTTTTTTGACTAATTCTTCCTTTAATTTTTCATTTCCCTTCATTGCCCGCTCCTTATAACTTAAAGTGTACATAATTAATAAAAAAAAAGCAAATGTTTAACAAAAATGTTTATGGATAAAATTAGTACATGAGGAGGAAACTATGGATTTTAATAAAAGTAAAACTAAAGAAAATATTGCAAGAGCCTTTGCGGCAGAGTGTCAAGACGGTGCACGTTATCAATTTATGGCCAAGGCAGCAGTGTCAGAGGGCTTTTCTTTTATTTCTGATCAACTTAAAATGCTTGCTAAAAACGAAATGGCACATGCTTCAAGATTATATAATCTCATGCTTTCACATTGCCAAGGAAAAGAAGATAATGTTCCAATAGAGGCTGGTTATCCTTTCGAGCCTCCAGAATTGTCTGTAAGCCTCAAAACAGCGTCCGAAATAGAAGAATATGAAGCAAAGAATATATATCCAACCTTCGCGAAGATTGCAAAAGATGAAGGCTTTTCGGATATTGCTCAAGCATTTACGCTTATTGCTGAAATTGAAAACCGACATGCAATCAAACTTAGTAATCTAGGGAAACTCTACCGTGCAAACAAGCTATACAAATCAAATGAGGTGGTAGCATGGGAATGCTCAAACTGCGGACATACTGAAAACTCTAAATCACCTTGGAACAATTGCCCCGTTTGTTCTTACCCACAAGGTTATGTAATAATTCCCCAAAATAAATTTAGTAATTAAAAAAATGACCCTGATTATAGGGTCATTTTTGTTATTTGTTTACTATATCCTTAAAACTATTTCCAAATTTGAAAGAAGGAACTTTGCTTGCCTCAATCTTAATTTGGGCTTTTGTAAGAGGGTTAATTCCTGTTCTTGCAGCTCTCTTCTTCACTTCATAAGTACCGAATCCTGCAATTTGAATTTTTTCTCCCTTTTTAAGTATGTCTGCAATTGTTGCTGCCATTGCATCAAACGCAATACCTGCATCCTTTTGAGTAAAGTTTGCCTTCTCTGCAAATGCTTTAATAAACTCAGCTTTATTCATTTATTATATCTCCTTTTAAATAATTGGCCTTTGCCTTTAATTTACTATAACACAAAACCCTATTTAAAACCAAACAAAATTAATAGCTCCATGCAAAAAAGTTTCCTATTTCGTCGAAAAAGTAGTTCATCACTGCGGTGAATTTTTTCCACCATAATTCCACTTCAGATTTTGCATCCACAACATCTCGCATAATTATTTTTACAACACCGACGATATAATCTTCTTTTCCTGGCCCATTTGCACGTGCATCAGCACTTCTTAACCTGTTATCACCCATATAAAAGATTTGCCCTGCACCAAGCTTGTAATAGAGACAGCCGTCCTCTTCCAGCATCACAAAATCATTCATGTTGTCTTTGTTTAAATAATTATTAAAAAAGTTTGCTTCATACTCGACCGCTGCTCCTCCTTCATATGAATAAGAGTAAGAGCCAACATTTTTCCATTCTTCATAACTTTTTATATAATCTTCATAAACAACTTCAATTTTCTCACTTCCCGCATACTTAACTGAAAGTCGATATTCATTATTGTATTCAGGATAGCGTCTGATACATATCTCATCACCTTCAGTCGCAATAAGACGTTTTATTATGGTTTTTGAATAACCCGGCAGTTGAATGATAACAATATCTCCTCTCTTCGCCTCAGCCTTTTTATTAATAAATACTGCATCCCGTGTTTCCAAATTAGATATACTTTCATTGATCGTTGGCTGCATAGACGGGCCACTGACGGTATAATATTTAAAATCAATATAAAAGAACAATCTCGCAATCATAAATACAACAAAAATGGAAAAAATCGTACCAAAAATACCACAAACTATTTTAAGTGCTTGATAATAATGTTTTTCATTTCTTTCTTCTTTAAAATTGTGGAAATCCATATTTTCCATCTACACTACCTCTTTGAAAACTCGCAGCCACAATAATTCTGTCTATATAAGTTGTATTTTTTACTTAGTTCAATACTTTTCTTATATCCATCCTGTTTTTTATAATTACCTTCAATAAATTCAAATTTGACTTTTTCGCTGGTCTCTTTTCCAACCCTGTTTATAATTACACTGTTTTTATGCGGGCTTACTGTAAGTGTGGTTGCAAAACAATCAAATCCATTTTCTTTTGCATATTGAGCGGTTCGTTCAAGCCTTAATCTGAAACATCTTTCACAACGATTTCCACCTTCTGGTTCATTTTCATATCCATGTATGGCAGCATAATACTCCTCTGGCTGATAGGGAATATCAATGACTTTTACCCCCACAGCATTGCAGTATCGTTTTTGTTCGCTTAGTCTATGCTCAAACTCCTCGCTGGTATCTATATTAGGATTATAATAAAAAATAGTCAAATCATATTGATCTTTTAACACATCAATAACCTGCGTGCTGCATGGCCCACAACAACTGTGAAGTAATAATTTTTTCATTCCACAGTCCTCAAAAGCTTAATAAGCTCAGAAAGAATATGATTGTTCTTGATTGCGTTTTTCATTGAGCCATCAAACTCATCAATATTAATCATAAAACATGCCAGACAGTCTCCACAATTTACAAATACCTGCAAATTATATATTTTCACTTCATCAAATCCTTTAATCACATAAGTTGGAAGAAGGAAATCATTGACCTTTAAATTACATTTCTTTGCAAATTCATATTTGTGTGTAAGTTTTGCGTAGTTCTTTACAAGATTGTCATAATATGAAAAAAAATCGTCTGGATCGCGGTGCACCTCAAATAATGAAATAACCTCGCCTTTGTCTGATAAATAGTTTTCTTTGTTAACCATACCTTGTCCATTCGGAAGGCTGTAAATATCATCTGTCAAATGCCAACCTGTTGGAAGGTCAAAAGACATCTCGTTTAGACTTTTAATAACCCTTTGCATAACTTTCTCCAATTTTAAGTATGCCACGAAAAAGGTTGTTTGTCAACTTTTAAAAAGCATTGATTGCATAAAGCATAATGTCATTGACACTTCCACTTGTTAAAGAATAAACCAAAAGTTTTCCCTCTCTCTTAAAAGTGACAAGGTTTTGGTCTTTCAATTGTTTAAGTTGATGACTGATTGTTGTTTGATTTATGCCAAGAACATTTGATAGGTCATTGACGCACATATTCATCATAGAGAGACAGGAGAGAATTTTTAGCCTTGTCGAATCTGAGAAATTTTGAAAATAGTCAGCAAGTTTAAGCATATCACTTTCTGCAGGAAGTGATCCAAGAATGTCTCTTTTGTTTCTTTCATTTAAAAGTAAAAATTTATTTTGCATTTTTCACAACTCCATTCACACAAATTTAACAGCACACATATATATTTTTGTAACCAAAATAATTTTGCCAAATCCACAAGATAAAATCAAATGAAAAAATGTTTTAAATTTGTCTATTTTGAAAAATAAAATAGATATTTGTAGAAATGGAGGTTTATATGAATTTCTCACAAGATGTAATGCTCGTTTTATTATTAGGATTGCTTGCAAATCAAAATGATACCAATCTGGCCACCAATTCCAATATTCTTTTACTTCTTTTGCTTGCATTAGCTGGAATTAATAATAACGACAACAATAATTGGTCCTGTGCAAACACCTGTCCAGGAAATACTAGATTTTTTTAAAATTAAATAAAATTGCTTAAAAATAGGGGGCAATATTTTTCTGCCCTATTTTTCTATTAATAAAATCTTTAAATTTTAATAAAAAAATAAAAAATATTTAAAAATAATTTGGACATATTTATTTTTTGTGCTAATATAAGTCTGTAAAAAATAAATTTGGCGTTTATTTTTTATTTCAGAAAATTTCATAAATATTTTTAGAAAAATTACTAAAAATAATTTGGAGATTTTTATTTATTATGTTATGATAATAATATAAATTAAAAGTTTGGAGGTTTATTATGAATTTCATTTCAAATTTATTAGGTTGGGCTACACTTTTCCCAGCAGATAATGTAACATATGGCTGGATGGGAAATGTTTTTGGAACTATTTCTATTGTTCTTTATGTAATAATGGGTCTGGTTGGTGCTGTTGGTGCCATTTACGCAATTTATCTTGGCGTACAACTTGCAAGAGCAGACGAACAAGGCAAACGTGATGACGCAAAAAAACACTTAATCACTGTTTTAATTGCTGTTGCTGTTACTGTTGTACTTGTATTATTCTTCAATGAATTATTACCTCTTATCGTTCAAGCATTTATTGGTACAGATATTTCTAACCCAAGCAAACCTAATGCTATAATTGGTGCATTCATTCGTTAATAAATATATTAAAACTGCTTCTCTAAAAGCAGTTTTTTTATTCCCCTATTGCCAACCTGTGATATCGAATTATTTTATAAAATCATTAAAAACTATAAATTTTAATTGTAAAAATAAATAATCTGTGTTAAACTTAATTATAGGAGTAACAAAATGTTTTTAAATTCATTTACACATCTGCTTGCAATTATTCCCTATAAATTTTTAGGACCTTATTCTTGGCTTAACGAAGTATATAATATTTTGCCATATATTCTTTATGCACTCCTCGCTCTTGTTGGTGGAGCTGGTGCGGTGTATGCTGTTATACTTGGAATTAATCTCGCAAAAAGCGAAAGTGAAGATGCAAGAAAAAAAGCAGTAGAAAGATTAAAGAATACCATTATCGGCGTGGCAGTATTACTATTTTTGGTGCTGTTTATAAATGTTCTTCTTCCAATAATCTTGAAAGCAGCTCTGCCTGCTGACTATGTTACAAACGCAATAATATCCGCCTTCCACATTTAAGTCATAATAAAAAGAACGCCATGTGGGCGTTCTTTTATTTTAAAATTTAAGATTAAACTCAGCAAAAACAGGATAATGGTCACTATAATTTTTGTCAAGCAAAGTTTCACATCTGACAAGCCTGTCAGCAAGCACGCTTGTTGCAAAAATATAATCAAAACGGTATCTCCAACCCGCCTTGTTTTCAGTTGCTTTTGCTGCATATGAACTCCAAGTAAAAGCATTCCCCTCTGGGTGCAATTTTCTGTATGAATCAACAAGCCCGATTTCAAGATATTTATCAAACAGTTTTCTCTCTTCTGGAAGAAACCCCGTTCGGCTTGCACATGCATTTGGATTTGATACATCATCTTCGGTGTGTGCAATATTGAAATCGGTGCAAATGATAAGCTCCTCATCCTTTACTATATCTTGCAAATCTTTCAGCACCTTTTCCATAAACTCAAATTTGAAATCGAGTCGTGAGCCACCATTTGGAGTATAATAATCAAGTAAATAAAAGTTTTGAAACTTTGCAAGAATCAATCTTCCCTCATTGTCATCTTCAACAGAAGGGAGACTATACCTCACCTCAAGCGGTTTCTTCTTGCTTAAAATACCAGTCCCGCTATACCCTTTTTTATCAGCAACATTGAAATACCCATAATAACCAGTATATTTCAAAACCTCTTCAATCTGCTCTTTGCTTGCTCTTGTCTCCTGAAAACAAAAGATATCAACGTCGCCATTCTTTATAAAATCATTTAGCCCCTTGCTGCAAGCCGCTCTAACACCATTCAAATTATATGTAACAACTTTCATAGCCTAATTTTATCAGATTTTGAATGGTTTGCAAAACAATCCGCTTGCAAAAATCACTGGAATATAGTAAAATATCGGCATATGGAGAGTTGTCAGAGAGGTCGAATGTGCCGCTCTCGAAAAGCGGTAAGCCGCAAGGCTTCGGCGGTTCGAATCCGCCACTCTCCGCCAATACTAATTTCAACTCTATATTGTTATGAAAATATTGTTTGAGTAATTTCAACATAAAAGTGAGGTAAAAACCATGGATTCTAAACTGTTAAAAAATAAATATATTTTTGTTGACTTTGATGGGACACTTTGCGAATACCGTTATTTTGGACATCTTAGCGGAAAATCTGTTAATCCCAACGGACAAAGTTTTGGTGGGCAATCATTAGATGAATTGTTATTTGAAACCTATGACAGTGTTCGCCCTCTTAAAACCATGCAAAAGTTGCTGTCGCAAGTCGACGCAAGCAAAATTTACGTTTTAGGGGCCATCATTACTTATAATGAAATTAAGACTAAATTAAAGTGGCTGAAAAAACACTATCCTTTTATACATGAAGAAAATATGATTTTTGTCGCAGATTTAAATATAAAAACTGAAGTAATAAAAGCATATAGTAAAAAACTAAACTTAAATTTCAAAGATTTAATTTTTATTGATGATAAATTGGATGCTTTACGAGACGCAGAAGAACAGGGAATCCCAGCCTACCATATAACATCGTTTGTTGATTAATTCTTTTAATTTTACTTAACATTTCTTTCAAAACTTAACATTTACATAATTAAGGAGGAACTATGTCTTTATTTAATAAAATAGATAAATTTGCCAAAGAAGAAATTGCAAAAACTGGATTGCCACAAATCTACAATTATGATATTGCAAATTCAAAGGCTGAAGAACTCGCAAGGTCACTGGGGGGGGCAAATGTTGATTTAGCAAAATGCGGGACAGCATTAATGGATATAAAACTTGGTGAAGCCGTGTCAAAAGGCATGCAACCTCAACATGTAAAAATGAGTGCAGAATACGCAAAAAAGGCGTTAATTAAATTAAAAGTTGACGAAAAAACAACCGAATTGTTACTCAACTGCGTGCTTGCCCACCATGGACAAGTTCCATATCAGTCTCTTGAAGCTGAAATTGCAGCAAATGCCGATTGTTATAGATTTATATCAGAAAGAGGGGTGTTTACAACATATAGATTCGCCCTTGAACTTGGTAAAAATCATAATGAAGCACTTGACTTTGTTCAATTTAAACTTGATGAGAAATACAAAATCTTATCATTAGAGAAAGCGAAAAAAGACCTCTCTGATTTATATAAACAACTTTCATCCATCATTTCCAAAGCGCATATTGACTAAATAAAAAACAGGCAGCGTTGCCTGTTTTTTAGTCCCCTAAGATTTCACTTTTATCAAAATAGCTTGTGTGAAGCAAACTTTCACTAAACGGCGAAAGTGGCTTTCCTAAAAACTGCAAATACAATTTCTTTATATCCTCATTTTCATGGCAGAAGCGAGTTTTGCTTTTAGGGTCGAGGCTATAAAGTCCTTTTTGTCGTGCTTTATACGCCTCTTCCAAATATGTCGTATTTGATTTTGGTTGACCGCCGCCAGATATACACCCACCCGGGCAGGCCATAACCTCAACAAAATCATATTTCTCGCCCTGTTGAATTTTCGAGATTAATTCACGCGCATTTGCAGTGCCAGCAACAACCGCAACCTTTAATGAGGTGTCACCAATTTTAACCGTGGCTTCCTTTATCCCACCAAGCCCTCGGACCTCTTGAAATTCCACTTTATCTAGGTTCTTCCCTGTAAGCAAAAAGTTGGCTGTTCGCAGTGCCGCTTCCATCACTCCGCCAGAGTTGCCAAAAATCACACCCGCCCCGCTGGCACGACCAAGCGGGTCATCATAATTTTCTTCTGACAAAGTATCAAAGTTAATATTCTCATCTTTCAACCACTTTGCAAATTCCCTCACCGTCAGAACGTAATCCATATCTCTTAAACTTGAATTATTATTGTACTTCGCACTTACGTTCATCTCGCTTCTTTTTATTTCCGCCTTCTTGGCTGTGCATGGCGTAATTGCAACTGATACAATTTTATCAACTGGTATATTCATTTTGCTTGCAAAGTAGGTCTTTATTATTGCCCCTTGCATAAGTATTGGGCTTTTTGCAGAAGAAAGCTTTGTCAAAATTTCTGGATAAAAGGTTTCAGCAAACTTGACCCACGCAGGACAACAGCTGGTAAATTGAGGCAGATTCTTTTTTGATTGAATTCTCTCTATAAGTTCACTTGCTTCCTCCATTATAGTCAAATCCGCCCCAAAAGTTGTATCAAAAACATAATCTGCCCCGAGTTTTCTTAATGCGGCAACAATTTTGCCTTCACACAACGAGCCCGCATCAAAACCGAATTCCTCACTGACAGACACCCTTATAGATGGAGAAGTTTGGAAAATAACAATTTTATCTGGATCAGCAAGTGCATTTTTGACATTTTCTATATCATTTTTAAAGTTTATCGCACCCGTAGGACAAGCCAATGTACATTGCCCACAATCAATACAAATTGTGTTTTCTTTTATCTTTTTAGGATTAAAATATCCACATACAGCCTGTTGATTTTTACAAATATTCTTACAATTTCCACAGTTTACACATAAATCAGGATTGCGTGCAATGGGATAGCATTCCTCATTTACCTTGACATACACGCAGTCGTCATCATATTCCTCATCTTTTTCAATAGTTTTGGCTTGTACTGGCTCAGCCTCCTCTGGCTCTATTAATTTAAAAAATGATTTAGGGACAAAGCAATCAGGACAAGTCCACGAATTTGGAAGATTAGAAAACAAAACACCATTTTTTTCTTCGTCATAGACATATTCACATATTTCACATTTGTAATTCATGTTTTCTCCTATCGTATACCTATATTTTAACATTTTTTACCCAAAATACAAATTGTTTTAAAAATAAAATATTACCTAAATATATTTGCTTTTTATTAATAATTTAGGTTAAAATAGAGCAAGGAGAAAATATGACAACAGATTTAAGAAAACACAAAGTAATTATCGATACAGATCCCGGAATTGATGACACCACCGCACTTATCTTCACCATGTTTGATGAAAGACTGGATGTTAAACTATATGTAACAGTCAAGGGTAATATTGGCGTGGATATTGCAACAAACAATATGCTACATCTGCTTGAGAAATTTGGCAAAACTACCCCCGTCGCAAAAGGAAGTGACAAGGGAATGAAACGTGACACACCTGATGCCTCTTGGCTTCATGGTAAATATGGTATGGGTGAAACATATATTCCACCAAAAGCAAAGACAAAACCAATTCAAGAAGATGCAATTGATGCAATGGCTAGAATTATTAAAGAGAATCCACATGAAATCACTGTTCTTATGTTTGGTCCTCACACAAATATGGGTAGACTGCTTACAAAATATCCAGAATGCGCACCACTTATTAAACAAGTTATATTTGAAGGATTCTCACCTTATGGTATGCCTGGAATAAAACCTCACGTTTCTTTCAACATTAGGACAGACCCAGAAGCATTCAAAGTCCTTCTTGACAGCAATATTCCTCTTGTTATTATCCCTTCAGAATTGGGCAGAAATGTTACCCATCTCCCAGAGAAAATGGTAAATGAAATTGGCGAGATGAATGATACCGGCAAATTCTTAAAAGAAATTTATCAGAACTATTGGGAACATGGCTATGATGACAAACGTATTGCAACAAATGATACTGATGCTTATTTATATCTTGTTGAACCTGAATTATTTTACTCTATAAGTGTTGACATTTCTGTTAATCTTGACGATGCCCCAGGTAAAACCTATGCCACCATACACGAGGGTGGAAATGGAGGCCATATCTCACTTGTCACAAAATGTGACCGTGATATGTTTGAAAGAAGTTTTTTAAGCAAAATCCGAAATCTTGATAATTTAAAATTAAACTAACAATAAAAAGTGTCCATTGACACTTTTTTATTTTAGTTCAAAAAATTTATTGTTAAATAAAACACTTGAATGATTTGGCTTTTCCTTTTTAGCAAGTTTATGATAATGCTGTGCACGTTTTTTATTCCCCTTATAAAAATAGCAAACGCAAAGCTGTAAATTAGGGGTAAAATTATACGCATCCAAATTTACAAATCCTCCATTTTTTAAATTGGGTTTAATATTTTTTGCCTGTTTAAACCAATATATTGCATCGTCATAACGCTTAAGTTCAATAAAAATGGCACCAACTTCACATAGAATTTCCGCCCTAGGTTTTGCCATACAAAAACTTCTAAAAAGAGATCTTAAAGCTTTCTCATAGTCCTTTTTGCTTTCATAACATTTTGCAAGACACAGACAACTGTCAATATTATTTTCTATCCATCCTAAATGCGAGTCAAGAAAACCAGTAAAATTTTTAATCGCATCATCGATATAACCATTGTAGTAAAGTTCTCTTGCATAATAAAACTGTTGTCTAGGTGAAAGCCTATTCCCTGATGCAATATAGCTTTTGTATATCTCTAAATTTCGACTCTTCGATTTTACTTCAAGTTTTGCATGAAAAATATTTATATCAAGAAAAGCCTTCTTTCCAGATGTTATTAAAACTTCATGCACCGGGTCATGCCACATAAAGTTTTTACTACGCCTAACAATCCGCTCACGATAAAAGCTAAATTCAGGTTTATAGTTATCGTTGTATGCCGTGACATATTTTAAAAATAGTACGTCGTATTCGGATTTTTTTGACAATTTAAAATCCCAAATTCTCATTATATCATCTTCAAGTATAATATCATCTGCATCAAGCCACATTATAAAATCACAGGTGGCCTTTGAGAAAGAATAATTTCTTGCTTGTGAAAAATCATTATTCCAATTAAAATTATAAACATTATCAGTGTACTTATAAGCAATCTCCATACTTTTATCGCTGGAACCAGTGTCAACAATAACCACTTCATCAGCAAATTTTTTGACACAATCAAGCATTCTTTTTAAAACTTTTTCTTCATCACGCACAATCATACACACACTAATCGTATTCATAATTTACTCCTATTTTAAATTATGAATAATAAAATATATTTGTTAAAATTAATTTTTTCATATAATATTAATTATTTTTTTACTTTTTTTTGATTTTTTTATTAATTTTTAATTATTATTGCATTAAATAATATTTTTAAATTTTAATATGTGTTTTTTGCCCTTTATTTCTGGATAAAAAAAGTTTTTTATTAATGTATATTTATATATATTTTATTTATTATATATTATATATATTGTGCATTTTATTTTGAATTTTGTCGTTTATGTGATAAAATCTTTTTATCAAAATAAAAAGGTTTGAGGTGAAATTATGTTGAAAATAAAAAATATTTTTAATTCACTTTTGGTATGCTTTGTGATGCTGGGATGTTTCGGTCTTGGCATTTCTTTATCAAGCCCATTGACTGCAGAAGATAATTTCACTGCAAAAGCAGACTTAACAAATTATGATTCGGTGCAAAACACGCTTCCTGAATTTGTTAAGCTTGAAAATACCGCACGAAAATCTTTTGAAAATTATGTGTTTCTTACAAACAATAGCAGTGAAATAGATTTGAAAATCGCCGCCGATGAAAAAATGTTGATTTCTCACAAAACACCTGCTGGAATCATCGATGGTCAAAACTACGCATATATTCCTTCGTCAGACCTCAATATAGAGGATGACCCAACCACACCTGATATTGATGAATCAAAAACTGAGTATTATTATTTTTCATTTTCAAACTCACTTTCCCTTTATTATAATCTTACAAACAAGGATATTGAAAATGGAACAGAAGGTTTGGATAATATATTAAATGGTGAAAATATCGATTTGTTTGCAACATCAAAAGAAACCGCCTTCCCTATTCAGACATATGATTTCACACCTGAAAAATTTGAAATATCATTTAAGCTGAACACCGCAATTTCAGGAGATAAGATAATCAATGGACATACTGTAAGCTTAAAAAAGGAAGGCTGCTACACACTTGCCCTGCCACTTACATATTACCATACCACAAACAATGGTCAAACCTTCTCAACCACTTCTGAAGTAATTTATTATACTTTCATGTTGTTTGACTACACTACTTATTTTGACTCAGCTTCCGAACTTCCAACCTCCAGCATGCAAAACACCACTGTTTCACACTTAACCAACAGTGAGTCACATTCAACATATTATTTCTACAATTATGATAAAACAAACTTGCCAGCCTTTTCGTACCAACCTAGAAAGGAACAAATATCTGTGCAGTTTACTGACACAGACTCAAACTCTTTCACAAGAATAATTGAATTTAATCCATTTACAAACATTATTACCCAAAAGGATGAAAATGGAAACGAAACATCTGATGACAAATTATTTGCGACTTACAACTCAGCTGACGGGAAAATAACTTTGACATTTAATGACCTTGGTGAATATGACATAAGTTATACATTCTTGTATGTGTCTCAAAACACTGTTTACAAAATTCCACTTACAGCAAAAAGACAACGCTTATACAACTATGGTTATCAAGCCTTCTACACCGATTATTCAAAGCTTGACCCTAATACAAACACAACTATTCCTCAGGAATTTAAAAATATAAGTGAAGACAAAACAAAATTCCTTAATTCTGCAGATGTTACTTATCTTCTTTCAAACAATCAACATGTTTCCACAACATATGACCTTGATACACTCAAACAAGATGCAGTCGATGCAATCAACTCCTCTGATGTCAAACCAGTATCAACCAATCAAACACCTGTTAAATTTTCTTCAAATGCAGCCAAAAAAGGTTCAAAAAAATATACCTTAGATGCCGTGACTGGCGAATTTGACAATGGAAGCATATATGACGGTTCCAACATAAATGATGCTGGCACTTATCTTATCGTATTAGATTACTCCTACAACAACTACCTTTCAACAAGTGGAACTGCACAAAGCTCCTACCATCATTACCAAATTTTTTATTTCACAGTTGAAAACAAAACACCAAGCGTGACAGTCGTTGATGAAAAAGGACAAAACATTCACACAAAGGGATACACAAATAAAAGCGTATTTATCGTTGATGATTCTGCTGCCACACTCTTTGACGCTAAAGTAAGAATTACCCTTACCGCCCAAGACTATTTGACCGGAAAGTACGTATTTCCTGAAACCAATATAGAAGACTTTAAAATGGGTCAGTACGGAATAACCTATTACGATGGTGATATGGCAGTGCCCGGTGATAAGTTTAATATAACTGACGAATCTGGAAAAATTACTACTTTATATCAAACTGGTGTTTATATTGACGCAAGCAAAGCAAATGCATATCGCAATGCACATTATACAATAAATATATACACCGAAAATTCAAAACTTCCATCAAGCAGAAGTTTTACAATTGATACAAATGGAATAACAAATCTCAAAGCTCAAAATGTACGCTATTCAACCAGTTCAACTTACAGCATTGTTTCTGATGTGAACGGTGGAAAAACCAACCAGCCAATCATCTTTTCATGGGACAATAAGATTAGTGGAGCTCAAACATACGGATATTATAAATATTTCGAGCTTAAATCCACCCAGTATTATAAAGGCGGAGATGACGATTCTTTATTGCTCTACTCCTTGATTGGTTCACAAGAGCCATTTGATATACTTCCAGTTAATGCTTATTTGGACCTTAATTCAAGCAGCAATCAATGGACAAACTACGTCAATGCTGTAGATTATAAAACAATTGTTCCTTCAACCTACGTTCGTGATCAAGCGGGTGTTTATGTTTTTGAAGTATTTGACGAAGCCGGCAATTCAAATTTTGAACTTTTCTTTATAGACAACACCTCTCCTCTCTTCGTTAAGAAGATAGAGTCACAATCTTCAACCATTCGTTCCATTCTCTCAAGCAACGACACAATCACAGTATCAGAAGTTTACACAGCCTCTATTGAATGGGCTAACTACAAAGGTATATACCTGCAAGAGCTTTCAGAAACTGGAAGATTAAATCTGTATAAGTCATTTGTCAATGACAAACTTGACAAGGATGAAAATGGAAGAGTTGAACTGTTAAAGAATAAAATTGATGAATTTTTAAGTGATAATAATGTCACCACCATTTCTGGTATATCTGGTTCAACCCCTAATCCTGAGATTCTCCCTTCCTATAATGCACAATATTTAAAAGTAAAAGTTTCAGACAATTTCTACTTAAAAGACTCAGAATCCTCGAAATACACTGAACAAACGGGTAATAGTTACACAATAGAATTCTTTACCGGAACCGGAGAAGACAAAAAAGAAAAAGAAGGCACCTATAAATTTTTATTAAGAGATGAATCCAACACAAATTATAGCGACAACGAATATGGCTTCTTAAATTATCCATCAAGTTTCCTTACATTAAATGTTACATCAGACGCGTCTCAACTTGAAGTCCTTCTTGAAGGAAATCCTGTAGATAAACAGGGATACACACTAACTGGAAACTTCTATCAAAAAACTGAAAATGATGTTACGTATTACAGTAAAACGCAAGATGAAGGATTTAACACCGAATCCAAACTCACCTACAAATATGCTTACAATATTCCTGTAAAGACAGAAAAAGCACTTAGAATCTCATATATTCCTGTGGCTGATAATGGAAGTCGAATTAAAAACATTAAAGTTTTATATTACGGGTATGTAAAAGCTTCAAAAACCATAACTGCTTATAATGACGGAAAACCTTTTGATGCAACAGCTTGGTATTATACTCTCAGTGACACGGTCACAAGAGAAATTGACATTTTCAACTATTCACAAACTGAAAGCTACGAAGAAGGCGTAAAGAGGGATTACCTACTCACCTTCTCTGGCTCGGGCATCGCGGAAGCAGGAAAATATGTTATTATTCGAACTTACTTTGAAGATTCAACTATCGATAAATATGATTACTATGAAAGAGACTTAACCCTTTATGTCGACAGATATAACGTCATATCTGCACAAGAGAATGTCACAACTGACATCAATGGCAGCACAACAAGTTCTCTTGAAAGCATAGTTGGTGGAGACATCCTTATTTCAATGTACTCAGGAACTGACCAACAAGCATTACAGGTTGCATTCCCAAGTTACAATCCTAACACTCACCTTAATTCAGGATCTTTCTTTACAAAAAATATTTTTGATGAAAACTTAGACACAATAATTACCACAAAACCTTCCACAAATAAGCTCCCTCTAAGTGTTTATATTCCACAATATAAATACACTGAAAATTACGCTTATGATTACGCAAATAACTCATATTCAGTTATTGAAAACAATACTCTTTCACGCCTTGGAAACTCCATTATTGAGGTGGTGGAGAAACCCGACGAAACCGTCTACAATCTTATTGTTGAAGGTATAAAAGTTGGAACCTATTACACTCTTGAAGAAGCTGAAGCAGCAAGAGCAAAAACAGATATAGAAGAATATAAACTTAACGCTTTTATCAAATTTAAATCTACATCTTCAAATAAAACCTATTACTATAAAACAAACGGTACCACCAACGGAGGCTATCTCAATTTCTATAAAGTATCAACCATTGATGAAACTGTTCCAGCAGATGCAGAGCCTTGTGTATTTAGTGAAACTGGTATTTACAATGTGATAATTTATCAGGGTTATTACGGTGGCAATACTGGTGAAGAGGGGTCTTTCAGAGATTTCTATCGTTTCGCCTTCGAAATACTTGACCCAGAACCTGAGTTCACCATACTCAATGAAAATGGAATTGAACTAAATTCTGTCAATGGAGACTATTATACAAACTCGCAGACTATTGAAGTTCAATGGGAGGACTCAACCAGCGAATATATTGCAAACCTAAACCGAAATGTAAATGCAATTGCAATTGTAAAAGACGATGGCTCTACAGTATTGCTAAAAGACTCAGATATCAAAACACATGGACTTGTTCACTCTTTCACCTTAAACCTCAATGATATAAATCTTTGGGCAGAAGGCAGATCATTAAGTATAACAATGCAACTTGAAGGTTATACTGACAATCGCGGCACTTTAACAAAAAGAGTTTTTGTGGATTACTCCGCACCTATTCAAAACCTTGCAAGGCTTATGGATAATGTAACTAACTCCTCAGGTGTCTTTGGAAGACTCTATCAAGAAATAAATTCACGTCGACTTCTTGACTTTGACAGCAATGAAATAGATACATCTGTGTGGACCAACGCAAATTATTTGACTAATCTTTCCAGGGTTAGTTACTCATACTCTGCTTCAAGTGGAGTTATGAAATATTACGCTTACAATGTAGAAAAATCCTTCTTCACAGACTTAAAAAGAAGCATTAATGCTGCAGATCCAACCAGCGTACAAAACATCTATTACAACAGAATCACTAACTATGCAGATTATATTCAGGTTGATAAAAGTGGATTCTCGGAAATGAACTATACTAATGTTGCATATATAGAGGAAGACGAAGCTGACCTCATTCCAAACGATTACTATGAAATTGTGGAAATTGACACTGCTGGCAACATGGTTGTATATGTTGTTCACATATACGAAAAAGATCATCTTGATGCAGGACAACAAACATACGCTTTAACCTATGAAAACGCACTCTATAATGGCGACGAATATATAGCAATCCTTGACTCAAGCCTTGAAAATGAAGGTAACATATATTCAAACACAGGATTTAAAATCACTTCTCTCAACTATCTTTCAGATTCTTGGGGCATTTACAGGATAACTGTCAATGGAGTGACAAGTATATATATGAATTCTCCTTGGCTTACAAGCGATGCAAATGATTCATATATCTATCAAATCCGTTCAGTTAATGGGACCTTAACATACACTCAAATTCCATTATCCGACCTATTTGCAAACATTACATCATCAAAATATAAACATACATTATCGCTAAGCAACAGATATCAAGGAAATCTTGTTACTGTATATATTGGGATAATGGACGCTTCTCTAAACACCACAAAGTATTCAGATGAAGCAACAGCAACTTTAAACATCTTCGTTCCAACAAACGAGCAAGCAAATAGTACAACTGAAGCCTATCTCTACCCTACTGAAATAAAAATGTATCAATTCTTAACTGTGGATGAAAGCTGGCATCTAATATCAAATATAATCAATTTGACTGGCAATCCATTAAACTGGTTAAGCGATAATGATAATATTAAATACTCATATACAAACGGTATACTTTCAATTACAACCTCACTCGCCGCATTCTCAAGCACAAAACTTAAATATGAAATTAAGGACAACTTTGGGAATATAACCTCCGTTATCCAATTGGTGAATGAGGAAACATGCGATGAAATTATAGGTAACGAAACAATTTATGAAAGTCATGAACCTGATTCAATAACCTATCTCTCCTCAAGTGACATGACTTATCAATATAATCGCCTGCTTTACCAAGTTAAAATCGAAAAGTATAATGGTTCTACCTTCCACGAATTGTCTGAAAAAGAGTTGAGGGAAGAAAGCATTGTCAAAGGCAACTATCTTAACACCAACATTAATTACTATCGTTTTCAAACAGGTTATGAGATTAATTATGACAAGGTTTATAGGATATCCGTATATGAGATCGAATCAAATCTTGAAACTGATCACCCTGTGCGTATTATCAATGTACGACTTTACTACAAACTCCCATCTCTACAAACAACGGCCACAAAACCTGATAATAATACAATCAAAATTACCGATAAAAATGCCGACATAATAAGCGAACACGGCACACAACGAAATGTAAGCGTAAGTAAAGATGGCGTAATTTACACGGCAGATGCAACAACAATAAACACCTATTCAAACACTATAACAGTCAACTTTGATGACGGTCAATTTGGTTTATCAAATGACAAATATAGTTATCTACAACAGTACCCTTACAGCATCTATTTCAGTGAAAACGGAAAAGATTGGGTAAATATAAACGGTTTTGCATCAAGTGGATACAGAATCAACGGAAGCGGCAATTACAAACTTTTAGTAACCTATGATAATACCGAAATCTTTACAAACCTATGCAAAATATTTGATATCACTATAATTGACTCATCTTCAGTGTTCTATTACATAACCGTTGACGGAAATTTGATTACTAAATCTGATATAAAATATACCGACCCAAGCGGCCGCCAATATTCAGATAACTACATTGTCAGTGTAAATTATAACGATAGAAGAGACCGTGTTGATGTTGTGGGTAATAACGAACTTGGTATTTATCCTATTATCTACAAAAACATTCCAACAGGAACAAATGTCTATATCGAAGTGTATTCCTACTCCAGTGACATATCCTCAGGATTCTTCACAATTATTTATATAGGCGAAACCAGTTCCATTCTTACCCTCCTTAATTACGAGGATAGTTCTGGCTCCCCTATCTCACTACTTGGCTCAACCAATGCTACAATTGTGGCAAGTGAAGTGGAAACCGATTTCAATCGACTTAGACTTTCTTGGACAGAATACTATGGAATAAAGGAAAACACGATAAATATTGGAGTAGAAAAATTATTTAATAACACCTTTGTTAAAGTAGATGTAAACATTTATTCTAACGGCACAAACAGATATACTTACCTTACTCGTTCTGGAACGTATAGAATAACATTCTATGATTCATGTACACCTGCAAATATTCAATCGTTTGGGAATGGAAACTATATAAATCTTGTTCTTCTCAACTCTGTACCTTTCACAGTAACTTATACAGATCCTGAGACAAATGAAACGCTGGTTACCGAACCTATTAATAAAAGCGTTTATAATGGAAGTGTTCAATTAAACCTTGTCAACCTTTCCTCCTACTTCCAAACCTCTGGTTATCCAGTAATAAAGGTGTTTAAGGACGGACTTGAATATAATGGCTTTAACTTATCAAATTATATTTACACCTTTACCGAAACTGGTTATTATAGCGTGAAATTTGCAGCAAAAAGTTCAAGCGGAATAGATGTGAGACAGGAAGAATTTATCTTCTCTATCATAAATAGAAATGAATCTCGTTATGCCTATGAATTTGCTCCTTATTCAAGCTACTATATTGAAAAGGTTGTTAAAGATGGTAAAGATATAACCAAAAACTTGATTGCACTTGCAGGTAGCGACTGTGTAACTATCAACAATCAAAAATATCTTTCAAAACTGCTGGTATCTTTCTTCGATGAAAGAACAGGGGCGGGAAGATATGTTATAACAGTAAATACTGGTGAGGCAACATACAATACGATAACTGCTACAAAATTTTCATTTGGTTTCTGGATCAATCTTACCTCTCCTCCTATCAACGTTTCTATTGGAGAAGGAGGAACAACCACTGGCAACATAAACATAAAATTCAATGCTTACAACCTCTATGAATCTGTTGGGGATTGCTACATCAAAATTGCATCAGACAGATATGACATCAATGCAGATACACTTGAATCTATTGGTGGAGAAAATGCGGGTATAACCATCACACAATCTGGTACATACTACATTCAAATTTACTCAACAAGCAATAATCTTCTCTATTCATATAAAGTTATCAAGACTGACCCACTTAACACCTGGGCAATCATAGCGATTGTAATTGGAGTACTTGCCGTTGGCGTTGTAATCTTCATAACAATCAAACTTAGAAAGAGATTGAAAGTTAAGTAAAACACAAAAAAGCGAAACCTAAGTTTCGCTTTTTTTATAAATCTAAAATTTTTTCTTGACAAATCCCCCCCCCGCTTTATAATGGGCTATACCAAGTTTATGGAGGGAATCATGATAAAAAATAAAAAGAAAAAATTTTTAAGAGCAATTTCAACTATTTTGGCAACAGCCTCAATCTTTACATTAGCCTCAGGAGTCGCAGCTGGCTGTTCAAACGAATCCGAAGCAACAGAACAGCCAACCAAAGTCGAAATATTTTACAAGGATAGAATCGAACAGGATTTCGATCAATTGCAAGACTTATTAGCACACTTAATTGAGTATGATGACATTTCACAAGACGAAGAATTTATTATTTTGCAAGAAAGCATTGATAATTTCTATAATAACATAGAAAAGACAGAAAAAAGACCAAACATAATAACTCTTGGCACTAAGGCAAGTGGCAAAGAAGAAATGATTAAACTGGATAAGATCGACGAGACAATTGATACATTAATCGAGAAATATGAAGATTATGACTACTGCTTAAAAGAATGTAAATGTTCAATTTTAAACAGTAAAGCAATAATTTATTACAACACTTTACAGCAAGGTTATGATAAATATTTAGAAAACAACAAATATAGAAAATGTTTTGAATATTATGCTAGCGCCCCCCTTGGTTACTTGGGACAAACAGAGATAAAAGCCCAAACAATTGAATCCGTAAGTCAAAAAGGTGAACAGTTCTCAAAAACAAGCCAAAGCGTAATATATAACGAAAATTTTAATTTATTGGACAGTGTTAGTATTCAAGATTGTCATGGAGTTTCTTTTTACATGGCAAAGAAATCCGTTGATTCCTCGAAAAATTTCCCCTATTTTCAGAATACTACAACATATGCTGCAACAAATTATAAATTATATGAAACTAAAACGGGTTCAAGTTGGGGAAACTGCATACCCGAGCCTCAACAACGGCAAATAGATCAAATTGGTCAACACTTCTTTCGTGCAACAAAGCAACGTCCAGTTGAAATTTTTTATTCAGAAAGTAAGGGTTTTGTTGCTGAAGTCGAAGGCGTTATGCATGGTGCAGGTCCTAGTATATTTACTTTTAATATTGATGACAAGGGAATGCTAACAGACCTTGATGAAACGACATTAACAAAAAATGGTGACATTTGGTTTAGGAACTATAAAGTTTTATCTGGAATAACAAAAAAAGAATACACTAAAACCTCATTAGAAATTCTTAACAAATATACTGAACTTGCAGAGAAGATTAATAACAAAACTGATGAAACTCAACAATAAAAAAGATGAACTTAAATGTTCATCTTTTTTTTTATTATACGTTTGCAACAAGTTTGATTCCAGGACCCATTGTTGAAGCAATAGTAATGCTCTTTAAATATTGTCCCTTTGCTGCTGCTGGTTTTGCTTTAACAATCGCTTCAAGTACTGTGTTATAGTTTTCAATAAGTTTATCTTTACCAAAACTTACTTTACCGATAACAACGTGAACAATATTGTTCTTGTCAAGTCTATATTCAACCTTACCAGCCTTAGCATCGTTGATAGCTTTTGCAACATCCATAGTAACAGTACCGCTCTTTGGGTTTGGCATAAGTCCCTTTGGACCGAGAACTCTTGCCACACGTCCAACAACACCCATCATATCTGGGGTTGTGATACAAACGTCAAAGTCAAGCCATCCGCCTTGAATTTTTGCAACGATGTCCTCTGCGCCAACATAGTCAGCACCAGCTTTAGTTGCATCGTCAGCCTTATCTCCTTTAGCGATAACTAAAATTTTAACAGATTTTCCTGTTCCGTTTGGAAGTACGCACACACCACGTACCTGCTGGTCTGCATTTCTTCCATCAACACCAAGCTTAATATGAAGTTCAACTGTTTCATCAAACTTTGCCTTTGGAAGTGCAAGAAGAGTGTCAAATCCTGTGCTAATATCGTAAGCACCTTGTTTGATTTGCTCTGTTGCTGCTTTATATCTTTTACCTAATTTCATAAGTGCAATCCTCCTTAGTCCACAACTGTGACGCCTAAACTTTTAGCGGCACCTTCAATCATAGACATAGCAGATTCAACACTTGTGCAGTTGAGATCAGGAAGTTTTGTTTCTGCAATTTGTTTAATCTGAGCCCTAGTGATTTTTCCGACTTTTGTTTTGTTTGGTGCTGCTGACCCCTTGTCAAGACCGATGGCCTTCTTGATAAGAACGGCTGCTGGTGGAGTTTTAAGCACGAATGTGAAACTTCTATCTTCATAGATAGTGATCACAACTGGAATGATAAGTCCTGCTTGAGCTGCAGTCTTGTCATTGTACTCTTTGGTAAATCCGCCAAGGTTAATTCCGTAAGGTCCGAGTGTTGAACCTACTGGTGGTCCTGGAGTGGCTTTACCAGCTGGCAATTGAAGTTTAACAACTGCCTTAACTTTTTTTGTTGCCATTTTTTCCTCCTTGCGTGGTTATATTGAACTTTGGCAAAAGTCCTCCCACAAATTTTGGTAGTTTATTGTCTTGCCGGACATGTGCCATGGGCACTTTATTAAAAGCGATTATCTCGCTAATAATCTAATTGATTTTGTGAACTTGAGCAAACTCAAGGTCAACTGCGGTTTCCCTTCCAAACATCTCCACGTTAACTGTGATGACGTTGGTTTCAGTGTTTACAGCAGTTATTTCACCAATCATACCATTAAGTGGTCCATCCACGATTTCCACTTTATCGCCAACCTCGAGGTCAACTTCCACCTTAATTTTCTCTAAGCGGAGTTTTCTGATTTCCTCATCAGTAAGTTCAAGAGGTCTACCATTTGGTCCTGTAAAGCCAGTGATTCCACGTGTTCTGGTGATGTTATGCCAAAGGTCATCGGCGTATTTAATCTTAACCAAAATATAACATGGCATTGATTTACGTTGAACAAGTTTCTTCTTGCCATTTTTTTCTTCAACAACGTCTTCCATAGGAATCACAATATCAAAGATTCTATCATGTAAGTTAAACTTGTCAATCACAGTTTCAAGATTTTGCTTAGCAACATTTTCATATCCAGAAAAAGTGTGAAGAACATACCATTTAGCCTCTAATTTATCAGGGTCAACGTTAAGTTTGTCATTAATCACCATGGTGTCTGGATTTTTCTTATTTTCAAGATTTTTTTCTTCCATATATCCGTCCTTTTAAATTTTAGCCAAATGGCACAAAAGGTTTGCCCATCAGAGCACTAGAAACAAAGCCTAATAACAAATCAATTGCAAAAAGAACAACAGCAAATATCACGACAACAGCGAGAACAACACCCGTTCTTTTAACAACATCAGTAAATGTTGGCCAGGTAACTTTTTTAAGTTCAGAAACGGTCTCCTTGGTTTTTTTGGAAATGGTGTGTTTCTTTTCCTTTTTCTTTTTATCCTTTTTGTTGTCCTTGCCCGCTTTTTTATCCTGTTTATTTTGGTCTTTTTTAACTGGTTCAGACTTTACTGCTGCTTCTGACGAAAGATTTGCAGTAGAGTTTTCTACTTCTTCTGTAACTAGTTTTGACTTTTTAGACATATTAACCCCTCTACTATTTGGTTTCTTTGTGAACAGTTCTCTTTCCACAACGTGAGCAGAATTTTTTGATTTCAATTCTCTCTGGGTTTGATGCTGAGTTTTTAGATGTTGCATAATTCCTTTCTTGACACTCAGTACATGCAAGAGTAACATATTTGCGTTTTGGTGCTGCCATATTTTTTCTCCTAACAAAAAACTAACACCCGTCTAGCGAAGTGTTAGTCATATAATAACATACAAACATAAAATTGTCAACAGTTTTGGGAGGTTTTATACAAAAATGTTGTCGATTTATTTTACGTCTTTTTCAGAAACAGCAACATCAATCAGCATAACAACATCATCATTCTTGCAACCCTTTTTAACCTCTTCAAAATCGGTTGGCATATTGAAATCAAAATCATATTTAAGAACATGTATGAAATATTGTTTCAAAAATTCTTTTGCATACAAAAAGGCCTCTTCGATAATCTTACCGTCAGTGGTAAGTTCAATGTCTGGGAAAAGGACCCTATAAAAATCATCATCTTTATAAAATATTGCTGGATAAACAAATCTTTGCATTATTTCTCCTATATTTAATTAGATTTTACCATAAAAAAAAAGAAATTCAAAATAATTTGAATAACTTTTCACTTAATATGTATAAAAAACCCATAATTATGGATTTTTATTCTGCTTCTAAGTCCCTGTTACGTTCTTTTACAGCAACGCTTGTAGATTTTAATTGTCCACCAATACTATTTTTATTTGCTAGTGCTACGATTTCACTCATGTCAATTTTTGCTTTAAGAATCATGGTTGTGTCTCCTTTTTGTTGGTTATATAATAGCACAAATCTTCCCAAATGTAAATACCTTTTTTGAAAATTTTTTAATTATTTTTTAGCTCATTGATTAACCCCATATATTAATAAATAAAAAAGCAGACGGATAACCCACCTACATTTTTTCTGGAACTTCGATAGCAAGCACATCAAGTGCTTCCACAAGCTTTTTCTTAACAAGTTTTAAAAGTGCAATCCATCCGGCTTTTCGTTCTGGATTCTTTTCATTGATTATATTGTAATTGTTATAGAAGGATGAGAAGGCACTTGCGAGATCATAAACAGCAAGACATAAACCATTGAGAGATTTTTCCTCATAACAAATTTCATAAGCAGAATTAAGTTTGAGTATTGCTCTTATTATATTTCTTTCTTCTTCTGTTTGAATCTGGATTTTTCCGGCAGGAATATCAACCTTGTTTAATATAGAATTAATACGCACAACTGTATACTGAATATATGGGCCAGTCTTACCCTCAAACGCCATAAATTTGTCAATATCAAACACATAATCTTTTGCAACATTATTGATAAGATCGCCAAATTTCATCGCAGCCACACCGATTTTAAGAGCGAGCTCCTCACCGCCTTCCACCCCGTTTGCTTTAAGCTTTTCTGCCGCTTTTGTTGAAAGCATGGAAATTATATCCTCAAGTTTGATTGTATCTCCACTACGGGTTTTGAAAGGTTTACCGTCACGACCATTCATGGTTCCATTAACAATATGAATAAGTTGTTGATTTTCTGGCGAAATTCCGCTCATTTTGCAAACCCTAAACACCTGATTGAAATGCAGTTTTTGACGTGCATCAGTAACATACTCAATACGGTCAATATTTTTATAGGTATTATTCCTCATAAAAATGGTTGCAATGTCGGTGGTTGCATAAAGAGCTGCACCGTTTGATTTTTGAATTAAACATGGGGGCATAGGATTGAGATATTTTACTTGTCCATTTTTATCTGTGGTTGGAACGTTTTCACCGTCACGCGCAACCTCAACAACAAGGGCTCCCTCACTTTCTTTTAAAAGTCCCTTATCACTTATGATTTTAATTGCTTCAGGACAATATTCATCCGCAGTGCTTTCCCCATACCACAAATCAAAGTTGGCACCTAGGCGACTGTAATTTTCCTTTATTTCTTTTACAGAAAGTTCACGTATCACTTGATAGATTTCATAGAAAGGGCTTTCTTTATGTTGGATTTTTAAAGTCCATTCTTCTGCTTTTAACCTAAAATCTTCTTCTTTATCTTTCCTTGCACTTGCCTTTGGATAGGCTTCATTCAAGTCATCCAAAGTAAGTTTTTTATTTTTACCCTTGCCAAAGTAACCATCAAGTTTGCCATCTTCAAAAAGCTGAAGTTCGGTGAGACCCATCTGAAGTCCCCAATCTCCAAGATGGACATCGGAAATCACTTTGTCGCCCATATGCTTATATAGTCTTTTCAAACTTTCGCCAATAATAGCCGGACGCAAATGTCCAACGTGCAGGGCCTTAGCAACATTTGCACCACCATAATCCAAAACAATAAATTGTGAATTTTGATGTTTTGGCAAACCTCCTCTTTCATCCTCAAAGTAGGCCTGTCCAAGTTTTGCAAGTTTGCTGTCTGTCAATTTTACGTTGATAAACGCTTTCACAACAAAAAATTCAAAATCTTCTGTTTTTTTAATATTTTTAACTATATTTTCAGCCATTTCAATTGGATTTTGTCCAATTTTTTTTGCAAGGGCAAAACAGCCATTGCATTGAAAGTCACAAACCTCAGGTAATGAAGAAAAGGAGATTGTTAAATTCACCTCTCCATAACCTGCTTTTTTTGCTGCATCATTTAATATTTTTTCAATCTCTTTTCTGATCATTCTTCCCTCAAAGTTGTATTATTTTTTATTTCATTAATCGGCGTTCTTCAAGCGCCCTTGAAAGAGTTACTTCATCGGCATATTCAAGGTCGCTTCCCATTGCAACACCTTGAGCAAGCCGAGTAACCTTAACTTCTAGTGGTTTAAGAAGCCGCGCAATATACATTGCTGTAGCATCTCCCTCAACATCGGGATTTGTTGCCATTATGACCTCTTCAACGTTATCCTCTTTTATACGCTCTAAAAGCTCGCGGATGCGTATATCGTCAGGTCCTTTGTTTTCAAGTGGACTGATTGTGCCAAAAAGCACATGGTAAACACCATTATAATCCTTTACCTTTTCCATGGATATGACATCCTTTGGCTCTTTTACAACGCAGATTATCTTGCGATTTCGTTTTTCGCAGATCGGACAAATTTCACGGTCAGTAAAATTGCCACAAATCTTACAAAAGGCAATTCTATTCTTGGCTTCAATAATTGCATTTGCAAAGTTTTCTGCCCGTGCTTTGTTCCCTTCAATAATGGAATAAGCATAACGCTGTGCAGACTTATAACCAACGCCTGGAAGAGTCCTGAACTGTTCAATCAATCTTTCAATAGTTTCGTTCTGCATATTACATTCCCGGAAGTTGTGGCAGTTTCTCTTTTTCAGTCTTGCTTATTTGGTTCATTGCATCGTTAAAAGCAGATACAATCAAATCTTCAAGCATCTCAACATCATCTGGGTCAACCACTTCTTGTTTAATCTTAACGCCTTTTAAAGTTTTATTTCCAAACATAACCACTTCAACCATACCGCCGCCACTGCGTGCAGTAAACTCGGTTGCGTCTATTTCTGCTCTTGTTCTTTGCATATCTTCCTGCATTTTTTGTGCTTGACGCATAAGCGCCTGCATATTCCCCCCGCCAAAGCCATTAAATCCACCATAAGCCATAATTATCTATCCTCCAATTTTAATATATGTTTTACTTTATTATTAAGTAATCTCCAAGCATTCCTGTCAACTTTTCGATATCTTTTTCCTGACCAGTTTTTTCCTTAGGCGTGTAAGCAACCTTAAAGTCTAAGTCAAGGCCCTGCCAACGCAGTGCTGTTTCAATTTCTCGCCGCCCGTCAGTAAGAAGATTATTAAGCATGCTATCTTTTACATTGACCACGAGATAATGCTCATTAACCAAAACATCGGTTATATCCCCGCATGCAACATGCAATGCCACCTGATGATGTTCTTTGAGAAACAAAACCACCTTGCCCCAAATCGTTTTTGCACTAAGATTACCCTTAGTTTGCATAATTTTTAGTTTTTTTTTACTTCCTCGCCAGAATACCCCATCATTGCAGACAGTGCCAATGTTTCAAGCAGCAATCTTGGTGAAAGAGTATATCTTAGTTCGTTTTCTGCTCCACCAAAAATCTGCATATAAGATATAAGGGTCTTTTCCGAGGTTTGTTTTGCCTGCTCTAAACATTTTTGAAAAGCATCTTCGGGAAGGTTTAATATCTCGTTAGGGTCTTGGCAAGTTGCACACACAAGCAGGTTGCGAGCATGTTTAGAAAGTTCTTTTACAAGCACCGACATATTCTTTCCTGTTTTATCAAGTTCATCAATCAACGCCAAAAGCCCACCAACGTCTTTGCTTAACATAACCTCATAAAATTTAATTAAAATATCATAATCAGTGGTGCCAAGCACCTTAAGCACATTATCTTTTGTAATTTTACCTTCGCTGTAAGCACAAATGCTGTCAGCTATAGATAATGTGTCACGTACACTCCCTTCCCCGCTTGATGCAATAAGTTTGAGTGCGTCATCATCATAAGAAATTTCCTCACTGTCAAGGATTGAACTAAGAAGTTTGGTCAGTTCATCCACGCTTACAAGTCTAAAGTCAAATCTTACACATCTTGATAGAATGGTTTGAGGAAGTTTGTGCACCTCAGTTGTCGCAAGGATAAAGATGACATGTGCAGGAGGCTCTTCCAAAGTTTTAAGAAGTGCGTTAAATGCACTGTCAGTAAGCATGTGCACTTCGTCAATGATATAAACCTTATATTTTGCACCCACCGGCAAAAATTTAACTTTTTCTCTTATTTCACGAATATCGTCAACCCTATTATTTGAAGCAGCATCAATTTCTATGATATTAATGTCGTTTTCATTTTCCAAGCGTTTACAAGTTGCACACTGACCACATGGAGAACCATGTTGGTTATTTTCACAGTTCACCGCCCGTGCAAAGATTCTTGCTATACTTGTTTTTCCTATCCCACGCGAGCCTGTAAAAAGATAAGCGTGACCAAGTTTATCACCTGCGATTTGATTTTCAAGTGCTTTGGTGATATGTCCTTGCCCTACGACCTCGCTAAAAACTTTGGGTCTATATTTTCTGTATAATGCTAAATGTTCCATACGAGTATTGTATCTTAAACCTAAAAAAAACGCAAACGATTTAACACCGACTTTAAAAAAGCAATTAAAAAAATGACCTTTTGGCCATTTTTTATAGCAATGATAATAAATTTAAAAACATGTTTACATCTAAACTTGCGCCGCCGATAAGTGCACCATCCATACCCTTGGCTTTAAATAAAGCTGTTGCATTTTTATTGTTTACACTTCCGCCATATAGCACTCTGATTTGCTTTGCTGCCCGAGATGAGAAATCATCTTCAATAACTTTGCGAATAACCTTCACCGCATATTCTATTTCCCTGACACTTGCGTGCTTGCCTGTACCAATCGCCCAAATTGGTTCATATGCGAGAATTACTTTTTCCAGCTCATTTTCATAAAGCCCTTTTAAACCTTCCTCAATCTGCTCTCTAAGAGAATCAAGGGTCTTTAATGTGTTTTTTTCAACAAGGCTTTCTCCCACACAAAGTATAACCCCCAGTCCATTTTTTAAAGCCACTTTAATCTTTTTATTGATAAGTTTGTTGTTCTCTTTAAATTTGCTACGTCTTTCACTATGTCCCACTATAACATAATCAACACCAGCATCTTTTAACATTGCTCCACTTATTTCGCCGGTATTTCCACCCTCTTCATAGTCAGAAAGATTCTGTGCACCCAGTTTAATTTTTGAATCTTTTAATATATACTTTGCTTCCGCCAATGAAGTAAAGGGAAGACAAACACAAAGTTCCACATTTTCCGCTTTATCAAAACGTGAAACCAAATTCATTAGATAATTTTTACACTCCGAAGGTGTTTTGTTCATTTTTAAGTTTGCAATGATTGTTTTCATCGAATCTTCTCCTGAATCACTTCAATACATGGCAGTGAACCATCTTCCATAAATTTAAGGGTTGCACCACCGCCAGTTGAAAGAAAGTTGACCTTATCAGCACATTTGCTTGCCTTAATTGCACTGACGCTGTCTCCTCCACCCACGATTGAAAACGCTTCCGATTCTCCCACCGCTTGTGCAATTCTGAGTGTTCCCTCCCTGAATTTAGGATCTTCAAACTTTCCAACAGGGCCATTCCAAATTATCTGTTTTGCATTCTTGATTTCCTTGCTGAACAGCTTGACTGTTTTAGGCCCAATGTCCATACCAATCATGTCATCCGCAAAACTTTCAGTTGCAATGCGTTTTTGACGCTTGTCATCTTTTCGGACAACAACATGATCTATTGGAAGAAGCACTTTCTTTCCCTTTTCACTTGCATATTGCAGCACCTCTCTTGCAGTGTTCACTGAGTCAAGATAGGTCAAACTTTCGCCAACTGGGATCCCCTGTGCAAGCAAAAAGGTATAGGCCATCGCACCACCAATTAAGATTGTATCCGCCTTATCAATAAAACGTTTTAAGATTTTTATTTTATCAGGAACTTTGGCACCACCAATTATCGCAACAAATGGTCTATGTGGATTTTCCATCGCATTTCCAATGGTTGTAACTTCTTTTTCCATTAAAAGTCCAATCGCATTAGGCATAACGCGGGCAAGACCATAGGTTGAAGCGTGTTTTCTGTGTGCACAACCGAAAGCATCGTTGACATATATATCCCCCATAGCTGCCAGTTCACGACAGAAGTTCATGTCACAGGCACGCTCTTCCTTATAAAATCGTATATTTTCAAGAAGAAGAACATCCCCATTATTCATGCTGTGTAACCTCTCCCGAACTTCTGGACCCAGCACCTTATTACTGAAATATACCTTTGCATGTAACTTTTTCATAAGTATAAGTGAAACCGTCCAAAGCGATGTACGCACTTCAAAGCCATCAGGGCGGCCCAAGTGGGACATAATCACCACCTTTGCCTGCTGCTCTATTAGATATTTTATGGTTGGCAAAGCTTCTGTAATCCTTGTATAGTCAGTCACTCTTCCCAGATTGTCTATTGGACAGTTAAAATCCACCCTAAGAAGCACAACCTTTCCTTTTAAATTTACAAGATCTTTTACTGTTCTTTTCATTCCTTCTCCTTATAGTTATAGCATACACCAAAAAATACAAAACTCCAAATCATTTAAGAATAGATCCTTTCCAAAATTTTCAAACTTTCATCAATGCTCGGGCTTGTTGCAATAACAGGCCGAACATCTCTTGCATTAGGAAGCTCACTTGTATACCATAATAAATGTTTCCGCATATATAGAACAAGCCAATCCTCTCGATAATATTTTCGAAGGGTGTCAATATGTAACTTTATATCCTCAAAAATTTTTGCATTTTGAGGCTTATTACCCCCTTTTAAAACGGAAAACAGCCATGGTCTGCCTTGTGTAGCACGGCCAAGCATAACTCCATCAACACCAGTGGATAGCATTTCTTTATAACTTGCAGTGTCCACCACGTCTCCATTGCCTATCACCTGAATATTGACAGAAGCCTTGAGTTTTGCAATTGCGTCGTAGTTTGCATTTCCGCTGTAGCCTTGCATAGTGGTGCGTGCATGAAGGGTAATAAAACTTGCACCGCTCTCCTCACACATACGTCCAAACTGAGTGCTTATATCTTTATCATAACCAAGTCTAAATTTAACTGACACCGGCCTTGTACCTGCTTTTACGCACTCATTTATTATCTTACTTGCAAGCGGAAGATCCTTCATAAGTGCACTTCCCTCACCATTTCGCACAATCTTTGGTGCGGGGCAACCCATGTTTATATCTATGATGTCAAAATCTCTAAGAAGCGGATTTTTTATTGCCTTTGCCATAACTTCGGGTTCATGACCGAATATCTGTCCAACCTTGATTTTCTCTTCCTGAGAAATCACTGTCATAAGCTCTGTTTTTTCAGGATTATGAAGCATGGCACGGGCTGAGAGCATTTCGCTCCAAGTTGCATCCGCACCATACCTGCTGCACAGTTTTCTAAACCCAACATCACTTACTCCCGCCATGGGAGCAAGACATAATCCTTCATTAAAATCTAAGTTTGCTATTCTCATAATAATATAATAGCAGACTAATCCTCGAAAGGAAAATTATTTTAAACAATATTTAAAATTTTTAAATCCTTGAAATACTGTAACCTTCTTTGGCTTTGCAATATAAAATCGTTTTGTCACAGGATTGATACATTTACGTTCCTTTCTCTCAACCACTTTAAATTTTCCGAATCCACGTAATGAAACCTCATCCCCCTTTTTAAGCACGTCGGTGATAGTGTTAAACATCTCATCCAGCACCTTTTCGCACTTATTCTTGGATAGTTCCACCCTTGTTGACAAAAGACTAATAAATTCAGTTTTATTCATTTTTCTCCTCCTTGGATTTATTTTTACCAAAAAAGTGAATAAGCAAACTTTTAATTATCGGATAATTTAAAACTAAATAGGTTATTCCTCCAAGTATAATTGAAACTGCGACAAGAAACAAAGAAGGCAAATCAAGCGTTTTTAAAATTATAAATACCACCAAGAACATTATAACTGAAGATAGAAGAGGAACAAAAAAATCAAAATAGTTTATCTTAACTATAGGCCCCAGTTTCACTAAGGCTAAAATGCAAACAATAAGACTGAGCGCTATATTAGAAAGCGGGATAGCATAAATGTTTACTGCTGGAAGAGCGGCAAGTAGAAATACAATTATAATCTTTGTTACTCCAGCTATAACACAGAATATAAAAGAGTAGGAAAAATAACCTTTTGCTTGTAACACAGAAAGAAGGAACTGCATTATCGCACTTAAAATTACACTGATTCCTCCAACCAAGGTTAACCCTACTGCCTCATCTAAAAATCCATGGATTGCTGTAGGATATATTATTGGGTAAATAGCTCTGGCAAGCGCCATTATTCCAAAAACAAAGGGGAGCAGAAAAAACCACATTAATGAAAAGGAAGTTGAAATTGTTTGCTTTTGCTTAGATAAATCTCCTTTTGAAGATAAAAAAGAAAGTTTTGGAAGCAAAGCCATAGCAACAGATAAAGAAATGATCAATGGGAAATTAAGTATGGCACCAACAACCCCTGTTTGAAGTCCAAAAAGCGAAGTGGCTTTTTCAGCACTTATACCCGCAAGCGATAACCTCGATACAATCATAACTGAATCAATGGCATGTGCCAACGGGATAATTGCTCCACCAAGCGAGAGCGGAATAACCGCCGATAAAAATGGTCTTGCAACTTCTTGAAACCTCTCTCTTGGCAAGCGAACTCGCACAAGCATATATATAACAAGGTACCCTGCAGCCAAAATTTCACTTAGCGTGATTCCTAAAAAGGCACCGTAAACACCACGTTCTAAACTCGTACGCCCCAGCCACAGTGCAAAAAGAAGACCAAAAGCAAATTTTATTATCTGCTCTAAAATCTGACTGATTGCAGTTGGTGTCATGTTTTCATAACCTTGTATTATCCCACGCAACACTCCTATAACAGCACCAAGAGGTAAAAGTATAATCAGAAGCCGATATGAAACAAATCCCTCTGGTATCCCTTGCACTGAAGATATATTTCTTGCAAATATAAAAAAGATAACGCCTATTAACGCACTAATAACCAAAGTAAACATAAGCGCAAAGCGTAAATAATGCTTTATTTTTGCTTGTTGGCCACTTGCCCTAGCAGAAGAAACAAGCTTCGACAGTGATGTTGTAACCCCGCCTGTCACCAAAACCAGCAGAAGTGAATACAGCGACATGACCATTTGAAACACCCCAATCCCTTTGATCCCTAAGATGTTTGTTAGTGGAAGCCGAAAGAAAGCACCAAAAAGCTTGCAGATAAACCCGCTAATAATAAGGACAAACGCACCCTTAACCGCACCATTTTTCATATAATTATGGTGCTAAATTATAATATTTTTATGTAAAAGTGTTAAAACTAAAAATTGAAAAAAATATTAAAAAGGGTATTTACATTTTAAAACATTTATGCTATCATATAAGCACAAGGAGCAAAATACTATGGAAAAAAGCCAATATATAATAAGGGATAATCCAGATATGAACAACACTCGTGGTTTTTATCAAAGGAGTTTGGACATGGTTGCTTTTTACTATTTAGCAACTTTAGCATTGGGAAAAGGTAACCCATATAATTCAGAAGACCAAAATATAATCAACTTTTTTGAAGGCAAGAAAGATTTTCCAAAAACCTTGCATTCGCAAGATATTCAAAAATACTTAAGAGAAATTTGCAAAAAGTGGAAAAACTTATATCAAAACTCTAATGCCGTAGCTAAAATTACAACATTTATAAAAAGTCATTGCAAAACCGATTCATACCACAAAGGAAACAATATAAGACCTTTTGATACAATGATGAGTTATTATACAAATGATAAAAACCATGAATATATAAGCGTGGAAAAAGTGTTTGAAGATATTTGTTCAGGCAATAAAGAATTGGAAGTTTGTGAAAATTTGGATATTTTCTTTAAGGATCTTGAAGATAATACTGCAAATTTTGATCCAGATTTCAAAAGTTACTTATCTAAAAAACGTCTTGAAGATGAAAGCGAAAGTTAAAAAAATATGGACTTAAGTCCATATTTTTTATTTAGTTTTCGTGATCTTCAAGAATAATTGTGTGTTCCGCACGTATCTCCACCCCACCAACAAGTGTAGGGTTTCCCTCAGCGATTAACATTTCATCGCTAGGAGTTGGAGGAGGAACAGGCATGTACTCAGTTTCAATTGCTGAATTTTGCTCTAAAGAAACATCCGCCTCTTCAGCAAATCCATCGGTCGCTGCATTAGGGGACACAAGAGCAAAGAAATTCACAGCCTCTTCATCCGGAGTCTCCTCCGTTGGTTTCTGCTCGTCCGGCTTTTCAGGTTTTGGAGCTGGCGCAGTTGGTGTTTCGTCATAGATAATTGGAATTTCTTTTTCAGACTTTTTGTCTGATTTTGCCCCTTCAACAATTGTTTTTACGCTTGAACCATATGTGCCAGTGGCTTTCTTCTCGTCTTTCTTCTTCTCATCTTTCTTCTTGTCAGCCTTCTTTTTTGGTTTATCTGCTTTCTTCGCTGGTTTCTTCTTATCGCCGCCACTTTTACCGCCCTTTCCGGCAACCTTTGGCGCGCCACCTCCCGATTCCTGTGCACCTTCTTCTTTTACCACTGCAACAGATTTCTTTTTAGACTTAGCTGATTCAAGTTTCCTTATGGAATCTGTATATTCAATACGTGGTTTTTGCAAAACACTCTTAGGCAGTGGTAACTTTTCAAGTCCGCCTTTTTTCTCAATTATCTCATCCAGTGTCCTATGCAACTTGGTATAGGCACCTTTTTTGTTTACATCAAGTTTACTTGCTTCTGCTTTCTTTTTATATTCTTCAATGATATCCTTTCCAAGTTCTCCACCATTTGAAAGCACTTTAAGCATTCTCATTATGTAAATTTGTGAGCCAAGATCTGAAATCTCATCAAGCAGCAATTCGTCATCAATTTGCGACTGCATATATGTTGCTAAAAATGGAACATCTGTGTCTTTGATATTTGTAAGTCCATCAACAAGATTAAATGCCTTGTAAACCTTTTGTTCAAAGGAGGCATCATAAGGAAGAATAACCTTGGCAACAAAACTACGAAGTGCTGTTACAGGAGGATAGTTGTCAACCACCTCATTGACATAAAGCGTTGCACTTGCCATCCCATCTTCAAGAAAATCCACTTCTATCGCAAAATTAAAAGTCTTTTTCATATATATAGCCATTGCGATATAGTAACTTGGGCTTGCATCAGCAACTTCTTTTTGCATTTTAACAAGATCTCGTTTAATTCTATCTTTGAGGTTATAATTGCCACTGTCGCTCACACTACCAAGTAATTTATTTCGCAGTATGATTTGTTTTAAATATTCGTGATAATAGTTTATTTCGACTTCGTCAGTTAATACTTTCCTATCACCCCATGTGGTGCAAGTTTTTAACTGTGTTTGTTTGACTTGAGCATCAGCAGCAATACCTTCTAGCTGTTTTTTCGTACGTCTAACCATAAAATCCTCTTGACAATATTATACTATATAAAAAGGATTTTATCAAGCACTTAAAAGTTAATATTCAAATTAAATTTTTAAAATAAAAAAGAGTCATATACTTTTTAAAGCTTAAACCAGCAAAAAAGGATTTTTCAAAAAAATAATGTATAACTATTAATGAAGGAGGCTTTAAAATGGCAAATATCGTGAAATATAAAAAGGGAAATGGATATAAATTATCCGATAGAACAGGAAGTCCTGTTAATGTAGAATGTATTTATGAAACCCAGTTTTTACCTGATGAAACAAAAAGGCTGGTTATTAAAACCTATAATCCAAACAGTTTAAATGGTGGCATTTCCCAAACTATACACTTTACAAAAGAATCTGCAATTGAATTGATTGAAATTTTAAAAAAAGAATTAAACATTTAGTTTGAGTAAAAAAGCATGAATGTAAAAATAAAAACATAGGCAGTTTTTTGTCTATGCTTTTATTTA
Source organism: uncultured Christensenella sp. (assembly GCA_948466185.1). GTDB lineage: Bacteria > Bacillota > Clostridia > Christensenellales > UBA1242 > Caccovivens. The sequence continues at coordinate 71,991 of CAOJZM010000001.1, forward strand.
ATTTTTTTTATTTCAAATATACTTATATGAACCCACTTATTTTTCAAGATAACTCACACAAAATGGTTTTTCTGTGATCGAGTTTACAGTGATTCCATTCGAAACACAAACGCCATCTTTATTAAACAGACAATGGGCATCGCACAAGATTTTTAATGTTTTACTGTCTCTCTGAGGGGCATACTCTGGAGGTTTTTCAAACAAATGCTTGGTTGAGTCAACTTCAGGTTCATTTCCCTCCTCAAAGGTAGAGCATAAAACTTTCTTGTTTACCTGTATCCCTCTAGCTTTACAGGTATATCTATCATTGTATATACATTTCGTCTTACGGCACCTTATATCCATAGTTTCCTCCCTAAAAATTATAACCATTCATTTGACATTTTAACCCTTATTAATGTAAAATTTTAAAAAGAGGAGAAAAAGGATGAAGGTTGTTTTACTTAAAGATGTAAAAGGTACTGGCAAAAAAGGCGAAATTAAAAATGTTGCCGACGGATATGCCAAAAATTTCCTTTTAAAACAAGGACTTGCAAAGCAGGCAGATAAATCAGCGATGGCTGAAAATGAGTTTCAAAAAAACGCAACTGCTTACCATAAAGAGATGGAAAAACAAGAGGCAACTGCCCTTGCAAAAAAAATCGAGGGTAAAGAAGTAACGCTCAAAATCAAATGCGGTGAAAATGGCAAAACGTTCGGTTCAATAACTGCAAAGGAAATCGCGGACGCACTTAACGCAAATGGATTTAACCTAGACAAAAGAAAAATTGAATTAAAAGAGCCTATTAAAACCATTGGGATATATACAATTCTTGCAAAAGTTTATCCTGAAATAAACGCAAAATTTACGTTAAAGGTTGTTGGTGAATAAAAATGAACAAAGATAAAACTTTAAACATAGCTGTATTTACGGATAGTTTTCTTCCTGGCACTGGTGGCACAGAAAACGCCATTTTAAACATGTGTAGAGGGTTGGCACAACTAGGCCATCATGTAAAAATATACTGTCCCACTTATCACAATCCTGAGGAAAATAACTTTAAGGAATTTGAAGTTTTTAGAGTGCCAAGTATGAAACTGTCATCGAACGATATGATGGCTATGCCTTCTCGCTGCAAAAAGAGGCTTATTAAAGATGTCGAAGAATTTAACCCTGATATCATACACTACTGCACTGCTTCAGGCATGGCAAAAACAGCTTTAAAAATTGGCAAAAAACTTAAAAAGCCAGTGGTTGCAACCATGCACACCAAATTTAAAGAGGCATTTTACTGTAGTTCAAAAAGCAAATTGATTACATATGCAATGATCAAAACTTTGGCTCATAGATTAAACAAAACGACCTGTGGAGTAACAACTGTTTCCAATGATATGGCAGAGCAGTTAAAGCTTTACGGTTATAAAAAGCAGCCAATTGTTATAAGAAATGGTGCTCCTTTCCTTGAAAAACATCAGGTGACTGAAAATGTTAACAAAGATGATGTTTTTACCTTCCTTTTTTGTGGACATATCAGCAAGCTTAAAAACATTCACTTTTCAATAAAGTGTCTCAGCAAACTTAAAAATAATTACGGTTTTGACAAGTTCAGATTTGTTTTAATTGGTGGTGGCGATTACAAAAAACAGCTTCAAAAACTTGCTAGAAAACTCGGCATTCAAGACAAACTCGAATTTAAGGGGCTTGTGAGAGATAAGGCACTGCTTAGCAAATTATACAGCGAAGGCAATCTATTCTTACTACCTTCCCCATTTGATAATGACCCTCTTGTTGTGATTGAGGCTGCAAAAAATGAAGTACCTACCCTTGCATTACACAACTATGGATGTGGCGAACGAATCACCGATAATGTCAACGGCTATCTTGCAAACTATAATGAAGCAGACTATACAAAACGAATCTGGGAGATAATTCAGAATAAAGAACTTTACGCTAAAGTTAAAAAGAATGCATCCAACCTTCAAGGTCTGTCATGGAAAGAAATCGCAAAGCAATATTGCCAATTGTATAATTCCGCAATAAAAAATTTTAAAAATACACATTAAGCATTTAGCAAAGTTTGTGAATTTACTCTAAATATGAAAGAAGGAAAATTATGAAGGCACTTATGTTTACAATGACCTGTGGCGAAGGACACAATATGATAGCTAAAGCTTTATCTGATCAATTTGAAGAGAGAGGCATTCAAACAAAAACGGTTCAACTTCTTGGTCACAATGAAAAATCAATGAATAGAGAAAATAAAATGTTTCTGTGGACTTGTAAACATATTCCACATATCTATGACTTTATATGGAGAAAGCTCTGCAAAAGTAACAGAAAAACCATCTCAAATATATTTAAACAAGCAATTCCATATATGGCAGAAAATATTGAGGCTTTTAAACCTGATATAATCATTTGTACTCACCTTTATGCAAGCAATAATTTAACATATATGAAAAAACACAATATGATTGATAAAAAAATCATTATTGGTACAATAATGCATGACTACTGTCTTTGTCCGTACTGGCAACTTTCAACTGGTGTAGATTATATATTCCAACCTTACACAAACACAACTCAAGCCTTGATTAACAAAGGATTTCACGCAGAGCAAATTAAAACTTTCGGGCTTCCTATCAGAATTGACCGTAAAAATAAAAATCTTTTAAGTAACCCGGACAATAACCTACAAAAACTAAAAAGTTCAAACAAGTTTAAGGTGTTAATTATTGCAGGTGGAAATGGGCTTGGCAATACGCTTAAACTTTTGGAAAGTATCCTTAATAAAAATTTAGATGTTGAAATTATCATAATTAATGGCAAAAACAAGAAAAATTACAATAAAATACAGCAATATATTGAAAAACAAGGCGTTTTAAATGTTGTCAACTTAGGATTTGTGGATAATATACTGGATTATATGTCCTGTGCTGACACAATTATCACACGTTGCGGGGCTAGTACTATAAGTGAAATATTTACAAAAGGTAAACCTTTTATAGCCCGTGAAAAAATGATTTTAAATGAAAAAATAACCAAAAAGATGTTTATGGACAACGGATGTGCATTAGGTCTTAACAAAGTCACCGACGCAGGTGACAGGGTTGAAAAACTGATGAATAACCCTGAGCTTTACAAATCAATGGCTGAAAATGTTAAGGAATTTTCAAGACCAAATGCAGCCAGCGACATCGTGGAATTCCTAATTAAAGAATGTGAAAAAAGAAAATAAAAAAGCGGCTTTTGTGCCACTTTTTATTTATATATTTTTTAAAAAAATCAACTTTTAATTCAGGCGGATAGATTTCGAAATATCCGAGTTTGTCCGCATTTTTCGAGATAGTGTCGCCCCTATATTTACGCATTGGAAAGTTTTTCTGCCCTATCTTTGACGATAAGTGCTTCAATAAATTGATCTATATCTCCGTTTAAAACCCCCTCCAAGTTATATGAGGTCACATTTACACGGTGGTCGGTGACACGTCCCTGTGGATAGTTGTAGGTACGCACCCTCTCACTCCTATCCCCAGTGCCCACCTGACTTTTCCTGTTTTCTTTATATTCATCATCACGTTGTTGTTTGTATAAATCATACAGTTTTGATTTCAGAATCGACATTGCACGTTCTTTATTTTTAATCTGAGAACGCTCATCTTGACAAGCAACAACAAGCCCTGTTGGATTGTGTGTAATTCTTATTGCCGATTCTGTTTTATTGATATGTTGACCGCCTGCACCAGATGCTCGATATGTATCAATACTCAAATCCGATTCATTAATCTCCACATCCACATCTTCAACCTCTGGAAGCACGGCCACTGTGGCGGTTGAAGTGTGAATACGTCCCTGCGACTCGGTTTCAGGCACGCGTTGAACTCTATGTACCCCGCTCTCAAATTTAAGCCTACTATATGCACCCTTTCCCTTGACCATAAACGTTACTTCCTTTATTCCGCCAAGTTCAGTTTCATTTAAATCTGTGATTTCCACCTTCCAACGCTTGCTTTCTGCATAATACTGATACATCCTCATAAGCACACTGGCAAAAAGAGCAGACTCTTCTCCGCCTGCAGCAGAGCGTATTTCAATAATAACATTATTATCATCATTTTCATCTTTTGGGAGTAGAAGAATTTTAACCTCTTCAACTTTCTCTTCAATTCTATGTTTTAAATCACCGATTTCTTCATAGAACATGTTTTTAAGTTCGCTGTCTGTTTCATTTTCATAATCATGTTGAGCGGATTCATAATCCTTAACAAGTTTGCAAAGCTCGTCATGAGCAGCGGCAATGTCTTCCAAGTTTGAGCGTTCCTTAACTAATACTTTCCATTGTTTATTGTCAGCAATAATCTCTGGTTTTGAAATCAAGATTGTTAGTTCCTCAAATCTATCTTTTACCTTTTGTGTTTTTGCTAATATGTCATTTGCTATATTTTCCATAAATCACCCTTTCTATATTATTATAATCTTTGACAACATGCGTGTCAATAAAACCAGCCTCCTTTAAAAGTGACCTCACGCTTTTTACCTGACCTTTGCCTAGCTCAAGAATTAAAAAACCATTTTTTTCTAGATGTGCTGGTGCATCTTTAATTATTCTTCGATAAAAATCCAACCCATCCTGACCACCATCTAGAGCGAGTCGTGGATCGTACTTTTTAACCTCAACCGATAATTTCTCGATTTCAAAACTTTCTATATACGGAGGATTTGAAACAATGATATCAAAACGTTTATTCTTTTTTAATTTACTAAACAAATCGGATTCAATAAATTCCACTTTGACATCATGTTTTTTTGCATTATTTTCCGCCACTTGTAAGGCAGGTTTGGAAATATCAATTGCGTATACCTTTGCAACTATATTTTTTGCAAGTGTCACCGCTATAGCTCCACTGCCCGTGCACAAATCACAGATAACAGGATTTTTAAATTCAACAGCCTTGCGAAGAGTTTCCTCCACCAAAATTTCGGTTTCCATACGTGGAGAAAGCACCTTTTTGTTTACATCAAAGCGAAGTCCATAGAAATCAACAAATCCAAAAATACTGGAGAGGGGCTCTCCTTTTGCACGTCTATCTGTTGCACGTAAAATATCTCGCTCTTCCTTTTTTGAAACCGAGCGTACAAGTTTTATCTCTGCTCGGTTTTTGTTTAGCACAGTGGCAATTATCCAATCAACATCGCTTATTTCATATCTGTCTGCGGCAAGCAATTTTGTCTGCATTTGGGAAATAATTGCCGACATTGGAATTTTGTCGTCTTCCACTTCTGTATACCCTTTTCTGAAATTCATATTTTCTATAAGTGTGGTGCGAATAACTTCTTCCTGCGTTAAATTTGGTTTCATTGCAACAAGGAAGGAAGTCAAAATAACAAAGTCTTTCAGCCATCTTCCTTTTGTGACCGAAATGGCCCACAACAATTCATAACTTACCATAATTGAGGCTAACAATATTAAAAAGTTAAATAAAATATTTAAATAAACATTCACACTTATGCAGGCCAATGATATCACAAATGTAGATAAAATTAAAGTAAAAACCAAATAATTTAGGTAATTTAAAGAATAATGGTGGCTTTTTTTATTAATTTCAGTCAATTTTTCATTTGCATTAACAATTTGATTACAAGCTCCATTAAAGCGATATAACCCTTGCATAAATGGTAGAAATCTCAATAGAAGAAAAACAAGATAAATAAGGATAACCCTTATAACCCCAATTACCAATCCACGCAAATATATATTTGTAAACTCGTCAACAATTTTAAGAGATAGTCTTGAAGGCAGTAAGTCAAACACAAATAAACCTACGATAAAAGCAAGAATAACAGTTGTGAAAATCTGTACATACCTTGTTGCTATGTTCAGTTTTTTGGAAAGTTTATAAAAAAAACCACTTTCATCATCATTCTGTATAATATCCGCATTTGTAAAGGTGGAAAACTGGGCAATAAGACCCAGTACAAAAAATTCAAGTCCCCTTAGCAAAAAAATGTTCCAAGGGATAATTTTATTCTTAGTTTGGCGTACTCCCACTTTTTTATTTCCGTGCCTGTCCACAATGGCTGTTGTAACATCCTCGCCACTGAACACACTTGCACCATTATTACTTGGAAAAAAGTATTTCTTCATAGGGGGATTATGCCCTTTTTTTACTATTTTAATATGATATTTTCACAATAAGGTATTGACTCTTCACTCCGCCTAAGTTATACTAACAATAAAGAAATTGGTTTTACTAATACCAAGGAGGGAAAATGAATATAAAAATCAAAATGCACTCAGAGCTTGACTGTCCATTGAAGCCGGATATTGAACTTATCAATCAGGCAATAGAAGAAATGGAAAAAGATGGCAACTATAACATGCTGAGATTAAATCAAATTCGTTATAGTTCTCAAAAAATAAGCCGTTTATATGACGAACTTGAAACTATAAAAAAAGACATTAAAACACGGACAAATCCGTGTTTTTTCGTAGCCTATAAATAAAAAAGAGTGCATTTCGCACCACTTTTTTAAATATTATATTTTTTCTTGAATTTTTCAACGTTACCGCTTGTATCAACAACCTTCTTCTTTCCTGTGAAGAATGGGTGGCACTTATTGCAAATATCAATGCTCATTGTGTCGCCTTTTGCGTTTGTTTTTGTTTTGAATGTATTTCCACAAGCACAAGTTACGGTAACTTCATGATAATCTGGATGTATTTCCTGTTTCATATCTTTACCCCTTTTATTAATTAATCTCCAACATATGGAAGAAGTGCAACATTTCTTGCTCTCTTAATCGCTGTTGTAAGTTCTCTTTGATGTACTGCACAAACTCCTGTTTGGCGTCTTGGAAGGATCTTTCCTTTTTCAGTGATGTACTTCTTGATTTTAGCAACATCTTTATAGTCAATTCCTTTTTCACCAGCAACGCAGAAAGCACATACTTTCTTTTTTGCAGGCTTGCGGAATTTCTTAACTGGTCTTTCCTCAGTCTTAACTGCTTCGCTCATATTTCTCTCCTTTTTAGATTTTTGTTTTAATCTTTGATTGCACCATCTTAAAATTGCCTAAAGCACTTAGAATGGCAAGCTATCATCATCAATAGGTTCAAGTTCAGTGGTTTCAGCTTTTGGTGCTGATGTTGGTCTTGGTGCTGATGTGGTTTCTGAACCATCAGTATTTCTTGACCCTAAAAATTCAACATCGTCAGCAACAATATCTGTCACTGTTCTCTTGGTTCCATCATTTGCTTCATAAGAAGAATTTTGAAGTCTTCCTATCACCGCACATTTCGACCCCTTCTTTAAAAACTTGTGGCAGTTTTCACCCTTTGCACGCCAAACAACAATGTTAAAGAAATCAACATCGCGTTCGCCTTCGTTGTTTTGAAAGTTTCTTTGAACTGCGATTCCAAAACGGCAAACTGACACCCCACTGTTTGTGGTTGATAATTCTGGGTCACGGGTTAAATTCCCAATTAGTATAACTTTATTCATATTTTTCTCCTTATTTTCTTACAAACATTTGACGTATAACACCTTCAGTGATGTTCATAAGTTTTGCCATCGCGTCAACTTCTTCTGCACTGAAAGTTAAGTTCATAAGAACATAATACCCTTCCGTTTTGAAATTGATTGGATAAGCAAGTTTCTTCATTCCCCATTTATCAATTCCATCAACAACGCCACCTTTAGATTCAACGTAAGAAGAAAACTTTTTAATAAGTTCTTCACGTTTTTCCTCAGTAACATCGCTGGAAATGATATAAAGAAGTTCATACTTATTCATATCTTTTACCTCCTTTTGGACTAAATTCGGCCCGTACCTTTCGGGCAAGGACAGTAAACTTTACTGCGGTTTCGATTATATAATATATAAACTGTATTTGTCAAGTAAAAATTTAATCAATAATGCAAAGCTTTATATTGACATTAATTTATTTTATGTTATACTTAATACAAATCAAGGAGAAAAACATGGAGTTAGTAACAAAACATTATGCAAAATTCGAATATTTAAATGCAAGAAATCCACAGAACAAATTTGGGGAAAGAACTTTAAATATTGTTTCCACAAATCCATTTGACCTAGAAATTCCTGCCAAAACATGTTATAGGATTGTTGTTTATGATATTGTAGAAACCAAAATAAGATATAAAGGAAGAGAAATTGTTTTACAATCTTTACCACAGGATTCTACCACCTATTGCATTGGAAACCGCATCTCGACAGCTGATGTGGGGAAACAGTGTGGAAAAGCCAGCGTTGTTTATGATAAATTAACAAATTATCCTAATTTATTTAACGGAGCATTTATAGACGTGACTGGACACGTTCACCCATTAATGAAAAAAGAGATTCTGCTTTCTTCAGAAAATTTACACTATAAAAGAATTGAAGACGAAAACGATTAAAAAAACGAGCAAAACTGCTCGTTTTTTAATCTTCTGCTTCAACACCATTTGGAAAACATTCTGGACAAACTCTATCTTAGTAATCTGCTTGTGGCAACTTGGTTGACTTGTATAACTCTATTGGTCCAAGAATTTCAACAAATTCCCCATTCTTATGTTTTGCTAATTTAGCAATAAATCTTTCACAAGAATAGTTTCTCTTTAAGTCAAAGTTTGCAAATGTTTCGTTATATTCGCCTTCAAAGCCACATTTTGTCTTATATTGGTGATAATATCCATTTGCACCACGATTAATTATGTTTTTGCTTAAATCATGTAAAACATAAAGTTTTGTTGTTTTAATAATTTTGTAAATAATTTTCTCCCCTTTGTTTTAATTATAAGGCATAAAAAACTCTTTGTCAATAGGGAAATTTAATATAAAAACGAGCAAACTTGCTCGTTTTTTTAATCTTCTAATCCTGCAAAATAGTCCGTACTAACATGGAAAAATTTGGCAAGTTTAATAATCATTTCAAAAGTAGGGACTATTTTATCAGTTTCATATTTTGCAATTGTAGATTTATCTACAAATAATAATTTAGCAAACTCAATTTGTGTTAATCCCGCATCTTTTCTAAGACTTTTAATTCTTTTTCCTAATGTTTCCATAATTATCTCCAAATTCACTTTACATTCTGACAGAAAATCAGTATAATTACTTATATTCTGATTAATAATCAGCAAAACGGGAGAAAATTATGGAAGAAGAAATAATACAAATAATAAAAATTGATTTATTAGAAAAAATGGACATTCTCACATTCGATTTTTCTAACGAATTTTCCTTGCACTTTGGTGTATGTCAGTATATTAGAAACACATATTTATGGCATAAGCCAGAGACTACTAAATTACTAAATAGTTATTTCCATACAAAAAATGAAGACGACCTTTCTTATGAAATTTTAATGAAAATATTGAGAGATTTAAAACTAATCTAAAAGTCCAAGCATATAATCTGCTGAAACACCAAAATATTTTACTATAACTATAAGCATAGAGATACTCGGTTCTATTTTATCAGTTTCATATTTTGCTATAGTAGATTTATCAATATTTAATTCACTTGCAAGAGCCACCTGAGTCAATCCTTTTTCAGCTCTCAAATCTTTTAATCTTTCTCCAAAAGTTTCTTTTGCCATAGATATATATTGACAAACTTTTAAATAAAAAACCTATAAACTGATTTTAAATCAGCGCCGTTCCTATAAAAAACGAGCAAAATTGCTCGTCTTTTTTTATTGGACTTGAAGATTTTGTAGTGAAAGGGCTTTGCCCGCTCTCAAAATCCGGAAGGACACCTCTATGGAAGAGGACTAGGTGGAGAAACCAACGTAGCCAGCATTCAGCCGTTCTTTGAAAGTCGTGTCGCTGATAGCGGAGTTAGGGTCTGTCCTAACTTTTCCCGCAGCAGTTCTTGTATTTTTTGCCACTTCCACAAGGACAAGGATCATTACGCCCAATCTTAGTATCGGTGTTAACCACTGTTTTTTGCACCTGTGGCTTCTTTCGTTGTTTTGCACGCTCCTCTGGTGTGAGCTCTTTGCCAGTCATAACAACTGTATATTGTGGTTGCTGTGGTGGCGGTTCTGGTGCACGTTGAAGTTTGTTATTAAGAAGAATATAGCAGGTAATTTCCTTGATTTGATAGATCATATTATCAAACATGTCGTATCCGTCTTTTTTGTACGCAAGCACAGGATCCTGATTACCAAAGCCACGCGCAAAAATCTCATTCTTCATTATCTGCATATCTTCGATATGATTCATCCAGTTTGCATCAACCATACGAAGAAGCACAAGTCTTTCGAGTTTCGAAAAGTCAAAGGAAAGTTCTTCAGCTTCTTTCTCACGCTCTTTATATCTTTCCTCAACAAGTTTTAACACCTTTTCCTCAACCTCATTTACATCACAGTCTTCAATAAACTTTTCGGTAATCAGATTGCTGCCCTTCTCAAGAAGCCCCTTCTCAAGTTCGGCTTGGAGTTTCTCTCTGTCCCATTCATAGTAAGGCTTATCGTCGCTAATACATTTACGCACCACTTTAGATATAACCTCTGGAAACATATTCAGTATTTGGTCATGCACTGGGGCACCATCAAGCACCGTATTCCGCTCGTTGTATATAATCTCTCTTTGTTTGTTAAGCACGTCGTCAAAACGGAGTACGGTTTTTCTTTGTGCAAAGTTTTGCATTTCAATCTTGCGTTGAGCGCCTTCAATTTGCCTTGCAAGCATATTAAGTTGAATTGGAGTTGAATCATCAAGTCTAAACATGGTTGCAAGACGCTTCATTTTGTCCCCACCAAAACGGCGTATAAGGTCATCCTCAAGGGAAAGGAAGAAAACGCTTGAACCCGGGTCACCCTGACGTCCAGCACGACCACGAAGCTGATTGTCAATACGTCTTGATTCATGCCGCTCGGTACCAACAATATGAAGTCCGCCAAGAGCAATAACTTCCGCTTTTTCCTTATCAGTCACGGCTTTATATTCGTTATAAAGCTGGGTAAATCTTGCACGTGCCTCATTCATCCTCTCATCATCAATGGTGTTGAACGCTGTTGCATAAGAGATTTCGTCCTCGGTAAAGTTTTCCTCCTTCATTCGCTTTTTAGCCATAAATTCAGGGTTCCCACCGAGAAGAATATCAGTTCCACGCCCTGCCATGTTTGTGGCAATAGTAACAGCACCTTTTCTGCCCGCCTGTGCAACAATGTCGCTTTCCATTTCATTATTCTTGGCGTTGAGTACGGTATGCTTGATTTTGGCATATTTAAGAGACTTGGAAAGAAGTTCACTCTTATCAATATTGATTGTACCAATAAGCACCGGCTGACCTTTTTCACTGCAAGCCTTGATTTCCTCAATAATTGCCTGTATTTTCCCCTCTTCTGTCACGTAAACGATATCTGGTTCGTCACGTCTCTGATTTGGGCGATTTGGTGGAATTGTAACAACGTCAAGACTATAAATAGTTCTAAATTCCCCCTCTTCCGTCTTGGCAGTACCTGTCATCCCAGAAAGTTTCTTGTACAAACGGAAGTAGTTCTGGAAGGTTATTGTTGCAAGAGTTTGGTTTTCATCTTTGATTTGAACCCCCTCTTTTGCTTCTATTGCTTGATGTAGGCCTGCACTGAAACGTCTGCCCGGTGTAAGACGACCTGTAAACTCATCAACAATGATAATTTCGCCGTCTTTGACAATATAGTTTTCATCACGGTGCATAGTATAATTTGCTCGCAATGCGTTGTTGATATAGTGGTTGAGTTCAATATTGTCAATATCAGAAAGGCTTTCAACCTTGAAATATCTTTCCGCCTTTTCTATACCGCTTTCAGTTAAGAAAAGCTGTTTTGTTTTTTCATCTATATCAACATCTTCTTCTTTCTTTAAAGTTTTTACAAACTTTTGTGCGTTGACATAACCTTCGCTTGATTTGTTTCCTCTTCCGCTGATGATAAGAGGAGTTCTTGCCTCATCAATAAGGATACTGTCCACCTCATCCACGATTGCAAAAGCCTGTCCACGTTGAACACGTTGTCTTGCGTCTACCGCCATATTATCACGAAGATAATCAAATCCAAGTTCATTATTTGTACAATATGTGATATCTGCGTCGTATGCCTTACGTTTTTGCTGTTCGTTTTGCCCATTTAAAGTCACGCCGACGCTGAGTCCTAAGAATTTATACACCTTACCCATCCATTCAGCATCACGTTTTGCAAGATATTCATTGACGGTAACCACATGCACGCCATTTCCAGCAAGAGCGTTGAGATAAGCAGGTAAAGTCGCCATAAGTGTTTTACCTTCACCTGTTGCCATTTCAGCAATACGCCCTTGGTGAAGAGCAATACCTCCTAAAATTTGCACATAAAAATGACGCATGTTAAGCACACGGAAGGAAGCCTCTCTTGCAACAGCAAAAGCTTCAGGCAAAATGTCGTTTAACTTTTGTCCCACCTTTAATCTGTCTTTAAACTCCTGAGTGCAGGCTTGAAGTTCTTCATTTGTATAACCCTTGTATTTTTCTTCAAGCGCTATAACCTTATCAGCAATTTTCTTTAATTTCTTAACTTGTATTTTATTTTCACTTATAAAAATTCCCATTCTATCTCCTAGTTTTACCCTGATATTTTAACAAAAAAAATTCATTTACGCAAGTCTTTTCCCCGTCTTAAAGGATTATTTAATATTTTTGCCAACTCTTTCCAACAAAAATCAACAAAATTTAATATCACCTTAATTTTTCTTGAACTTTGGGTATTGACTTTGTCATAAAAATGAAGTATAATAAGGTATCAAAAAGGAGTTAGTAAAATGTTAAAAGGATTAATTAAGAGTAAAAAATCAAAAAATTTATCTGGCACTTATAAAACCGTGGACAGCAATAAGTCAAGCGTTAAAAATCCATTCAAAAACCTCGATGAATTATGCAATTATATAAATGATTATAACAACTTCATTAAATCTGACAGTCTAGAAAAACTTAAAAACCAAATTATTGACCTTGCCATGAAGGGCGAATATGCCGATTTTGGCATTGAGAAAAGTAAAAATAGAGAAAATGTTATTGCTGCTCTCAACCAACAAGTAGATGGAAAGTTTACAAAGCTTGATTGTTTTATTGAGAACGATAAGTCTATTGCAACAAACACAGCAAAATTTATTGCTAATCACGCTGAGACAATAGCTACTCTTCTTGTTAGTGAAGGTGCAAATTATGATTTAAGCAAAGCATTAGCACCAGCACTTGCGAGAATCCAACATGCAGATAAACTTGCTTTAAAGGCATTGAACATTGACAAAATTTTGAATCAACTTGCTCTCGCCGAATTATTAACTTTTGAATCTGCACATAAAAACGCACACGTCGGCCGAGAAATATGGCTAGAAAAGATTAAAGATTTTTCCTTAAAGCAGGAATATACTGACTGGAATAAAGAATTAAAAGATTTTATTAAAACACACGATGAAATCAAGGAAAAAACAGACAAAAACAAAGCAATAGACAAAAAGAATGACAACTTAAGTAAATCCATTAAAAAATGTACCGATTTTATAAAAACAAACAGTGAAAAATCATATATTTTTAACTTTGATAATCCTTGGAATGAAGGCCTTAAAGATTTTGCTTACACCATTAACCAAGGGACATATATTTCAGCGTTAAAAACCATTGCTCAGAATATTGACCTTGTGGAAAAAAGCACAAATAAAAAAACGGGCGAAACAATTTATACCCTACTTAATGGTTTTTATGAAATTAAACCTTACTCACTTTTCCAACTTTTAATTGCAAATAAAAACTCCAAGTTTGTCATCGCTGGAATAAGCAATGCGTCTAATAAAACAATTGAAGAAGCAACAACATATGAAGATGTTGTAAAAAATGTTTTATTCATTACTGAAGAGCAAAAGCATCTTCTTGCAACAGAATATACACGCTTAATTGCAAATAAAGAAAACATTGATAATAAATTTTCAAATCTTAAAAAAGAAACCGCTAAGAAATTTCAAGATGCACAATTTGCGGCTAAAGTTGACCTATACAACTTGGTTTTAGAGCAAGCACAATCTAAAAACAACACATCACTCGCTCATGAACTTTTTAATGTTGATCATATTCTCACAAAGCATATGATTGAAAATATGCAAGATGTTAAGCTTGCAATGGAAATTAAAGCCTATGAAAATACTGCAAAAATCCTCAATTCTCAACTTAGCGAAAACACAGAAAGCACAACTGAAAATGCATATAACATTGAGCCTTTGCAACTTGAATATAATCAGGCTTTAGAAAACCTTAAAACTTTACAGGCAAATCTTGACAAAACAAAAACAAGAGTTATGTTTGGACTTGTGGACAGCAATAATTTGGTAAATGATCGTTATGGCATTTATGAGATTATCTCAGATCTAACTAACCCTATTAACAAAATTACACAATGGGATATTGAGGAGAATCCTGAGGAAGCAAAATCTTATGAAATTGACATGAATTTATTTGATAATAAATTGAAAGAATATAAAGACAGCGTTTCAACACAACAGAAAAAGTTTGTTGACGTTGCTAATGATATAAAAAAGAATGATTATACAAGTTTAACTTCCGAATATCTCGATGAACTTTCAAAAAATATCAATAACACGGGCTATAAAATAAACAATTACTATTCTGGTCACAAAAAAGCACTTGAAACATTGGTGAAAACCTATAACACAATCATCTCAAAAGAGGCAAATGACCAGCATGACAATTAATATAAAAACAGTCGAATTTTACGACTGTTTTTTTTGACAAAAACCGAGTTTATATTCCCCACTTCTTGACAATCATTGAATTACATGATATTATTAATATATATTAATTTTCTAAATTAAAGTGAAATTAAGAGGAGGAGAATATGACAACTTCCACCATCACAAATTCTGTCAATATCAACAACGAGAGAACCTTAAAACAAAACTTTACAATGACAAGCGATAATGGCGTTAGTCTTATGAGTTTCAACAACGGTACCGATGAACTTGCAAGCATTGTCCGTGACAAAACTAACGCTAATAAATTATTTCTAAAACTTAAAGACGAAGTTCTTGAAAAATTTCCTGAGCAGATTAAGAATGATATTTTTGGAATGGGTGGTAAAAAAATATTAGACATCGCCCCACTTTCTGATGAGGCAACCCCAATTGAAATCGACAATAAAAGTGGAGAAATAAGGGTTGAAATCAACGCAAAGGATGGTTCAAAAAAATACATCTGCAAAATAAATGCTGTTGGCATTGAGCTGGAATATGATGGAAATAAAACTTCGTATTCATCTCAAAATGAAGATGGCTCTGAAAAAGCCATCAATGTGACTATGAGCAGCAAATGTTTTGAAAGATTGATAAGTCAAGAGGACGGGTTTATAAAACTTAAAAACATTACCGCCAATTCAGATAAACTTACCCCTGCAAAAATTCCTTCCTTTATGCTTGGAACTTATTTAGATGTTATCGATAATAATAACGAGGCAGGCTCAGCACCTAAGCAGACACAAACAATTGATGTTAATAACCAAATTCAAGCATTCGCAATTTCTCTGCCAAGAAACGAGGGAAATGAGAGTTACTATTTCTGGAAAAATGAAGACGGCGACGCTTATATGTTTAACAACGGTCACCTTACTAGGCTTGAAAGTCTTGCCCTGCTTGCAACCACCGATGATGAAGGAGCTTTAAAAGAGCCGTATCTGGCACTTGGAAGCGGCTTAAAACGAGGCCGCCCTGTCTATACATACATTTCTCTTCCAACCGAGTCAAAAGTAGAGAACGTGAATAGCCCGAACGGAAAATCCACTCAAAAATCAATTAAATACCTTCCTAATAACTATGCAGAAATTATAAATGAGCTCTATAGTTTCACTGGGCTTACTCCTCCAGAAATACAGGAGGGAGCTGGAACAATATCAATAGGCCAAGACGATGGCAACAAAATAATTGCAGAAATTTCCGACTCCAAAAATGAAGCAAAATTTAAAACAAAAACCTCAAGCAAACGATTTAATTTGACAGTGGAAGAAGACAAACAGGTCATCCCTCCAAAACCACAGCCTCGTCAAAACATTCCGCCACACACTAATCCGAAACCAATAAAAGAACAGACAGGCGGTCCGAATCCTAAGGAACCAACTAAAAAGACTTTGCAAAATGGTATAGGCAATGAAATTGACCCATTCTCACCGACTCCATTAAAAGTTGTCGACGCACCTAAATTTAAGCTTAAACCAGAGTGGGGATCGAACATTATGATGGCTGGTATTCTTTTGATGGTCATTGCCATGGTTTTTGCACCTGCCATAGCCGCAACTTTGCTTCTTGCAATTGGCACCCCTCTTTTTGTAGGCGGCTCATGGCTTGCTGTAAACGCAGACAGACTCGCAAATCCATATCTTGATTTTAAACACAATATTATTGATCCTCTTGCAAAACATGACCGTGAACTTGAAAAAGCACAGGAAGCCTTCTGGGAGAACAATAAGGAAATCAATAAAGCAAATAATGGATATGAAGTTAGCCTTGCAATTATTGAAAATGACGAAAATCCAAACGCAGCCTTCTTGAAAGAATTGTTTGGGGATAAGTATGAAGAGTTTATAAGCAAAGAAGGCTTTTCAGCAAGAGAGGCTTTTGCAAATGACCTTGATAAACTTTTGCAACAAGAAGGGCTTACTGACGACAAACGTGACGAATTTTTGAAAAAATATTTTGGTGCAACTGGTGCATTTGGTAAGGCGGGCATTGACCTTACAACCGAACAACTTAATGCATTACGCAACCACATGTTCAATGCCGACGCACCACTTAATGACTCTTTAAAACAAATACGTGACCTTAATGCCGCACAAGAAAGACTTGAATATGCTCAGCAAAAATCAAATGGCATTTTAAGTAATTATGGTGAAGACTTGTTCGGAAAAATTCTCAGCAACAAAAACCTTTCTGCTGAAGATTTATCAACAGTGGTGGAACAAAATGCACTTGCTTTCGCAAAACATATTGCATATAGAAATGACTTTAACGAGCAACAAATCAACAAATTGCTTGAAAAATTGCCGGAACCCGCACTCACCTCTCTTCAAGCTGCAATTTCACAAATAGAAAATGCACAAAAAGAAGTGGAAGGGGCAGCACAATTTCAGGCAAGCAGCGAAGATGTTATCAAAAATCTCAACGCATATCAAGACGCTATACTTGACACTCGAACTAAACAAATACAAGATAGTGATGGGAAAAGAAGCAATTTTGTTTCAAATGATGAACTTTCTGGGGTTATGCAGGCGGTGTATTCCGCTGTGGCCCTCGAAAATGCAAAAACAAGACGAGAAGATTTGGACAAACTCTTTGCACTTGCCCTGAATGTCGATGAGGGAACCGCACCAGCAAAACAACCTATTGCCGAAATTTTAAGCGGGGTTGCAAGTCATCCTGTCACAGCTGATGTTATTCAAAAAATACAGAAACGCGACCAACTTTTGTACAAAGCCGGCTTCTATGCTGACATGGCAAGAAAACATGCTCAAGACTTGAACATGAATGATGTAATAGGTTCCACATTAAATAATCAAATAGGGGCAACTTTAAGAGAAGAACTTTTGGACTTAGTTAAGAATGATCCAAAATATGAAATTTATAGAAATATGAAAACCACCGAGCTGTTCACGACACTTCAAAGCAATGGTGTCATTGATAAAGGCTCAAAAGCTGAAAAACTTCATGCGGCATATGAGGCAGATAGGAATGTTAATAAAACAATGCAAGATAATCTGAACTTATCTGGAATAGCCGACAAATTAAACAAAAACAGTACTGGCAAAACTTATGTTTCTGACGGCGAGGTTGACAGTTTCCATAAAACAGCACTCAAAACATATCCTAAACTTAAAAATTACAATGAAATACAACAAAAAGCAATTATTAAACTTGCGCTTATTATGGACACTCAAAGGCAAAACATCATTTCATCAGTTTCTGATACTAGCATGGTGATGGATATGCTGGATTCTAAGTCGAAGGATATGTCCGCAATTTCCCTTCTCCTTGATGGCAAGTTTGAACAAGTGGTTAAAGACGAATATATCCGCCGTGCATATGAAGGCACCACATCATTAAATCAGGCCACTTCTGCACTCAAAGATACAGTTAAATTATATAACGAACACACCGCACCAATCCTTGCAAAACTTTCACACGATGAAAAGAAAGCCGTGAATGAACAAGATGCTGGTTCTTGGAAGGAACTTGATTCGGCGATTCAAAAAGTGGTTGGAAATGAAATACTGCCAGACGGAAGGACCTTTGAGGAGTTTTCAAAACTTAAAACAACCTTGCCTGAAGCCGCACTTTCCAAAGAGGAAAAACTTAAACAGATTGAAAAAACACGTAAAACAAAATATGCAAGTATTTCTAAATTATCTGACGCTTACATTGAATCCACTCACAGACAGGTGGAAAAAGCAATTAGAACTCTTGGCAAAAAGGAAACTCAGGGAATTTATACAGAAACCAAAAAAGACATTAAAAATAACTTTGGCCATGCTTTAGATCAAAAAACTTTAAATGCAGAAGAAGAATATCATGAATCTTCAAGTTCTGCCGCATTCGTAAGAAAAGTTGCAAAAAACAGTTATTCCACTTTGAAAAACAAAGAGATTCTTGATAGGGTTATTGAAATTATCAAAACTGTTCCTAATGACAATAACGGTCAATCAGTTGCACACGCAATTTCACAATTAAAGGAAAGCATTGACAATATTGCACAAAACGGACTCACTTCTGAACAATTGAAGGAGCTTCCGGGCCTTTCCACCTCTGACGTTCAAAAAATCCTCAAAGAAATGAACATTCCTCTTCCTAAACCAGAAAAAGATGGACATTATGATTGGAATGCTTATATAAAAAGACTTGAGACAGTCACTAAAGAACGTGCTAAAGCACTTAAAAATGAGCAAAAAACTTTTGAAAGTTCAATATTAGGTCAGAAAAGACAAGAAGCTCGTCAAGTTGGCAGAAAACGTTTAAGAAAAAATCTCAATAAAACAAAAGATTTAGTTAAAAATAAACAAGCTAAATTTAAAAAGCCTGAAGCTGCAAATGAGGCTGAGGAACCTGTTCTTCCAGCACCAGTTCGCAACAATGAACTTGATGGAGAACAAGACGTAAATTAAACTTGATAATAATGGTTATGGGAAGTAGATAAATTTTCTATAGGAAAATCTCTACTTCCTTATGCCATTTTAAAGACAAATATAAAAGGAATAAAATTTATGAAAATAGGTGTAGTTGGATTACCAAATGTGGGCAAAAGCACCCTTTTTAACGCTATAACCGAGGCAGGAGCAGAAAGTGCAAACTATCCTTTCTGCACCATCGAGCCAAACGTGGGTATTGTGGATGTGCCCGATGCACGACTTGGCAAACTAGCCGAGCTTTATCATACCCAAAAGATAACACCCGCTTCAATTGAGTTTGTGGATATTGCAGGCCTTGTTGCAGGTGCAAGTCATGGCGAAGGACTTGGAAACAAGTTTTTAAGTCACATTCGCGAAGTTGACGCAATCGTACATGTTGTGCGTTGCTTTGACGATGGCAACATCATCCATGTCAGTGGAGGTGTTGACCCTATTCGAGATATCGAGATAATCAATCTTGAACTTATTCTGGCAGACCTTGAAGTTGTAACTAAGAAATATGAAAAAGACGGCAAACTTGCAAGGAATGACAAATCGCTTGTTCCAAGCGTGGACCTTCTTTCAAAAGTAAAAACTGCTTTAGAAAACAATCAACTTGTAAGAAGTCTTGAATATACAGCAGATGAACAAGAACTCTTAAAAGGTCTCCAACTTTTGACTGCAAAACCAGTTATCTATGTTGCCAATGTCAGCGAGCGTTTTACCTTTACAGAAAAAGAATACGTTGAAAAAGTAAAAGCAAATGCCGAAAAAGAAAACGCAAAAGTCATTTCACTTTGTGCCAAGATTGAAGAGGAACTCACTTCCCTTCCCCCTGAAGACCGCGAGATGTTCAAAGCGGAACTTGGAATTGAAGAAAGTGGACTTGAAAAACTTGTCACGGCAAGTTATGATCTGCTTGGACTTATGAGTTACCTAACCGCAGGAGAAAAGGAAGTGCGCGCATGGACCATTAGAAAGGGAACAAAGGCACCTGAGGCAGCAGGAAAGATTCACTCCGACTTTGAAAAGGGATTCATTAAAGCAGAAATCGTTTCTTATGATGACCTTATGGAAGCAGGCAGCTTTATCAAGGCTAAGGAAAAGGGAAAGGTACGCATTGAAGGTAAAGAATATGTTGTTCAAGATGGCGATGTGGTACTGTTTAGGTTCAATGTATGATGGATAAGAAAGAATTACTTAAAAAATTAAAAGAAACAAATCTACTTTCTCTAGCCTTTATAGGCGACAGTGTTCATACCCTATTTGTACGTGAATATGTACTTAACACAAGCCAAGGCAAAATGCAAAACTATCACACCCTATCCGCCAAATATTGCAAGGCGGAAACGCAAGCAAAAACTCTTGAAAAAATAAAGCCAATTCTAACTGAAGAAGAGCACGAGATTATTCGCCGTGCAAGAAATGCAAAACCAAAACATCAAGCGAAGAATGCAAGCCACGCAAGTTACACCGAAGCAACAAGTTTTGAGGCATTGATCGGCTTTCTATACCTAAGCGAAAATGAAAAGAGATTAAATGAGATTTTACAACTTTCAGTTGAAGATTAAAAGGAAAACATTATATGTTAATTGAAGGGAAAAATGCTGTTAGACAGGCACTTGACAGCGAAATGACAATAAATAAACTTATGGTCGATAGAAACCTTGAGCATCGCCATGATGAGATAGTCACCAGTGCGTATAAAAACAAAATACGTGTTGAGTTTCTACCAAAGCCAGTCCTTGACAAAAAGTCACAAACGGGACATCATCAAGGATATATCGCAGAAGCTGTTGAATTTCAATACAGCGAGCTAGAGGACATTCTCACAAAAGCAAAGGAAAGTGGACAGCCCCCTTTCGTCGTACTTCTTGACGGAATTGAAGATCCGCACAATTTTGGTGCAATAATCCGTTCCTGTGAGTGTGCTGGCGTGCATGGAATTATCATTCCTAAAAATCGCGCTTGCCAAGTGAATGAAACCGTAATTCGCACAAGCACTGGCGCAATTTCAAATATGCTTATTGCAAAAGTAACCAACCTAAAAGAAGCCATTGACTATCTCAAAGATAACGATGTTTGGGTATATGTCGCAGAAACTGGAGGAGAAAATATATACAGTAAAAAACTTAATGGAGCAGTTGCTGTTGTAATCGGGTCAGAAGGAAATGGGGTTAAGCAATCAATTCGTTCTTATTGCGACGGCATTATTACCCTTCCACTTAAAGGAAAAGTAAATTCCCTCAACGCAAGTGTCGCATGCGGAATTGTTATCTTTGAAGTTTTAAGACAAAGAGAGCTTTAGCCTCAAACCAAAATATCAAAAGAGGAGATAAAAATCATGACAGAAGAACTTCTCGCTTTAAACGCCAAATCTGGCGATGAAAAAGCAATGAATGAACTTTTAATTAAATATAAAAGTATTGTAAATAAAATTGCAAGAAGTTATTTCCTTGTTGGCGGTGATATGGAGGATATTGTTCAAGAAGGAACAATAGGCTTATATAAAGCGATTTTGGGATTTAATCCAAATCGTAGCACTTCCTTCAAAACTTTTGCAGTCATTTGCATTAAACACCAAATTCAAACCGCAATCAAGATTGCAAGTTCTGAAAAAAACAAAATTCTTTCCTCTGCCCTACCAATCTGGGAACAGAGCGATGGAGATGAGGGTTATGAATCAAAATTAGAGATT
This sequence comes from uncultured Christensenella sp., assembly GCA_948466185.1. GTDB lineage: Bacteria > Bacillota > Clostridia > Christensenellales > UBA1242 > Caccovivens. Next base: position 93,848 of record CAOJZM010000001.1, read on the forward strand.
ATCATTCCATCCGACCTCCCATCTCCTGATGACAGCATAATTGCAAATGAAAATATTCAAGAATTAAAAGCAAAAATTAAAAAATCGCTTTCACCTTTAGAGGTAAAGGTGTTAAACTTATATTTGAAAGGTTATAGTTACAAGGAAATATCCGACCTTGGCGAGATTTCCAAAAAAAGTATTGACAATGCTTTAACTCGGATAAAAAACAAACTGACTTTCTTAAAGAAAGCCGAATAAGGAGAAATTATGAACAACTTTGAGCGTCCAAGACCAATATTCCCAAAGCGTGCCGTTATCACTGGCGGTATGCCAAACGGAGGCAAACATCTCACTTTCGCACATGTTGGACTTATGCTTCGCACCGATACTTTTGCACGCTTTATGCGTGACCGTATTGGCAGTGAGAATGTAATTTTTATTTCAGGCACCGACTGCTACGGCTCGCCACCCATGGAAAAATATCGTGCACTTAAAGAAAAAGGGCAAATCCCTGAAAATTTAAGTTTGCATGATTTTAGTGAACAGTTATATCACGAACATGAAAAAGTTTTTGCTGATGCTGGTGTTTCTTTTAACATTTATGGAGCTTCTGCATTCGGAAAAACTAAAGCTATGCACGAAAAAGTTAGTTGCGAAATTGTAGAAAGACTTGCTTCGCTCGGAATGGTGGAAAAACAGGCAAGCTATATGTTTTTTGATGAACAAGCGGGAGTAATTTTGAACGGACGCCAAGTAACTGGCAAATGCCCTGTTGAAGGATGTCAAGGCGAACATGGCTATGCTGAAACTTGCGACCTTGGGCATCAATATCTTCCTCAAGATTTAATTAATCCCATAAGTGCTTTAACCGGCACAGTGCCAAAACTTATTAAAGTGGAAAACTTATATTTTAAACTTGATGAGTGCCAACATATATTGCTCGAGTGGATTAATGATATCGCATCATGCTCTGACACCCCAAGTTTCATGGTAAAAGAACTGAAAGAATTTTTAAAAAACCCTGAAATCTATGTAAAACGAGATTACAGAAATATTGTTGAAAAACTCAATCTGCCAAAATATGAAATTGAGGGCAAGGAAACTGCCCCTAGTTTTACAATGGTGTTTGACAAACTTTCGGACCGCGAAAAAGCCTGTGAAAAATTGTCAGCCGAAGGCGTAAGATACCGTACCGGAAAAACATTGACACCTTTTCGTCTGACTGGCGATCTTGAATGGGGGGTGCCATGTCCAGAAATTTGTGGAATTAAAAATACAACCTTTTATGTATGGCCAGAAAGTTTATGGGCACCTATTTCTTTTTGCCGCACTTATCTTGAAAGTAAAGGCTTCAATGAGGATGAATGGAAGAAATATTGGTGTAGCGATGATTCGGAAATTTATCAATTTATTGGTGAGGATAATCTTTATTTTTATGGACCTGCACAGCAAGCTATATGGCTGTATACACAAGGTATATCCCCTAAACTTCATGCACCAGAAGGACAGCTTCATGTAAGCAAGCTTGTCCCAATTAAAACACTTTTATTGCAAGGACTCAAAGCAGGAAGCAGCGGAACGGTCCGTGCGCCTCTTGCAGATGAAATTTTGCAATACTACACCTCAGACCAATATCGCATGCACTTTCTCGGCATGAACCTTGGAAACAATAGCGTGGCATTTTGTCCAAAACCTTTCAATGAGAATGCAAAGCCGGAGGATACCGACCCAGTGCTTAAAGAAGGTAATCTCCTTACAAACGTTTATAATCGGATTTTGAGGACCCTGTTCTATTCACTACAAAAAGATTTTGATGGACAATTACCTCGATGCGAAATAGATGCTGATATCAAAGCACAATGCAAGAAAGTGGCACTTGATTATGAAAGATTTATGTACGACAAAAAGTTCCACCAAGTAATCAATGTCCTTGATGTGTTTGTTAGAAACATAAATAAATATTGGGTAAAAGAAGTACCAAATGCTGATACAATCGAAAAGAAAGCAAAATTATGTGCAAATACTGCCGAAATGATTAAATCAGCAAATATCTTGCTTCATCCTATTTCCCCTATTGGCACTGAAAAAGTACGTGAGTATATGGGACTAGATGAACGCAGTTTTGATTGGAACTACATTTTTGAAGATGTTTACTTCTTCACAAAAACTTGTAAATTTAAAACTTTGCAAGAAAAAGAAGATTTTTTCAAAAAACATCAATCACAACTTGACACTCTTGCAAATTTATGATATAAATTGACTCCACCAATGGAGAAAGGAGGGAAATATGCTAAAATTAAAAAAGAAGTATCGTTTTATCAATGATATCGAAAAAGCAAGGGAGATTTTTGATGAATTCATTACAGTAAAAGGCGAAAGAATTACAACTGTGGATATTGAAGACGATAATTATTCTGCAGTTATTGACTGGTATGAATTTGACAAACCAGACCCAGATAGAAGAGAAGATAATGTGTGGATCGGAAGATCCAAATTGATAATAACCAATGACTTTGAGGTTGTCGCAGATTCCGAATTTTATAACAACGAAACTGCAACAGAAAGCTTACGTACCTACCAAACCAAAACAATAGGCGAAGAATACGTTAATGCTTTGGAAAAATATCTAAGGAAAAACACAAATAAGGAAATCAAGAAATATAAAAAATTACTTGAAACTGAAGCAGAATAAATTCAAAAATAAAAAGATGGGCAAAACCCATCTTTTTATTTTGATATTTTGAAAAATTCGGTTAAAATAAAACTATGACAATTGTGACCTTCTGTTGTATATTGGGCGTTGCAGTTATTTTGGGTGGACTTTTCGCAACTTTTAAAAGTGGAACAAACCTTTTAAATCTTGCAGTAAAAATGCTTGCCCCTGTTGCCTGCCTTATTCTTGCACTTATTTCGGCAAATTTATCCTCCTCTTTTGGTGGATATACTTTATTCATTTGCGTGGGTATTTCCTTTGCAATGGCGGCAGAGTTATTTAAATGCGTTAAGCCAAATGAGAAAACAAAAGCTGATACACTTTTCCTTGGCGGAGCAAATCTTCTCAGTTTAATTTCGCTTTTGGCGGCCGGCCTTGTTTTAGTCAAATTCAATTTCCTTGGACTTGGCATGGGATTACTTTTGGGGCTTGGCACCTCCTGTGTGCTTATGATTTTCAGAAAATTAAATATCGCTGAACTTTCCATGACAATCGCCAACATTGCAATAAGCGGAATGATTCTAGGACAAGGAATCACGTTATTAATCTCCGGCTTTACAATTTGGGTTTGCGTGATATACTTCATAAGTGCAGTACTAGCTTTTGCACAACTTGTTTTAAGCGTTTTTGTCAAAGATAACAAAGTAATGCGTATTATATCAGACGCAATCCGCATTATAAGCCTTATCATGTTTGCTTTCTCAATATTCTTTATGATTTAATAAATAAATTGCAAAAAAACACAATTAAATTCAAAATTTGTCTTGACATTTTTACTTATAGAGCATATACTAATAAAGTCCTTAATAAACAAGGACTTAAACATATCGCGGGGTGGAGCAGCTCGGAAGCTCGCCGGGCTCATAACCCGGAGGTCATTGGTTCAAATCCAATCCCCGCAACCAGATGAAACGGATCCTATTCGATTCGTTTTTTATTATTTAGATGATTAATTTATCTATTTTGCAACACAATATTATTATGAAGCTTTTTAAAAATATTTTATTATATATAAGTGCCTTTATTCCAATGTACTTTTTGATCTTTGTTAAAGTAATCATTGACATTTTTAATGACAATATGTCTTGGAACATTCTTAACACCTTAAATCTTTTTACGCTTGTCTTACTTATCTTTTTTGGTTTTATTGGTCTTGTTTGGAACATTCATTTCAACAAGGAAGTGCCGCAAGAGATTGTTATACTTAAAAAAGAAAACATAACTGACAAGCATTTTCTTGGATATTTTTCACTTTTTGTCTTTTTTGCAATCCCTCTTGACCTCAACTATATAAGCGGATTCGTTGTGTATGTGCTTATTATTTTGATGATTGGTATTGTGTATATCAATAACTCTCTTTATTACATTAATCCCCTTCTCAATATGCTTGGTTACAACTTTTATGACATTACCTATCAAGAGCGTGGCTCTACGCAAGCAAAGAATGCAAAATTCTTTTATAAAGGAACTCTTGAAATCGAGGACAAGACCTATTGGGTTAAACTTAAAAACACCAATTTCAGTTTTATTGATAAAAATCATCTTAAAAGAGGCAATTAGTTTGCCTCTTTTTTATTGTCATTTTCAGTTTCTTTATTATTGTTTCCTTCTTTCTTAACATTTGTATCAATACTTTTTCTAAATACAACGAATGTTTGCCAAATAAATTCCAGTATGAAATTTATAATCATGCAGATCACAAGTGCAATTATATAAGCAAAAGCTTCTCCAAGTGGATCAGTTAATGCTCCTTCTATTGTCGGAACAAACCAAGTTTGAAAAGGATAGAATGGGATGTAAAAGACAAAAGCAAGAAGCATTGCAATTGGCACATTATTCGCCGCTTTAAATGTAAACTTTCGATTGAATGTAAAGTTCCAAATCACTGAAAGTGCCAAGCCTATCGTATCAGCAATAAATGTGGAGGTTGATTGTCCCCAGATAAAGACAATTGTCGCATCAGCCGGAATAACATAATCTAATATAACAAGTTTTAAAAGTAGTGACGAAACAATTTGTATAGCACCAGCAGACAAAGAGAAAAGCACATACTTGACTGCACGCCAAATTTCCTTCTTTTGATTGCTCATTTCCTTTGTTTTAGGTGTTTCCAGCGTTTGTTCATCCATGTATTTTTGCTCTTCTAAAACTATTTCTTTTTCCTGCTTTTCCTCTTCTTTTTCCATGATAAACCTTCTTTTTACGGTGTAATAATAGCAAAATTAAAAATCCTTGTCAAATCTTTTTCGTATTCAAGCTTGCGTTTTGCCTGTAACGTCAAAAATTTGCCTTTTTTCGCCCTATAATATTAAACATGATAAATTCTCCGTTTTTCGATAAAAGCGGCAAAATCGCTTGTTTTTTCCTATAATATAATATATAATATATGTATATATAATATATAGGAGAATTTGTTATGGACGATATTAAATCAGCAGACGAACTTGAAATTGGAAAAAGTAAAAAGTATGACGCTGGGGATATTCAGGTGCTTGAGGGATTGGAACCCGTCAGAAAACGACCAGGTATGTATATCGGCTCTACTGATGAACATGGTCTTCATCACCTTGTAACTGAAGTTGTGGACAACTCTATCGATGAGGCCCTTGCTGGATATTGCACCAGAATTGAAGTTACTATTAACGAAGATGGATCCTGTTCTGTTGCCGACAACGGCCGCGGTATTCCTACAGGTATAATTCCTAAAGAAGGAAAAAGTGCGGTGGAAGTTGTTTTAACAAAACTTCATGCTGGTGGCAAATTCGGTGGAGAAGGCTATAAGATTTCTGGAGGGCTGCACGGCGTTGGTGTTTCCTGCGTTAATGCTCTTTCAACAAAGCTTGTTGCAGATGTTTATCAAAATGGCGAACACTATCAAATTGAGTTTTCTCGCGGTAAGGCGGTAAGCCCATTAAAGCAACTGGGGAAAACAGAGAAACGCGGAACAACCATAACCTTCTATCCAGATTCAGAGATTTTTGAGACCGTCATTTTCAACTTTGACACCATGAAAAATCGTTTTCGCGAAATTGCATTTTTAAATAAGGGGCTTGTAATTTCACTTGAAGATAAGAGGGAAGGTCAAGAACGCAAAGAAATTTTTGAATTTAAAGGCGGTATCGTAGAATTTGTTGACTATTTAAATAAAAATCGTGAGACATTGCTTCCTTACCCTGTATATTTCAATAAATTTAATCGTAACAATCAGGGCGAAATTGAAAACGAGATCGAAGTTTCCTTCCAATATAATGAAAGTTATTCTGAAATTATTAATGCGTATGCAAATAACATAAACACCGAAGAAGGCGGTACCCATCTTGATGGATTCAAGGCAGCCCTTACAAAAGTAATAAATGACTATGCAATCAAAAATAAAATTCTTAAAGAGAACGAAAAACTTTCTGGCGAGGACTGCCGCGAAGGCATAACTGCTGTTATAAGTGTAAAACTTAAAAATCCTCAATTTGAAGGACAAACCAAAACCAAACTCGGCAACAGCGAAATGAGAACAATCGTTTACAAAGCAATGCAGGAAGAATTTAGCGATTACCTTGACCAGCATCCTAACGAAGCACGCAACCTCATTATGAAAAGCATCACCGCTCAACGAGCAAGAGATGCAGCAAGAAACGCAAGAGAGCTTACTCGAAGAAAGAGCGTACTGGAAAGCACTACTCTTCCCGGTAAACTTGCAGACTGCAGCGAAAAAGATAGACGTTTCTGCGAAATCTATCTTGTTGAGGGAGATTCTGCGGGCGGTACAGCAAAAACAGGTCGTGATAGACGCTTCCAAGCAATCCTTCCACTTCGTGGTAAAATCTTGAACGTTGAAAAAGCAAGACTTAACCGAATTCTTGAGAACGCAGAAATCAAAGCAATGGCTACTGCATTCGGTGCTGGAATTGGAGCAGAGTTTAATATTGAAAAACTCCGTTATGACAAGATAATCTGTATGACCGATGCCGACGTCGATGGAGCGCATATACGAATATTACTCCTCACCTTCTTCTTTCGCTTTATGAGGCCTTTAATTGAGCAAGGACACGTATATTCAGCAAAACCACCTCTTTATAAGGTAACTAAAAATAAACAAGAATACTACTTCTATTCTGATGAAGAACTTGAAGCATGGTATGCTGAGAATGGACGAAAGGGTTGTGATCAACAACGCTACAAAGGTCTTGGTGAAATGAATGCCACACAACTGTGGGAAACAACAATGAATCCGGAACACCGCATACTTGTCCAAATAACAATGGAAGATGCCATTGAAGCTGAGAAAATGTTTAATGACCTTATGGGAGAAGACCCAGAACTTCGCCGTCAATTTATCGAAAATAATGCTGGCCTTGTCAAAGACCTTGATATATAAGGAGAAAAAATGAAACAAAAGCCTTTATGGTTGCAAATGTTATATATCTTTTTAACTGTTGTAGGTTGCGTCATTACCCTAGCAGGAATTTCTGTCATAGCCGATGGAACTGAACCTTTGGTCGCGGGTATAATATTACTTGTATTTGGCATTGTGTTTACAACTATTTTCTTGTGCCTAAATAGCAACAAAATTATCAAGGCAAAAGATTCAAAAAAATCCAACTCTAACAAGAAATCCACAAATTCAAATAACAGCGTCAAAACAACAAGAGTTACAACAAAACAAAACCAAAAAACCGAATGTATTACACGAAAAGATTTTGGCTGCACACAAAAGGATTATGAGGAATATGAGTCTAAACTTAAAACTTTCTTAAGTGACGTTAAACTTCCTGAAAATTTTGAAGAATTTTTATTAGCTTTCAAATCCTCAAGAAAAAGATATATAATATCAAAAGATAAACAAAACTTTTACAAGATTCAAAAACTAATAGGCAACACAAACTTTCTGAAAAAAAATGAGAAATACTTAATTGAAGATGATTATCTTAAACAATTCACTGACATCTTGGTTCTTGGATTTGATGAATATGGTCACGGTTATTTCCTGTTAAGCTTTGAGAAAAATAAAACCAATCCTCAAGTAATTTTTATAGACAATGAAATCGATACCCCTGTTCTTTTGGCCAATAATTTTGAAGAATTTGTAAAAGGTTTAAAAACAGTTAACGATCCCGAAATCGAGGAAATTGATCTCAAAAATGATATTATTTTAGGCATTAGATTCAACTTTGAAAAGCAACCCGAGCTTGAGCCAATTTACAAACAATATCGCATACTTCATAATAGAATGTACCGCGGCAATTCAAAGGCTTATGAGCAAATAGATGCTTTGGAACAAGGAGAACTTTCAAGACAATGCTTTGAAGCTTTTAACGGGAAAATAAAGACCCTTGTTAGAAATAATGGAAAGAAGGAAGCTTGGAAAGATGTTATTGGAAATGACTATGAAAAAACCGACTTTGGCAAACGCAGAATCCTATGTGGACTGCTGCAAGCAAATTTCTTATACTTTCTTCCAAAAGAATATTATATAGACGAGAATAACGATTACCCTGTCGTAGAAAAAAATAAAAAATAGGAGCTTAAAATGGATAAATATGATAATAAAAAGTCTTTAGAAGAAATCTTTAAAGACACAAAAATTGAAAAACTTGACACTGTAAGCGAACTGAAGCATTCGTTTTATTCCTATGCTATGGCAGTAAATGTATCTCGTGCCATTCCAGATGTTCGTGATGGGCTTAAACCTGTACATAGACGTATTCTTTACACTATGGGCGAGCTAAATAATTTCTATGACAAACCTACCAAGAAATCTGCAAGAATTGTCGGTGAGGTTATGGGTAAGTACCACCCACATGGTGACAGTTCTGTATATGACGCTATGGTTCGTCTTGCTCAGGACTTCTCAATCCGTTATCCACTTGTTGACGGTCAAGGCAACTTCGGCTCGGTGGATGGGGACCCACCTGCCGCTCAGCGTTATACAGAAGCAAGACTCAGCAAAATTGCAGCTCTTATGTTGGAAGATATTGACAAAGATACGGTAAATTTTTATCCAAACTTTGACAACACCCTCATGCAGCCTGTTGTTTTGCCTGCAAAAATCCCTAACCTGCTTATAAATGGTTCTGACGGTATTGCTGTGGGTATGGCAACAAACATTCCTCCTCACAACCTAAAAGATGTTTTAAATGGCTTACAAGCCCTAATTGACAATCCTGATATTGACATAGACGAGCTCATTAAATACATCCCCGCTCCTGATTTCCCTACTGGCGGAATCATTATGGGCCGCACAGCAGTAAAGCATGCCTATAAAACAGGCCGTGGTGGAATTGTTGTGAGAGGACGTGCTGAAATTGAAGAACTTTCAAATGGTCGCTCCCGTATCGTCATAACTGAACTTCCTTATATGGTAAACAAGGCACAATTCATTGTACAAATGGCTGACCTTGTCAAAAACAAACGTATTGAAGGTATCAGCGACATTAAAGAAGAATCCGATCGTGAAGGTATGAGAGTGATTGTTGATATTAAAAAGGATGCAAATGCTCAAGTTGTGCTTAATGCTTTATACAAACACACACAACTTCAAAAAGGCTCTGGAATTATTTTCCTTGCCCTTGTTGATAACCAGCCACGAATTTTAAACCTTAAAGAAATGCTCTACTATTATCTTGAACATCAAAAAGAAGTGCTTGTAAGAAAAACTAAATTTGATCTCGCCAAAGCAGAAGAGCGGGAACATATTGTCAAAGGATTAGTTATAGCTCTTGCAAACATTGATGAGGTTATACAAATAATCAAATCGGCAGACGATAAACAAGATGCAGCCGAAAAGTTAATGACAAGTTTTGAACTTGACGAAATTCAGGTCAATGCAATACTTGAAATGCAGCTGCGTAGACTTACCAGCTTGGAAGTGGAAAAACTTAACCAAGAATTACGCGAACTCGATACCTTGATTGCAGATTATAAGGATATTTTATCAAAACCTGAACGTGTTCTCAAAATATTACGTGATGACTTTGAAACTATTAAAAATCAATATGGAGATGCTCGTAAAACAGAAATCAGCCTTGATGCTGGCGGAATTGATATAGCTGACCTTATTGAAGAAGAAAATGTTGTTATTTCTATGACTCATGCAGGTTATATTAAACGCATGTCAACCAGCGAATATAAATCACAACATCGCGGCGGAAAAGGAATAACCGCCCACAAAACCAAGGATGAGGATTTTGTGGAAAGGATGCTGCTCACTTCTACTCATAATGATTTACTCTTCTTTACCACACTTGGTAAGGTTTATTGCATAAAAGCATATGAGGTGCCAGAGGCACAACGCACAGCGAAAGGAAGAGCAATTATCAACTTGTTACAACTATCCCCTGATGAAAAGGTAACCACTATAATTCCTCGCGAAAAAGATGCCAGCGGCAATCTTATCATGGCAACTCAAAACGGACTGATTAAAAAGACAAGCCTTAAAGAGTATGAGTCAATTCGCAAAGTTGGCAAGATTGCAATTAAACTTGTGGATAATGACAAATTAATTGGTGTTGAAGTATCAAGTGGAGATGATGACATCCTTGTTGCAACACATGATGGAAAATGTATCCGCTTTGCTGAAAACGATGTACGTATGGTTGGCAGAGACAGCCAAGGCGTGAAGAGTATGAAACTTGCAAAGGAAGACTACATTGTTGACATGAGTATAGTGAAACAAAATTCGGAAGTTATCACCATCTCAGAAAATGGCTACGGAAAGCGAAGCAGTATAAATGAATATAGACTACAGTCTCGTGGAGGAAGCGGTGTAAAAGCTGGCATATTCAATGATAAAACTGGCAAACTTGTTGCCCTTCGTCAATCGGTCAGCGACAATGACATCATGCTTATTGCAGATAATGGAATTATAATTCGCACTCCTATTGACCAAATCAGCACTCTTTCAAGAGTAAGTATGGGCGTCCGAATTATGAAACTTAGTGAAAACGCTAAGATTGTCAGCGTTGCTCTCACCGAAAAGGAAGAGGAAGCCCCTGAATTTATTGAAGAAAACGACGAAAACAATCAGGTGACAAATGAAGAATCTAAGCCTGATGATCAAGAATAAATATTTCAAAATATAAACCTGCTTTGAATGCAGGTTTTATTTTTCTGTTATTTTATTGATTTTATTGTGAATTTGTGATAAAATAGGCTGAAAATTTTAAAAACATAAGGAGGTGGCTAATGGATAAGCAAGAACAAAATTATTTTGAGGACACCTTATCAATATTAAAAAAAGATATTAATTTAACAAAAAAAAGGATAAATGAAACAGAAGAAGAACTTGAAATCAACAAGAAAAAACTATCTGATTCATTCTACGAAATTGATAAAGGTGAAGAACTTGCCAGTGTTTACACCATTTTAACTGCATTAGAAGAAACCAGCGTGGACCAACGCAACAAGCTTCAAAGACTTGAAAAACAAAAAAAGAGCCCGTATTTTTCACGTATTGATTTTACCCTTACAGGAGAAAATTGCCCTCAAAAGATTTATATTGGCCTTACTGGGATTAAAGATAAAGCCAACATGCTTGTCTATGATTGGCGAGCACCAATTTCATCAATGTACTATGACTTTACAATAGGTCGAGCTTTTTATAGAGTAGGCAAACAATCCCATACCGGAGAAATATCCTTAAAACGTCAATACAAAATTGAAAATGAAACACTACTTGCCTATTTTGATACAAATTTAACCATAGAAGATGATATTCTTCGTGATGTGTTAAGCAAAAATTCTTCAGTCAAAATGAAACAAATTGTTTCAAGTATACAAAAAGAACAAAATGTAATTGTACGAACCGAAGAATTTGATAATATTCTTGTTCAAGGTGTTGCAGGCTCTGGTAAAACTTCAATTGCACTGCACCGTGCAGCATATCTGCTTTACAGTCACAGAAACACCATCAAAAGTAGTGATATACTTGTTATGTCACCAAACAACATCTTTTCAAGTTATATTTCAGACGTACTTCCAGAGCTTGGAGAGGAAAACCTTATAGAAACCTCTTACGATCAGATTGCACGCGTTGAATTACGCCGTCCACTTGAAAGCCGAGAAGAAATGCTTGACCGAATTGCAACGACTCCTAGTCAAGATGAATTAAATGATATTTCATATAAGTCCAGTTTTGAATATCTTGGCGAGCTTATCAAATTCCTGCGTGGTGATTTCTTGCGTACCTTCACTCCACAAAAACTTTCTTATGTCATCGGGATAAAAAAGAATGAAAATGACGTAGAACAACCAATAACAGAGGATTTTACTGCTGATCAAACAAGTAAGCTTTTCTTTGACACCTTCAAAAACATGACTATTGCAGAAAGAATAAACAAGATTGCTTGGCAATACGCAATGTATTTTACAGAAAAACGAGGATACAACAAAGAACAGAATCGAGGTTTAAGGGATAGATTTAAAAAACTTATATATAATTTCCTACCACTTAAGGACATACATAAAATATTTGAGATATTCCAAACCCGTTTGGGCCTTTCAGTAAATAATTCTGATGAAATTGGATATATGGATAAAGGAGCTCTTCTTATCATTAAAAATTATATTTATGGCTTTGAGCATGACTTCTCTGCAAAATACCTTATCATTGATGAAATGCAGGACTTTTCCCCTATAGACCTTTTTGTATTCAAGAAACTTTGGTCTTGCCCAAGCATTGTTCTTGGCGACATCAATCAATGTATTGAAAAGTGTTTAAATCAGGAATATTTGAAACAGGTCAGCGATTTCCTTGGCACTGAACTTATTGAGCTCAAGAAAACCTACCGCTCCACAAAAGAAATTGCCGAATTTACACACAAAATGATTGGCCTTAAAGATGTTGAGTATGTCAATCGAAATGGGCAAAAACCAAAATTATTTAAAACGCCAGACACGGCAAAAACCATTGCAGAGATAATCAAAAATGAATGTGGCGAGTTCGCACACACTGCAATCATATGTAAATGTCAACAAGAAGTAAAAATACTTGCAAAAATGTTAAACGGTTATGTTGACTATACTGTGCTTGACCAGCCAGATGACTATAATAATAAAGTAATCTTAACAACATGTGCAACAGCAAAAGGAATTGAGTTTGATTGCGTTATTGTTCCATTTGCAAATGCTGAAAACTATATTAACAGTCTTGATAAAAACATTCTTTATGTTTCGTCAACCCGAGCCCTTCACAAATTATTCTTCCTTTCCGACACCACTCCAACCAAATTTTTAAAGGGAATTGAGGAATAAATTTATTTCAAAAAATATAAATGTAATTTTATACATTTTTTCGACACTCCGTCACCTTTAACACCATAATTTAACTAGTAAACTGGGAATATATTTTAAAACTTTTTCAAATAGTTTATAAAGGTTTTAAATATATTCCTTTTTTAACACCATAGATATGGACAAAAATGCAGTTTTTATGATAAAGTGGAAATTTTGGGTGTGGAAATGTGGATAACTTCACTTTATTTATCCACAAAACCTTCAATATTCACCAAAATGTATAAAAATTAACCCTTTTGTATAAATATTTATTTGTGGAAATGTGGATAACTCAAATGTGGACAACTTTCAAAAAGTTGTCTTATTTAACGCTTTATTTCGCTTGACAAGTTTCCATTTTTTAATTATTATTAAAGGGCTAAGTAGTGTATCATCTTGTACTATAAGATAGTAAAGATGAGGAGGATATATGATGGATAAAAAGAAAATAACTCCTCGAAAATTGTCAGGTTTTATGGAATTGCCACCAGAAAAGCAAATCATTTTCGATGAGATGAAAGATAAAATTAGAAAAGTATTCGACCGCAATTGTTTTATGCCCCTCGACACCCCCGTTCTTGAATATGCAGAAATACTTTTAGCAAAAAATAACGGGGAAATTGATAAAGAAATTTACCATTTCAAAAAGGGAGATACAGAAATCGCAATGCGATACGACTTCACAGTACCTCTTGCACGATTTGTTGCTATGAACAGCGAAACACTTACATATCCTTTTAAACGTTATCAAATCGGTAAGAACTATCGTGGCGAAAAAGCCCAACGAGGTAGATTTAGAGAATTTTATCAATGCGACGCAGACATAATTGGGAATGAAAAACTACCTATCGTTGCCGATGCCGAGAGCATTAATACATTTTATCAATGTTATGACGCTCTCAAACTTAATGTTGTAATTCACATTTCAAATAGAAACATTTTGTTTGGCTTTATTGAAGAACTTGGCTATCAAGAAAATGCTTCTGAAGTTTTAACTATTCTTGACAAACTCGACAAAATAAAAGTTGAAAATGCAATTTTTGAATTAAATAAGCTAGGGATTAAAAACGAATCCGCACAACAACTTATTAATTTAACAAACAAAAAAGGAAGCTTTGACGAAGTTTTAGGCGAAATAAAGAATTTCTCAACAGCCGATACTTATATAAAAGGAATAAATGAAATCACCGAGTTAAGTTCATATCTTCAAGCCTACAAAATTCCTAAAGACAAATATGTTTTAGATATTGGGGTAATTCGCGGCCATAACTATTATACAGGAACAATTTTTGAATCTTTTTTACTTGAACATCCTGAATTTGGCGCTTTAGGCGGAGGTGGCCGTTATGACAATCTTGCCCAGTATTATACTGATAAAAATCTCCCTGGCGTTGGAATGAGTATTGGGTTTACCAAACTTTTTGATTTACTTGATTATAATGGACTTCTTCAGGATACTCCTCGCTACCCTGCAGATGTTATCATTATTCCAATGGGCGACACCATAAATAATTGCCTAAACCTTTCCACCTATCTAAGAGAGCAGAATATTAAAGCCGAAGTCAACTATGATGACCGTTCTTTCAAAGCAAAACTTAAAGATGCAAACAGAAAAGAAGTTCCTTATGTTATCATTGTTGGCGAAAACGAAGTTGCAACCGGCAAATATACACTTAAAAACATGAGAAACAGTGAACAGTTCAGCTTAACAAAAGAAGAATGTATAAACAAAATAAAAGCGGAATAATCCGCTTTTTATTTATCCTTCTTGCTCACATATTTTTTCTATTTCGGCTTTCACAGACTCGAATTCTTCACCTGACGATACAATTCTATGACGCTCTAATTGCTTAATCAAAGCATCCTTCCCTTCTTCCAATTGTTGTTTTGAGATCTCTTTCTTATTTGCCATTTCTTTTATTTTATGAGCATCATTCAATTTTGAATCTATATATTCTCTTTTCACAAACTGGAATACGCCTATACTATTAGTGCATCCAGGATACTTGCAAACATAATCACGCGAATCAAACTTCATAATGGAGCCGTCCTTTTCACATTTTATAAAGGCTGGAATTGTATATGTTTCTGTTTTTTCTATGATAACACTTCCAAACCTAAGTCCACCCATTGGAATTTCAAATTCAGCCATCTCTTTCTCATCCATATGTTTTTACACCTTCGTTATCATCATTTTATCACAGTCTATTTACAAAGTCAATTGTAATTTTTTTGTAAAAACAACTATGTTCGTGTATAATATAGATATGAACAACCGCATTCAAGAGAAATTAAAACTTCTTCCAAGAAAAAGTGGCGTATACATCATGAAAGATGAAAACAGCACTGTTATTTATGTTGGAAAGGCAAAGGTGCTTAAAAACCGGGTCAGCCAATATTTCCAAAACTCACCTAAGCCCAGCAAAGTGCAAGCCATGGTGGACAGCATTGACGACTTTGAATATTTCATCACCATATCTGAAATGGATGCTCTTGCTCTTGAAAGCAACTTAATCAAAAAATATCAACCCTTTTACAACATCCTCCTCAAAGATGGCAAGCAGTTTCCATATATTAAAATCAACATGAAGGAACCATTTCCAAAGCTCGAAATAGTGAGAAAGGTTAAAGCAGATGGGGCAAAATACTTTGGACCTTACTTTGCCGGTATCGACATACGTGAAATCGTCAAAACAATCAATGCGGCATTCCGACTTCGCACCTGCAATCAGAAGATATCAAACTCGTCTATCGCAAAAAGAGAATGCCTTAACTATTCGCTTGGCTTATGCTCTGCACCCTGCACAAAAAAGATTACAAGCGAGGAATATCATAAAGAACTAACTCGCGTTATCAATTTCCTGAATGGTAATGACGATGAAATTGAAGCCATCTTGCAACAAAAAATGGAAAATGCGGCAAAGAATGAAAATTTTGAAAATGCACTTATATACCGCGACCGCTTGAAAATGGTTTCAAAATTAAAACAACGTATTGTGGCCAACCTTCCCAAAAATGTTAATAAAGATGTATTTGCATATCAAACCAACGGGCTTTCGGGCGTTATCACAAGCATGGTTGTGCGTGGCGGTAAAATACTGGGTGTTATGAATTACGCCTATAACGATGCCGAACTTGAAGAAAGTGAAACCTTATTCAATTTCCTTATTCAATATTATCAAAATGTTCTTATCCCAGACGATATTATATTAAGCCACGAAATTGACAAGGATTTACTGACGGCATATCTAGGCAAAAAAACAAACATTATATCCAATCCTCACGGGATAAACAAAACCCTTCTTGATATGGCAAAAGACAATGCAAGTGACTATCTTGAGAAACACATTGAAAAAGAAAAAATCAGATATAACAACACTCTTGGGGCGCTTAAACTGCTTAAAGAAAAGTTGAACTTGACAAACTTTCCACATCGTATGGAGTGCTATGATATTTCAAACATCAGTGGCACAAACAAGACCTGCTCTATGGTTGTGTTTATAAACGGTGAGCCGTCTAAGCGCAACTATCGTAAATTTAAAATTAAAACAGTAAAAGGCTCGAACGACTTTGCTTCCCTGCAAGAAGCATTAACAAGACGCTTTACAAGACTCAAAAATCAAGATGGCGAAAGTTTTAAAGAAAAACCCGACCTTCTCATTATTGATGGAGGCAAAGGGCAGCTTTCTGCATGTTACGAGGTGCTGCAAGAAAGCGGTTTGCAAGGAATCGACATGATAAGTCTTGCAAAAAGGATTGAAGAGGTTTTTAAACCGGGCAGTTCAACACCTACACTATTAAAACCGGGCAGCGTGGAACTGCGTATGCTTCAAAGAATACGTGACGAAGCACATAGGTTTACAATCACCTTCCATAGAAACATCAGAACAAAACAGCAAACACACAGCGCACTTGACGATATTGCAGGCGTTGGCGAAGTTAAGGCAAAGGCCCTGCTAAACGCTTTTGGTACTTCTGAAAATATTAAAAATGCAAGCATAGAAGAATTACAGTGTGTTAAAGGTATACATCTCGCTCTTGCTGAACAGATTTACAATCATTTTCATAAAGAAAGGTAAATATTTGTTTATTTATTTTGAAAAAGTAAAAAATTGGGATACAATATATATGGAGGAAATTTAAAATATGAAAAAAATTACTATGGTTCAATACGGTTGCGGAAAAATGAGCAAATACACCATGAGATATGCACTTGATAAAGGTGTTAAACTTGTTGGTGCATTTGATATTGATGAGAAGAAAATTGGTCAAGATGCTGGACTTTTACACGGCGAAAAGAAATACAATGTGAAGGTACAAAATGCCAAAGATTTTGAAACATTTTTACAATCACATGAAGTGGATGTTGCTATTGTTACAACCACAAGTTTGGTCGGCGAACTTGAAGATGTGCTGACAATCTGTGCAAGAAATGGAGTGAACGCCATCACAACATGTGAAGAGGCATTCTACCCACAAAACAGTAATCCAAAAATTTTCAACAAAATTGACAAGCTTGCCCTTGAAAATGGTGCAACAATCTGTGGAAGTGGATACCAAGATGTGTTCTGGGGTAACCTTATCAGCGTTCTTGCAGGAGCAACCCATAAAATCACAAAGATTATTGGGAAATCAAGTTATAACGTTGAAGACTACGGCATTGCACTTGCAAAGGTGCATGGTGCTGGCCTTACCAAAAAGAAATTTCAAGAGGAAATTGCATCTCTCGACAACATCACAGAAACTGAACGCAAAAAACTTATTGCAAAAGGAGAATTTGCCCCAAGTTATATGTGGAATGTCAATGGCTGGCTTGCAAGCAAACTCGGCTTGCATGTAACAAAACAGGTGCAAGAATGCGTTCCACAAATTGCAAAACAAGACCTAAACAGTGAAACACTTGGAATGGTGATCCCAAAAGGTAGATGCACTGGTATGAGTGCTATTGTAACCACCGAAACAAAGGAAGGTATCACAATTCAAAGCGAATGTATTGGCAAGGTGTATGACAAAGATGAGTTTGACTGCAACGATTGGAAAATCGTAGGAGAACCGAACACTGAAGTCATCATAAATCGCCCTTCAACAGTTGAACTTACCTGTGCAAGTGTTATCAACAGAATCCCTGAAGTGCTTTGTGCCCCTGCCGGATTTTTTACCACAGATATGATGCCAGAAAATTATTACAAGGCATTCAACCTTGACAAATATGTTGAAGAGGTGCCATGTGATTGCGGTTGCGGACATGATGGTTGTGAACATGACCATTGTCATGGCAAATGCTAAAAATTAAAATAAAGAGCCGGTATTAACTGGCTCTTTTTATATTGACTTTATTTAGCTGACATTTTATAATATAAATTACATGGGAGAAGTCTTTATGAAGGGCATTTTTATTACTTTTGAAGGTGGAGAAGCCTGTGGCAAAACCACTCAGCTGAAATTATTGCAACAATATTTTAAAGAAAAAGGGACAGATGCTTTATTTGTCCGAGAACCTGGCGGAACAGCCCTCGGAGAAAGTGTTAGACATTTGCTTTTAACAAATGAAGATATTCAAATGTGCGGAAAAACCGAATTGCTGCTTTTTATGGCTTCCCGCACAGAACTATATGAAAAAACAATTAAACCAGCATTAGATGCGGGCAGGATTGTTGTGGCAGACCGATACTATGACTCCACTGTTGCATATCAAGGAAGTGCAAGGGGCGTCATGGATATGGAGGACGTTCTTTCCCTCAATCTCAAATTTCTTGATGGCTTGAAACCAGATCTTACAGTTTATTTAAAAATAGCCCCTAAAGAAGCATTTTTAAGAAAAGAGAATATGCCCCTTGACAAAATGGAACGAGAAGGACTCACCTTTCACCAAAAAGTAGCCGATGGTTATGACTACATGGTACAAAAACATCCAGACCGCTTCATTGTTATTGATGCAACCCAGTCAATTGAAGACATTCACAAGCAAATAGTAACCGCAGTTGAAAAGCTGGCAACCAAGAGTCAAGAATCAGAAAATTAAAAAAGCATATCAATATGATATGCTTTTTTAATATTATTATTTTCTTGGATTTTTGATGTTTGCTTGTGCTGCAGCAAGACGTGCAATTGGCACTCTGTATGGAGAACAAGAAACATATGTGAGCCCAACATTGTGGCAGAACTCAACAGATGCAGGATCTCCACCATGTTCACCACAGATTCCGAGTTTGATATCTGGGCGAGCACTTCTTCCAAGTTCAGCAGCCATCTTAACAAGTTTACCAACGCCATTTTGGTCAAGTCTAGCAAATGGATCAGACTCGAAAATCTTCTTAGTATAGTAAACGTCAAGGAATTTACCAGCATCGTCACGACTGAAGCCATAAGTCATTTGAGTAAGGTCGTTTGTACCAAATGAGAAGAACTCAGCATGCTCAGCAATTTGATCAGCTGTTACAGCAGCACGTGGAATTTCAATCATTGTTCCAATCTTATAGTGCATGTCAGCACCCTTCTTTGCAATGACTTCATCCGCCTTCTTAGCAACGATATCACGAACATACTTAAATTCCTTACTATCGCAGGAAAGTGGAATCATGATTTCTGGAACGATTGCATAGCCCTCCGCTTTGCTCACTTCGATAGCAGCTTCGATAACCGCTTGTGTTTGCATTTCTGCAATTTCTGGATATGTTACAGCAAGTCTAAGTCCACGATGTCCCATCATTGGATTGAATTCATGAAGGTCAGACACAGTTTGTTTAAGTCTATCAAAAGTGATACCCATTTCTTTTGCAAGCACTTTGATTTCAGCATCATCATGAGGTAAGAACTCATGAAGTGGTGGGTCAAGGAATCTTATTGTAACGGCCTTGCCCTTCATTGCCTTGTAAATACCTTTAAAGTCCTTCTTTTGCATTGGAAGAATCTTGGCAAGAGCCTTCTTTCTCTCTTCAACAGAAACAGAAACAATCATTTCTCTCACTGCCATAATTCTGTCAGCCTCAAAGAACATATGTTCTGTTCTGCAAAGTCCAACACCCTCTGCACCAAAATCAAATGCAGTCTTAGCATCTTTTGGATTATCAGCGTTTGTACGCACCTGAAGTTTGCGATACTTATCAGCCCACTCCATAATAGTTGCAAATTCACCAGAAATTTTGGCTGGCTCAGTTTGAACTTCGCCATCATAGATTTTACCAGTAGAACCGTCAAAAGAGATTAAATCCCCTTCTTTATATTTTTTGCCATTTAAAGTGAATGATTTTTCATCAGCGGCAAATTTGATTGCACTGCAACCTGCAACGCAAGCAGTACCCATACCACGTGCAACAACAGCGGCGTGAGAAGTCATACCACCACGAGCGGTAAGAATACCTTGGCTGGCAGCCATACCTTCAATATCCTCAGGAGAGGTTTCAAGACGAACAAGCACCACCTTGCCATTTTTGCCTCCCTGCTCTTTTGCCTTTTCAGCTGTAAAAACAATCTTACCACAAGCGGCACCAGGAGATGCTGGAAGTGCTTCTGCGATAACTTTCGCTTTCTTTAATGAAGCAGCCTCAAATTGTGGGTGAAGAAGAGCATCCAATTGTTTAGGGTCAAGCATTAAGAGTGCTTCTTTTTCAGTGATTAATTTTTCTTTAACAAGGTCAACAGCAACCTTTAATGCGGCCTTAGCGGTACGTTTACCATTTCTTGTTTGAAGCATATAGAGTTTACCTTTTTCGATTGTGAACTCCATGTCTTGCATATCTTTGTTGTGTTTTTCAAGTTTCTTAGTAATATCAACAAATTGTTTGTAAATCTTTGGATTTTGTTCTTCAAGAGTGGAAATTGGAAGAGGTGTTCTGATACCAGCAACAACGTCCTCACCTTGAGCGTTCATAAGATATTCGCCATAGAGCTTGTTTTCGCCGGTAGATGGGTTACGAGAGAAAGCAACACCAGTACCACTGTCATCACCCATATTTCCAAACACCATGCATTGAACGTTTACTGCAGTACCCCAATCGTATGGAATGTCGTGCATTCTTCTGTAAACATTTGCTCTATCGTTATCCCAAGAACGGAATACAGCCTTAACAGCTTCGATAAGTTGAGTGCGAGGTTCTTGTGGGAATTCTTCGCCTTGTGATTTCTTATATAAATCCTTGAAAAGTTTAACGATTTCTTTCAAATCCTCTGCTGTAAGGTCTTTATCAAATTGAACTTTTTTCTTGTCTTTGATTTGGTCTAAGATTCTTTCATACTTAGATTTATCTTGTTGCATAACAACATCACTGAACATTTGAATAAAACGTCTGTAAGAATCATATGCGAATCTTGGATTTCCAGTTAAAGCTGCAAGCCCTTCAACAACTTCGTCATTAAGACCAAGGTTAAGAATGGTATCCATCATACCCGGCATAGACACTCTTGCACCAGAACGTACTGAAACAAGAAGAGGGTTTTCTACATTGCCAAATTTCTTTCCTGAAACTTTTTCAAGAACTTCAAGATTTTTTTCAATTTGAGCAATTATTGTATCGTTGATTTTTCTTCCATCTTTGTAGTATTGAGTACAAGCCTCTGTGGTGATGATAAACCCTTGAGGAACAGGAAGTCCAAGACGAGTCATCTCTGCAAGATTTGCACCTTTTCCACCGTAGAGTGCTTTGTTTTTTCCGTCAGCTTCTTTGAAAGCGTAAACAAATTTTTTCATAAATTCTTCTCCTTTTTTATTACATGATAAGTATAATAAAAATAAAAAAAATACGCAAATGAATTGCGTATGAAAATCGTTAATTTTTATTTTTTCGTGCCGCTCCAAATGGCCAAAAATTCTTTTTTCCAATATAGTTTTAAATCTTTCAATCCTGCATTTTCTAATAAGTCAAAATTGTCTTTTAAAGCAACAGGATCGTCTTCTTCTGCAAGCAAATCTAGCCAGTTTTGCGTTGCCTCAGCAGAATAAGTTTTTAAAAGCCATTGCTTTTGAAAATTATAAAAATGCTCAATTTCCTTTTTATTAATTCCTTTTAATATATCACAAGTTATATATTGTCCGCCAGTTTTGAGATGTTGCATAACATTTTTTAATGCCCTTTGTTTTTCACTCATGCCATGAATATTATGTATACCAAAACTTGAAACAATTAAATCAAAATCTCCCGATAATTTTGCCATTTTCTTGTCATCAAGCAAATCACTTATAAAAAATTTACAATCATAATTCTTCATTCGAGCCTTAGCAACGTCCACCATACCAGTTGAAAAATCAACGCCAGTAAAATTTGCATTAGGAAAACTTTTTGCAACTTTTTCTGTTAAGATACCTGTGCCACAACATACATCTAAAATCGCAATATTTTTGTCATTTGTTTTTATGTTTTTAACAAGTTGTTCTAAAGCTTCATCAAAATAAATATTTACAGCTCTGCTGGTAAAATCATACTCTTTTGCTTCATTGTCAAAAGTCTCTTTTATATCCATTTTTTTCATCTAAAATGCCGTCCTTATTTCGCTTATCACAACGTTCTCTTTTCTTATGCCAAGTTTGCAAGAATAAACGCCAAACTCAACAATCACATCATAAAGTTCATGCTCGGCAATGTAACCGGCAATCTTTGAAAAACCCGGGATTCTCCACACCCTATCTTCATCAAGTGAAGCATGAATATTGTATTCTGGATTTTCATAAATATTGCGATTTGTTGCTTCACTATCTGTGCGGGCTGTCAAATCCACCGTCCCGCCGCCATAACCTTTATTGCTTATCTTGATATCCCCGACAAGAACGATGTCTTCTTTATAAGGCCGATAAGAAACATCGATCGTAACTTGCTCTTTAAACTTAGGCAGAAGTTTCTCTGCCTCTTCATAGTCTTTCACAAAATAGAACTTGGCTTTTGCTCGGTTAGGATTGCGAAGCACGTATTCCTCCGCTTTATACTTTTCAAAAAACTTTTTTATCTGCTCCTTATCTGTTACGTTGAAAACGTCTAATGGAAAATAGTTAAGCCTCAATTCTTTAAGTTTATTGATTGCGTCTTTTTTGTCTTTTACTTTAATCATACTCCTTCCTCTTGTTTTTATTTTAACACAAAAACAAATAAATAAAAACAAAAAAAGGAGGGGGCGCCTCACTTCTTTTGAAATTTTCCGTCTTTCTTGTGTACCACAAACCCTACATCCTTGCTTTCGCTAAGCTCTTTCACCCGTTTGAGTGCTTCTTCTTTGGTAGGCTTGCTGTCAATAACTCTTTTTGCTCCGTCCTTTTTAATCTTCCATTGGCGATCAGATTTATCGTACACAACCCTATAGAGTCCTTGTTTAACCTCTACTTCATTTTCTACTTTTTTTTTGCAGTTGTTTTGGTTGCAGGTTTTTTCTCAGCAGTTGTCTTTTTTGCAGTTGTCTTTTTTACTTCAACTTTCTTTTCTGCTGGTTGTGCGTCTACTGCTTTTTTTGTTGTCTTAACTTCTTTTTTAGCTTCAACCTTTTTTGCAGGAGCAGCCTTAACCTGTTTCTTTGGTTCTGCTTTTACAGTAGCCTTTTTAGGCTCTGCTTTTTTAGCAGGTGCTTTTGCTGTTGTTGTTTTCTTAACAGGCTCCTTCTTTGTTGAAGGTTTTGCAGCTGGCTTCTTTGCCGGTGTTTTCTTTGCCGGCTTTTCTTCAATAACCGGTTCAGCTTTAACTTATTTGGCTGCTTCAACCTTTTTTGCTTCTGCTGCTTTTGTTTCTTGTTCTTTTAACTTTTTCTTTCTATTCCAAAAAAACATAATTTCACCTCTTGATTGTGATTATACCACCCTCGACAAAATAAAGCAAATTTTTTGAATGACTTTTTAATTATTTTATATATAAAACAACAAAAACTTTAGAATAATTTATTTTGTTTGATTAAATATAAAAAATTTTTAAAAAAACATTTACTTTAAATAAATTATTTGTTATAATATATTTTGTATCAAGACAAGCCATAAACGGATGTTGATACAAGGAGTGCCCGCTCCTTAACGGGTTGTGCGTTGCTAGCTCAGCTGGATAGAGCGTCTGTCTACGGAACAGAAGGTCAGGGGTTCGAATCCCTTGCGACGCACCAAATATTATAATATCTTATTTGAGGGATTCGAACCCTAGGGTTCGTTCCTGTCGGAACCGGACCGCAAACAAGTTGCTCCCGACTTGAGCTAAAAAACAGCCACTGGCAGTTTTTCTTAACGCGCCGTCCCCTTGCGACGCACCATTTATTATTATAATCCCTTTTAAATGTGTGGCTATGGCGGAATTGGCAGACGCGCTGGATTTAGGTTCCAGTGGGAAACCGTGCAGGTTCAAGTCCTGTTAGCCACACCAAATATACTAACTAAAAAGTTTTTTGAGGCGGAATTGATCAATGTTTAAATTTAAAAAGGATAAATACTCAAACAATAGAGGCGGGAACAGTACTTTGCTAAAAATTTCTTGCCAATATTGCGGCACTCACATTTGCTTTTACCAAAAAGATGGTCCTGGCGAATTAAGACGAATGTATTGCGATAGAATAATTTATCCTAAAGAATTAGTCGAAGATGTTAAAGTTGCAAATTTTAACGAGTTAAAACCTTTAAAATGCAAGGGCTGCAATCGAATAATCGCAATGCCAATGATTTATGAGAAGGAAAAGCGTTTCGCTTTAAGGTTGTTTGTTGGAGCAGTTAAAAAACAAAAAACAACAATTAAAGAATTTGAAAATTAAACAAAAATTTAAGTTTTAATTACGCAATTTTTGAGTTTTGTCTGTAAATCGCAAGGCAAACTCTTTTTTATATTTTATAATCCTATCATGGAAAGAAATAATAACGAAAAACATGCAGTAGTCTACTATAAGACTGCTCAGTGGTTAAAACAATTTTGCACACAAGAAACCTGCTACCCTAAAATAAAAAACATGTGGACGGAAGAAAACTCATTCTGGGGACACTGTGCAATTATCGCCCTATACATGTACAATCAGTATGGAGGCAGCATTTTCTGTGGAAATCTTGTTGGGGATAAATTGACGCACTATTGGAACAGAATTGACGGCGTGGATATGGATTTTACAAGGGAGCAATTTAAAAGCTCCGTTAAATTTGAAAATGTTCACAGAAAACGCAAATCTGATATGCTGGAAAATAAAAACTTTTCACTAAGGTTTGATTTGTTTTTACAGCAAATAAATTCATCACATGTTAAAAAATAAAAATGCAACATTATGTTGCATTTTTTAAAATAGTGCCGCAAGCAATCTAAGTATTGCCTGTGAAAACTTCGTTATCCATTTCTTTTTATTAAAATATTCAAGGTCCACTTCTTGCGATTTCTTCATGTCGTGAAAGAATGTCAACGTGTACTGCTTTGTCAGTTCCTCAGAATAGAGAATTGCCGTATCCTCAAAGTTGAGTCCAAACGAGCGATTGTCGGTGTTACATGTGCCTATCGACAGTTTGTTGCTGTCTATAACAATTGCCTTACTATGTAAAAATCCATTGTAAAGATATACCTTTACCCCCATCTCCACCATTTCTTTAAGATAGGAAAGGGTGACATGATATACCGATTTTTTATCTGGTATTTTAGGAACCATAATCCTCACGTCAACGCCGCTTTTCACTGCGATTCGAAGGGCACTCATAAACACGTCGTCAGGAATAAAATATGGAGTTTGAATATACACATTATCTTTTGCAGATGCGATAAGTTTGACAAATACTTCCTTAATCTTCTGCACAGGAGAATCCGGCCCAGAAGACACAACCTGAACGTTTACATCCCCACAAATTTTGGGAGATGGGAAATATCCATTTTCAAGATAAACCATTGGAGGAGTGTTGTCTTTTTTGCAATATCGCCAGTCATCCAAAAAGATATTTTGAAGAGCATAAGTTCCGCTACCCTCAATTCTTATATGAGTATCTCTCCACGGTGTAAGTTTTTTGTGTTTCCCCATATGATCATCACGAATGTTTATTCCGCCTGTATAACTTATCATACCGTCGATAACCACAATTTTTCTGTGATTTCGATAGTTTAATTTAAGATTGATCATTCGGAAATGCATGAAAGGAGGAAAGAACTCCGCAACCTGCCCTCCTGCCTTTTCAAGCTTTTTGAAAAAGCGTCTTGGTGCATGTCGAGAACCTATGGAGTCGTAAATCAACTTTACATCCACCCCCTCACTTGCCTTCTTGCAAAGAAGGTCCATAATCTCCTTACCGGTATTATCATTTTCAAATATGTAATATTCTATATTGATTGAATATCTCGCATTCTTGATATCTCGCTTTAAATCAGCAAGTTTATCCCTGCCCCAGTTGTAAATTTTTACACTGTTTCCGGGACAAGGATAACAGCCACTGTTGTAACAAAGGGTGATGATTTCCCTGTCACTTTTCATAAGTTGATTATCCCGCACCTGAGAAAGCGTTTGAATCCCATCAATATTGCTGATTATATCATGCTCTGAAATTGCTTTATCACGAATCATTTTCCGTGTTCTAAAACTTAACCCACTCCCGAAGATAACATAAAGCACGAAACCAATGACCGGTAGAAAAGTCAAAACCGTAAGCCATGAAATGATGCTTTGCGGTTTTTTCTTTTCTAGGAAAACCATACCAATCATAAGGAGGAAATTAAAACTTGCAATCACTGAAATTGTTATCAAAATCCATGTCATACTGTCTTATTCCTCTAACTTTTTTCTTTAAGCATGATCGTCACCGTGCCTAATGGATAATCATACACATTTTCATGTCCAAAACTTCCATCAAAAGATGCAACCTTTTGATAAATAGCGATTGTAATATAGTGGGTCTTTATATTAAATGCTGAAGTAGTTGTGATTTTTCCGTATTCGTCTATACTTGCCGCACCAGATGAAGATTGATCGGTAATCACAAATTTAAGCGATTTTATTTTATCCAAATCCGAATCGGTCAATGTGCCTATATCCAAACGTTTATTTTCATCTACAACAAGCCCTGCTTCCGAGTTCTTTGCTCGATTCAATGTCATGCCAGCTGCCCATTGAGCAAATTTTACTATATAACTTCCATCTTGCTCGTCGTAATCTTCAACCAAGCTGTATGGGCCAGCATAGTTTGACGAGAATGAATAGTAATACCCTGTCACATTGTAGGTTACAGGAACTCTATAAGTGTAAGAAATCGAGTTTTCTTGGATTTGTGCCAAATAATATTTTGTCACTTGAACAGGTCCATCATACAGTTGTTCAGCCATAGGGATATTTATTTTATCCTTGAATTTACCATCATCGCTCTTTAATGCTGAAATGGTAAAAGTATCCTTAACTGTGGTCCCATATGTTTCGCCAAACAGCGTGAACTGTGGCTCAACATAACCGTTACCACTGCCGGTATATTCAATTATGAATCCAGTATGTCCAGTGTTTGTAATCTTTCTAGAGCCAAACGCCGATACTGTCACCCTAATTGAAGCGTTAGCCTCTAAAGTAGTTCCAAGTAGAGTTGAAAGCGACAGGTTGTTTGTCCTTGCATAATTATAGTTTTCGTTGCTTGAAATTAAGTCTCCACTTGAAAGTTGAACTTTTTCACCTTTTATCATTTCCACTTTGTAGGTTATTTGGCTATTTGCTGGTAAGGTGATTTTTAAAGTATCATCAAGATAAGTCGGAGCGATTGTTCTATCCTCAGTGGTAGGCTTGTTTATATCATATGCATTGATATAATCATTTACAGTAAACTCTTCGCCATCACAAACAACATTGTTTAACTTCGCTTCAAAAGCACTTGCCCTGTTTACATTCATACGAACTGGAAGATTGAATACCTCTACATTATTACCACCACCATAATATTTCAAGGTGATAACCATGCTAAGTTCAACTGCAGAAGAAGCTCCATACACCCATCCTGCAAGTTTTGGCATTGTGATTGTATAATTGGTATCACCATCACTTCCAGTGTCTCTCATTTGAGCACCAGTATATGTCACATTGCTTGATGTTGCCAATGTTTGATTTTCCAACTTCACATTTGCAACACTTACACTTGCTTGGTCATTTTCACTGATTCTTCGCCAATCTATCTGAGTAACAGTAATATTTGCAAATTCAGGTTTTCTCAAGTATTTTTCGTCTGTGGATTCGTATAATTCATAAAAATCATTATTAACGTTATAACCCACTCCTGCATTTTCATTTAACATCCTCTTGCTGCTATCTTCTGGGTCTATGAATGGGTCGCCTTTGTTATCATTGTCTTCAGGGTTAGGGTATTCAAATCCCCAAGCTTTGAGATTTGCGATATTAAGCACAACATAATCATTTCCGTTCACATTGGAATTTGAAATAGAAGAAATATCTAACAGCGTTTTATCTTGACTTCCTTTGCCAACCTTTTCGATTTTTAAACTTTCATAAACTGCTGCAATATCAAACTTTCCACCTTCTGTAAGGCTGAAGGTTCCATCTTCCAAAGCTGAAGGAATCGAGCCGTCTGAGTTTAAAACAAAGTAAACATCAAACACATAGCCGTAACTGTCTGTTGCTCTGAGTTTGTAGTCTTGATTTGCAAAGATAATTTTTGGAACGTTTGTGAATGTCAATACCTGTCCGGTCGCCGAATATAACCATTGATAGATAACTTTATCTGAATCAGAAATTCTTTTCCATCCATTATCACCAGTCAAATTATCGTTTAATTTTGCAGTGATGTTTTCGGTAATATTGTAGGTCTTGTCGCCTTCCTGTTTGTCAAGCTCTAATTCATAAGTAAAGCCACTTGCTGCAACATCTCTGTCCGGCGTTTTAGAATAAGCATGCTTAACAGTAACAAGGTTTGAACCACTGGCAGACCCTGCCACATTAATATCCGCAAAAGTGTCACCGTTAGTATAGAAGGAAGAAGGTGCAGACTTATTTGACCAAATATTATTTTCATCAATGTCTATGTTGCTTGTGCTAAGATAGTTAATATTATAATCTGGAAGCACTTTATAAAGGATATAAAATTCCTTTGAATAAAGTATGCTGTTAACTTCTTTGGAATAAGTAAAGTATAACAAAACATAATTACCCTTATTATTTGCTCCATAACCTGTAACACGATAGTCTAATATGACATTAGAGTTATCACTCTTAGTTACCGCTGAAATACCAAGGAATCTGTGGCCATTAACCTCAGGTGTAGCAATATCCTCTGCATTACCACTTTCTTTCACGACCTTGTTTTCAAAAGCCTGAATGGTTTCATCCTCTGCATTATATTCTTTGTCAATACCCACCATCTGAAGCCTAATTTGGATATTATTGTCGTTAATTTCTTCATATGTCAGAGCTTCGTTGGTGCTTGGATGATATATCTTGTTCTCCTCTATTAAAGATGAAATCTCTTGATTTGCGTATACAACCTTTAAGGTGTCTGGCCCACTGTCTTTAACATCTATATCAATATCGGTGGTATAATTATAGGTGACACCAAATTTTGTTGCTAAATTTTGCTGACCGTTATTAAGGCTATACTCAAAGCCTTTTATTTCAGCAATCACACCTAAATTATTTTCGTCTTGCTCAAGCACATATTCTATCAGGGAATATTTTGAAGTTGGCCTTGTATTTGTATCATCCTCTGGCTCGTACACTGAAGTAAAGGTCAGCCCTTTATTTGTCATATTGTAATTTACGATATAACCCATATAGGTCAGTTGAATACGGCTGCCAATTTCTGGTTTAGATGCAAAATATTCTTCATCCGATATGCTGACAGCATCTGCTTTAAGTTTTCCATCATTGTCAAAGTTTTCCTCGCTGACTGCATAGGTCCCCAAGTATTTATATTTTAAGAAACTTTCTCCAAGATCAAAATTGAAGGTTTTTCCAATATCGCTTGTTGTAAGTTTTAAATTTAAAGACTTTTGAATATTTCCATCACCAAATATAATTCTATACTCTCCAGCGATGATATTTTCTATATTGTCATTTTGGGTTTTATTATTTATAGTTAAGTTAACAATGCGGTTTGGTGCAAAGATGCTTGGATTGTCAATACGATCAATGTAAAAGTGTTCTGTATTATTCTCATCAACATTTGCTTTATTGATTGCAAGAGATAACACATTTTCTTTAACGATAACTTTGTAAGTATCAGTCACACCGTTGCATTCAATTAAGAATATAACATAACTTTCTGTTCCGTCATTTTTAAATACTTCTCCGTCTGTTCTTTTTAGATAACGTCCCGAACTATATTCAAAGTATTCGCTATTATCTGGAACAGAGCTTACCGATTTAACCAGTTCGCTATCTAATGTATAACCAGAAATTTCAACATAATTTGAACCTGACTTTTGATATATCTTGGTGCCGGCTGGCCATGTATAATTATCTATCACACCGATTTTGAAACGTAGATTTTGAACGTTCATAATTTTATCGTTGATAGCTTTTCCTACAAGCACATTTCTCCCATCTTCATCGGTATGATAACCATCTGAGGAAGAAATTGTTAAGTTTTGCATTTCCACTATTGTTGCGTTATAACTGAGTGATAAATCCTTATCCGCACCTTGAACTTTTTCAAGTATAACACGCTGATTTCCAAAGGTGGTATCCCCCTCGAAGAAAGATCCGTGAGATGCCTTGTCTGGCGTGCCGGCCCAGTCATAAATTGTGCCATCTTTGATGTATTCACAAGTCCAATCAGAATTGTCAGCGTAAGCTGTTCTTGGCTTGTCACTACTTGTCATTTCTCCCCTGAGTGAGCCTTTTAATTCAGTACAAAGTGTATTTGAATAATATGGGGCACCATCAAAAATATATTGTCCGTTCTTTAATTTACCATCCAAAACATTTAAATAGACTTTTTCGCCGCCAACACTGATTGTGACATATTGAACACCTTCAGAGGTTGGATTAGGGTAATTAATGGCTATTGTTGTATTTGGATTAATTTTAAATGAGAAACGAACATAGAAGCTTTGATAATTCTCATCTCCTTTATATAAATAAACGGTTATCAGGACTTCAACTCTTGCGCCTTCCTTGTTCACATCTTTGGTCATAATTGCATGGTCTAAACTTGGCTCTTCCTGTTTTTCGATGTATTCCACACCTGAAATAGCATACCAACTAAATTTCACATCATGATTTACCAATGAATTTTCAGCATTCAATGTCTTAAATATTTCATCAACAGAGAAGCTTTGAGCATTTCCTGCAATTATAGCTTCATCATCTGTTTTCTCCACCTTTTCAGCAGAGCTTATCTCTGTTCCAACTGGAGTGTCTCCATCTGTTTGAGAAATGTTGGCTTTTACAAGAACTGGCATTATAAATTTATAACTACGGGCTTCACCTCCAATCACAAAATTCATCGTGATGGAAATATTTAATTCATAATCAGAAATTGAAGAATATAGCCTAAGTTTGCTATTTGCTTTGTCAAATACGAATAGTCCCCGGCCTTCCTGTTCCTCTGACACTGTTGCCTCTTCGATTGAGTAACTTTCTAATATATTTCCGTTGACATTTACACTGTCAATAAAGTCACTGAAACTATAGCTTGAACCCGCCAAGGCTTCATTTGTTTTATAAGTTACTTCCGCACTTGCTGGGAGTGAAACATCAAGTTGCCCAAGGAAACCATAATCGGTATAGAAAGTGATACTTACTGTTTTATTTTCTGAAAGATATTCACCTCTTGTTAATTTGAGTAATGCATTTGATGTGTTGTACTCAACCTTAAGAATATCCTCGTCTATATTGGCATTTGCCTGCAAGTTGTTATACAGCACACTGCCTGTTGAACTGTCACCGTCATTTGTTTTGGACAACAATTTTACGTTGAGATTAAGAGTTCCACCTTCAAGCTTGCTTGCATCGGTGGCCTTTATTTCAATATTTGCATTATTACCGTCCACCTTTAATTTTTCTGTTGCAAATCCGGCAGATGCAACTTCATATTGCAGTGCATATCTTATGGTTGAATTAACAACAAATTTATATTCAATTTCACCACCTACAACCGCAAGTCCATCTCTGCCACCGTCATAAACACGTTTTATAAGAATTGTCATTGTGTTTTCTTTTCTTGGTGTGATTTGCATATGAATCTTGCTATTTACTTCAACAAAATTTATACTTACAAATTCACTGTAATCTTGCTCGTTTGTTAATACAATATTATTAACAGTGACACTTAAAACTTTATAAGAGTAATTTAAGTTCTCGCCCAGGTCAGTTTTATTGCCATCCTTATCGTAAACAACAACATTGAATCTTTCCTCACCATTATGTAAAGTTTTGCTATCAAACTTTTCAGAGAGATTTATTCCATCTCGTCCACCTATAATTTCATTGACCATTCCACCAAGTTCTTCTCTGCCACTATTAAAGGCATAAACAGCATCTTTTACCTCAGTATCTGCAATTATCTTCAAAACATAATAGAAGTTCTGAGTATATGTGCCGTTGGAAACCGCAAATTTAAGTGCTACATATGCGTCTTTATATTCCTCTGCTTGAGACAAGTGGTTTAGTTGTATACTCCAAGCTTTTGTATTTTCATCACGTGACTTATCGTGGACAAGCATATCAAAGTTACCAATTGTTGTAGGCAAAATTGAAACATTTGTTGTCAGAGCTGCACTGTCAGGAGATATAAATCCGATTGCATCCTTAAATGAACCGTTTTCAAAATTGTGTTGACTTGCAATGACATATTTTGAACCTGCTCGCACCTGCTCATAAATTCCCTTTTCAATAAGAGTGTCAGGATTGCTTAATGCAGTTTCAAGAAGTGTGTTTTCCTCCAATTTGGCAGTATAGTTGACAAATTCCATACCGATATCAGACACTATAAGAGGAATCAGCATCGTGCCTAATTTCTTGTTGTCTGCGCTCAAAATATCAAGAATAATATAACAAGAATCATCATTAAGCCCACGCAATGCCTCACCAGAATTTAAGAAGCTGATTGTATTGGCAGCTGGCAAGTTATATGCACGAGGGTAAATTCTTTCACCGTTTGCATTGATATAATACTCATTAATTTGTAAAGTATATACATCATCCTGAGAACTTGCTTGCAATTTCCAGCCTGTTGCCTTTTGAACAAGGAAATAATTGACATCCCCCACAGTTTGAAGTTTTGCTTTTACAACTGCACTTTCTGGACTGTCTCCAAAATATATTCTGTTTGCCAATGCGGAATAAGAGAAAGTGTCGCCAAGATTATAGTTTATTGTAAGAGTGGCAATCTCATTACCGTCTATTGAGAATATAAGATTTTCGTTTAAAACTTGTTTGTTGTAAAGGAAGAATGGAGGGTTCTCATCATTAGGAAGAAGCATATCTCCATTAAGTTTTAAATGACTGTTTTCTAAGTCGGCAAGCCCTATTTGATAATTTTCCACGACTTGCGAGTCATCAGTTATACGCACCACCTTAAAGTGCTTTGTAATAGCCTCGTTTGGATCCAACAATGAATATGTATTTTGATTATAATATAATACTTGAACATTACGTTTAACAACAAAATTTACAGTATAGGAAAGGGTATACGGATTGTCTACACCATCAAGATTTATGGTAAGAACGTAACTCTTTTCTTCAAGATCCCAGAAATCATCAAAGATGAAGGCACCATCTCTAATTTTTCCGATTGCACCGTCATGATTCTCTGATGCAGAAACCAACCTGCAAATTTCACCCGTGCTTACAATGTAATAATCATTAAATTTATTTTTTAATCTTTGTTGTAGCGCTTCTGTTTCCCCGTTGTTATACAGGATTCTTCCTGAAAGTGATTGGCTGTTACCCGCATAGATTTCCACTTCATTATCAGCTTCAAGTCTTGCATTTGTTTGCAACATTAAATTGAGTTTGATATTTATCGCACCTGTATTGTTTGAGTCAACAATTTGAAGCCCGATTTCGTGATATGTACTGAAATGTTTTGTTATTGTAATTTTATTAATTTCTGTTAACTGTGCCAACAACTCTCTCAATTTTTGAGCAGACAAGCCTTTAGTCTCTATCAGTTTAGCTACGCCAGCTGCATCTACGCCCAATACTGTTACCATGCCATTTTCACCAAAGATGTTCAATATATCCTCATCGCTTAAAGAATAAAGATAAACGGCACTAAAGATAAATTTATATCCTTGTGCAAGCTTTGTCGCCGAAGTCATTTCCGAAGAGGTATAAAGCTCAACAAGTTTTGCCAGGTCAACAACTCCATTTGCACTGGCATATTTCTCAATTGCAACACTGCTTACCCCTGTTGTGTTAGGCAGAAGTTCGGTTACTCCCAATGTTGTGGAACTGTCCCTCTTGATTCCTTGAACACCCGTTGATGTAACCACGAAATTAAGAGGTGCAGTTGATTTATTGCCGCAATAAGCGTATACAGTTGCCGTTGCATTATCAGCAGTTTGGAATGTAAAAGTTTGTCCATTAACGGTAATAACTCTGGAATTGTTTGTGCGATATTCCCATCTTTGACTGAAATATGTTGTATTTGCATATTGGTCAGTCACTTGAACTAAAAGCAAACTGATTAAATCTTGAACCGCACCAAGTGTTTTTTCTTGACCTGCTTTATTAATATAACTAATTAAAGTTTCAAACTCACCATCTGTGGTTAAAGTTTGTAAAATTGTTATATTTTGTGTTAGATCAATCGTGTCACTTTCAAGTGTGATAGTTTCAACTCGTGGAGTATAGATTGAAAGGCTTACAGTTGTTGGTTTTTTCCACTCTTTGCTTGAAAACGCATCAAAAAGTCTAAAATATCCAATCCGAATAGCATTTGTAAGATTAAGCGAGTTGTTTGCCTTTAAAGTGTATCTGATTTGTTTATTCGCTTCAATAAGTTCATAAGGAGCAATAATAAATTTGTCAGTTATATTCTCTTCTTCTCCGCTTAAAACCGAAAGGGATATCTGATTTGCTGCAAGTTCTTCTTTAAACACTTCCCATGAATCCGAATTTATCTGGAAGGTCAGGGTGATTGTTTCATTTGAACCTTCATAAATATATCCAGTTGTATTCGTTGTCACAACGTCCAGTTCTTGAACAGAGCCATCGTGTAGTGTCTTTGTTACCTTAACCTTGATACTATCCAAAGTCGCCTGAACTAAAATATATTTTCCATCATTATCATAAATAAATTGTCCAGCGTCATTAGTTTGTACACTTGCAAAGAAGATTTCAAAATTTCCCGTGCCAATAACAGAAAGTTCAGAACCACGCAGTGCATACAATGAATATGTTTGATTTCCGATTGTATATTCTCCTGAACGTTGTGGAAGATAGCTCTTTTCATCAAGCACATCAGTTATAGTGGTGTTTGCATTTGGGAAATAAGCAAAATAAATTCCACTTCTAAATATGTTTTCGGCAGGTATTTGCCCAAGTCCTTCCAACGCCTTTGTTGCAGGAATAACAGTATCCCCGTTATAATCAAGCGTCATTACGATATCTGAATTGTCTGTCCATGTTACATCCAATTCTTCATGCACCTTGCTATCAACATAAACAATAGCATTAATTGGTACATTGTCTTGACTGTAAATTTCGTAGCCATTTTCTGAAGTGGTGGAGTTTTCAAGAAGCACAACGTTCATTCTAAAATTATACGCCCCAGTGGTATATAACTCCCATTTTGGATTTGCTACACTTGCATCTGGCAGATAATAACTAACCCCATCAATTTCAATCTTTTTCCCACCAGTAACCTTAAGTATTTCTTCAGTAATTGGCTTAAATTCTTCCTGGACCTGATACTCAAAAGCAATGGCAACATTTTTAAGTAAAGAGGTTATTTCGCTGCCCGTTGAGTTTTTGATCGTTGCCCCGATATAATCGTTTGAATAGGCATCTGGCTTAACTGAAAGAGTATACTTAGCCATCACATTTATATTTTTAAGTAATTTCCCTACTTGAGAGACTTGGAACTCTCCAATACTTGCAACCACAATTTTTATATTTGTTGGATCGTCAATATTAGATACGCTGTCTTGTTCTGAGGAAGAAAGGTAACTCAAAATTGTATTATAAAGTTCCTCCCCAGTTGCACTTTGAGCAAATTGATTATAAATTTCCTGTTGCACTCTTGATGATTTAAATGTATAACCAACAATGTGATTGGTTTCACTTGCATTCCCTGCAACAAAATATGCACCATTATTATCATAACGGAAAGTCACTTCGGTTGTGCCCACCGGCTCAAAGTATGCAAGTTTTTCTCGTTTATCAGTTATTGATGTGTTTTTATCATCACTGTAAGAATATCGGCTGGCTTCTGGGAAATACTTCGCAACGGCTGAAAAACTTTCCCCTTCTGTTATAGAATTTATTACCTTTCCTTGCATATCGACGGTTTCAACCGTGATACTGATAACTGGAACGTCAACCGCGATATTTGTTGAGATTGGAAGTTTTTGATTATTTGCAGACTTCGCTCTCAGATTGGATATACCACCATTGATGGACTCAATGGACTTGCCATCAAAATTCAAAATAGATTTATTAAGTTTTACTTGAAAGTCTTTGTTTATGTACACATATTTAGGAACTGTAATTACCCCGTCTGAAATTGTACCGTCCACAAGGCTTTCAGAATAATTACCATTAAAGAGAAGTTCAACTTGCGTTTCTGTCACACTTGGTGTTTCTGTTGTAATTTTAAGAGTAAAATCATCAGTGACTTCGAATTGGCTTGTGTTGGAGTTGTAAAGATTTTCATCTAAAACAAAAGAAATGTCCTCAGGCAAAATGATGACATTGTTGTTTCCTTTAGCAAGAAAAATAGAACCTACTGTAATACCACCAACAAGTATAACTGAGGATATAACCACTAAAATAGTTTTCCAGACCGCCCACTTTTTCATTACCGCACTCCCTAACTTAATTTTTTAATTAATTTCATTATAAATTTTTTGACGAAAAAAAGCAAATAAATCAAGTAAATATATTATAAATATTATTAAGCAAAATATAATCTAAAAAAATATTTTTCGCTGATTTTTATCTATAAATTTAGCTTAAAAATTTCGTAAATTATATTTTTTAATATTTTTATTATTTTTTTCAGTATTTTTAATGTTTTTTATGACATTTTCAATTATTTATTTAAATTATTTAAATATTAATTATTTTTATTTTTAACAATATAAAACATTGACAAATCCATATATTTTATTTATACTTTCATTATTAGGAGAAAACATGATACAAGCAAATAATATTTCACTTGCATTCGGCGGAAGAGTGCTTTATAAGGATGTGAATCTTAAATTCACAAAAGGCAATTGCTATGGAATAATTGGTGCAAACGGTGCAGGAAAATCAACCTTTTTAAAAATATTAACAGGTGAACTTGAAGCCAACACTGGAGAAATTTTTATTACACCCGGTGAACGTATGAGCGTGCTTGCACAAAACCAAAACGCATATGATAACGAAACCGTACTTGATACCGTTCTTCTTGGACACAAACATTTAATGGATATTCAAAAGGAAAAAGATGCACTATATGCAAAACCCGACTTCTCAGAAGAAGATGGGATTCGTGCTGGAGAACTTGAAACCGAATTTGCAGAACTTGGTGGCTGGGAAGCAGAGGCAGAAGCAAAATCTCTCCTTCAAAGCCTAGGAATTGGCGAAGACCTTTATTACAGCTTAATGGGCGAACTTGATGCAAAAATTAAGGTTAAAGTACTGCTTGCACAGGCTCTTTTTGGAAATCCAGACATACTTGTGCTTGACGAGCCGACCAACAACCTTGACTTCAAAACAACACGCTGGCTGGAAAACTTTCTTCTGGACTTTGAAAACATTGTAATTATCGTGTCACACAACCGTCACTTCTTAAACAAAGTCTGCACCCATATTTGTGATGTTGACTATGGTCAAATCAATATGTTTATTGGAAACTATGATTTTTGGTATGAATCAAGTCAATTGATTTTAAGACAAATGAAAGATCAAAACAAAAAAGCAGAGCAACGTGCAAAAGAATTAAAAGAGTTTATTGCAAGGTTCTCAGCAAACGCTTCCAAATCAAAACAGGCAACAAGCAGAAAACGTGAACTTGAAAAATTAACTATTGAAGACATCAAGCCATCCTCCCGCAAATACCCATATATAAATTTTGAGTTTCTTCAAGAAATCGGCAAAGAGATATTAAAAGTTGACAAACTATGTAAGGCTGGAATGTTTCAAAATTTAAGTTTCAATATAGAAAAGGGCCAAAAAATCGCTATTTTTGCAAAAAACAGCCAAATTACCACCACCTTGTTTAATATTATACTTGGTTTGGAAGAGGCCGACAGTGGACATGTTCATATTGGGAAAACAATTAAGGCAACCACACTACCTCAAGATAATCGTCAGTATTTTGAAAATGTGGATCTACCTATTGTCGACTGGCTAAGACAATACTCAAAAGACCAAAATGAAACTTACATCAGAAGCTGGCTCGGCAGAATGCTGTTCACTGGGGAAGAGAACATGAAACCTGCCAAAGTCCTTTCAGGTGGGGAGCGAGTGAGATGTATGCTTGCAAAAATGATGCTTGAAGGTGGAAACCTATTGGTGCTTGACGAGCCAACCAACCACCTTGACCTTGAATCAATCACTGCACTCAATAAAGGCATGGCCAACTTCAAAGGCTCAATGATTTTTACCACCCATGACCAAGAGATTATTGAAACGGTGGCAAATCGAATAATTGATATTGTTGATGAAAATAAGATTATCGATTTCACCGGGACTTATGAAGAATACATCACAAAATATCAAAATTAAGTGGCAAAGCCACTTTTTTGTTAAAATAAAGCTTTTTGCTTGACAATTTATATGAAAAACAAATATAATAAGTTATAATCTGTGATGACGGAATTGGCAACTCCCGAGCAAGACGCAAGGCCAGCGTAACGGCTTTTGAATGAAGGTGCTTTTGAAAGCATGAATTAGGGTGGAACAGCGGTTTAATAGTCGCCCCTATGTCAAATTATTTGGCATAGGGCTTTTTATTACTCTTCTCTCCCCTGCCAAATAAAAAGTAAGATAAAAAGGAGAATATTATGGAAGAAAAAATGAAAGTCACTATGGAAAAAATTGTAAATCTCTGCAAAACAAGAGGCCTCATTTTCCCCGGAAGTGATATCTATGGCGGCATGGGAAACACATGGGACTATGGCCCTGTCGGAGTGGAGCTTAAAAATAACATCAAACGTGCATGGTGGAAAAGGTTTGTTCAAGAAGAGGTAAATGTTTATGGCGTTGATGCCGCAATACTTATGAATCCACGTGTTTGGGATGCAAGTGGACACACTCAAAACTTCTCAGATCCTAAGATGGATTGTAAATCTTGCAAACAAAGATTTCGTGCTGACAATCTAATCGAAGAGCACTCAAAAGGCAAAGAGTCTGCTGAAGCCATGACCACAGAACAAATGGAAGAATATATCAACTTAAACAAAGTGAAATGCCCACACTGTGGCAATTTTAATTGGACCCCAATCCGTCAATTTAAACTTATGTTTGAAACAAGCCGAGGCACGCTTGAAGGAGAAAAAGATGTCGTTTATCTTCGACCAGAAACAGCACAAGGTGAATATGTAAATTTCTTGAACGTTCAACGTAGTATGCGTGCAAAAGTTCCTTTTGCAATTGCCCAGATTGGCAAAGCGTTCCGAAATGAAATAACCCCCGGGAATTTCATATTCAGAACCATTGAATTTGAGCAAATGGAGCTTCAAAATTTTTGCCGAGAGGAAAAATCCTTTGAATTATATGAAGCCTTTAAAGAAAAGGCAAAGAAATTCTTGCTTGACCTGAACTTTAATCCAGAGCACCTACGATTTCATGACCATGAAAAGCTTGCCCACTATGCAAAAGCAGCCTGTGATATTCAATTTTACTCACCTCTTGGCTGGGAAGAGTTAAACGGTATTCATCATCGTTCCACATGGGATTTATCGCGCCACCAAGAATATAGCGGGAAGAGTATGCTTTACACCGATCCTGTCACTAATGAAAAATTTATTCCAAATGTGATTGAATACTCAATCGGAGCAGATAGGCTTACCCTTGCCCTGCTTACCGAAGCCTATGATGAAGAAACACTTGAAAATGGCGAAATCCGTGTTGTTATGCACTTCCACCCTGCAATCGCACCTTTCAAGGTCGCTGTTTTACCACTTCAAAAGAACTTGTCTGAAAAAGCAAAACATGTTTACTCCATCTTGTCAAAAGAATTTATGTGTGATTATGACGAGGCCGGCTCAATTGGCAAACGTTATCGCCGTGAGGATGAAATTGGTACACCTTTCTGCGTAACTATTGACTTTGACACGCTTGAGGATGACACAGTAACCATCCGCGACCGAGACAGCATGCAGCAAATCCGCTTGCCAATAAGCGAAATTGTTACTTATATTTCCGAGCGAGTTAAATTTAATTAAAAAATAAAAAAACATGCGGTTGCATGTCTTTTTTATCTATCAGATGTAATTGACAGAGCAATGAACAAAAATCTAAGGAAATATGCTAAAGATAAGAGCAGCGAAGCGAGATAGGTAAGTGCTGCGGCAGATAATACTCTGCGTGTTTGCACAAGTTCTCCTTTGTCCATTATATCAAAGCCCTCAAGCATTTTCATTGCCCGTCTTGAAGCATCAAGTTCCACCGGAAGCGTAACCAAGTTTGCAAGTACTGACATAGCATAGAATCCAACTGCAGTCCAAATAAAAACAACACCTGTAATTCCTCCAATATACATGAGGTCTAAAATTAGTCCAACAATCAAGAGCGGCATAAGAAGTTTTGAAACTAAATTTGTCGTTTTAATGACAAGTTGACGTATTTTCAAAGGCTTGTATGCTTTTGCATCCTGAATCGCATGACCACATTCGTGTGCAACCACGCCAAGTGCTGCAAGTGACGTGCTTTCCATGTTTGCTTGAGATATATTCAAAAGCTTACGAGTTGGGTCATAATTGTCTGTGAGTCTCCCTCGTACTCCATTTATGTCCACATCTAAATTTGCAGCACCAATGATTTTTTGTGCTAATTCCCGCCCTGTCAAACCTGATTTAGCGTTCACCTTGCTGTACATTGAATAAGTGTTTTTCACCTTAATTTCTGCCACAACTGCGACAACCAAAGCTATAATAAGCAGCATTGACGCACAAATATAACCAATATAAGTCATTTCATTCCTCCTATCTAAACATTTTTGTCTTTCTTGTAAGCCGAGTCCAACCAAGAAAAGTACGAAACATATCGCCCCAGTAAGTCAGTTTTGCCGAATTTAAAAATTTTTTACACTCCTTTACTTCTTTTCCATTTAACACCTCATTTAAATACACAAGTGCGTTTTGCGAAGCATCCTTTTCAATCACAATTGTCCTTGCTTTAAGGATTATTGCCAAAAGGAATATCATAATTCCAGCCGACAGCAGTCCGACTCCATAGTAAAACACACTTCCTCCAACGATTAAAAGTATCAAGCCGCATAGGAGTAATGGAAACATAAACTTTCCAATAATTCTGCCAATTTTACGAAGTCTGTTCATAACTTTAAGCTTGTTTGAGAAGAAATCTTGTTTTGCATGACCAAGTTCATGTGCGATAATCGCAAACGATGCTAAGCTATTTGATTCGATGGTCGTTGACGGAAGAAAAAGTACTCCTTTTGCATAGGCTCCCACGCCAATTTCTTCAGAATCAGAATTATAAATTGTTATCTTGCCGTTGAAATAACTTTTGTTTATCAATTGAAAAAAGCCCATTGTGGATAGTCCACTGCTTGTTGCCTCTTTATCAAGGTCCAAATATTTATAATAAAAACTTTCGTAGGAAAAATTGGCAATAGAGAGACTTGCACATAAAAGCACACCTAAAATTACTGCTCCAATAATAATTAGTATTGTTGATATAGACATAGATATATTTTATACATTTTTAATTGCTTTTACAAGCGAATTAAACCATGTTTCAAGTCACCAGAATAATTGTGCTCCCCTTTTCTATTCTTGTGCCAGGTGGAGGCAACTGATTTTGTATAAACTCACCTTCACCATCAAGTTCAAAGAATAAGCCAAGATCCTTTAATTTTAAGCCTGCATTTGTCATGCTTTCGCCAACAAGCAGTGGCATTTCAACATATTCTGTTTTAATGCTTTCGTCTTGTTTTGGCACTGACAGATAGTCAAATAGTCCACTATAAATTTCTTTTCCATAAGGTGCAGCCACCACGCTGCCATAATAGGCACCTGCACTTGGTTCATCCACAAGTAAAAGCAGAATATATTCTGGGTTATCAGCAGGGAAAGTGCCAATAAAACTAGAAATATATTTCCCTTGGTCTATCCCGCCACTAGCCTTATATTTTTGTGCTGTTCCTGTTTTTCCGCCAACATTATAACCTTCAACAAACGTAAATGGGTCTATTTTATTGGTTGCTTTTTCAAGAAGAAGATTTACAAGGCTGGATGTTGTTTGCGAGATAACATTTGCTTTAACTGAGGGCTCGGTAGCTTGCACAACATCACCATTTGCATTTGTTATTTTTGAAACTATATATGGCCCCATCAAATTTCCACCATTAATTATCCCTGATACCGCAGTTGCAAGCTGTATTGGCGTAACTGCAACCGCATGCCCAAATCCCATACGTGCAAGATCGACATTTTTAACAAGGTTTTTCGCCATCAAGATTCCGCCACTTTCCCCTGTAATAGTTATCCCTGTTTGAACTCCCAAACCAAACTTTTGCATATACTGATAAAATTTTTCAACACCAAGTCTTAATGCAAGATCCATAAAACAGCAGTTGCAGGAGTTTTGAAATGCTTCAACAAGATTTTGACTGCCATGACCTATCGAACGCCAACATTTGATGCGTACACCATCTATAACTCGGTACCCCGGGCAATAAAATTTATCATCTAAATTGGTAAGCCCTTCTTCTAGTGCCGCTGCAACAGTCAAAATTTTAAAAGTCGACCCCGGCTCGTACACATCCGTGACAGCCTTAACTTTACTTTGTTCAAAAAGTTTTGTTAAGTCATCACGAGGCACATCGTTAAGATCAAAACTTGGCTTGGTTGAAATGGCAACAACTTCACCCGTTCCAGCTTTTAACATAAGTGCAGTTGTACTTTTCGCCTTTTGCTCTAACATTATTTTTTCAAGAGTCTGCTCTAAGATGAGTTGGATTTTGCTGTCTATTGTAAGTTTTAAGGAGTTACCCTGAATGCCGCCTATATAGTATCGTAAAGATCCGCCTATTTCCTTTCCTTGAAGGTCAGACTGAACATAACTGTACCCATCAGTGCCTTTCAAGTACTTGTCAAAATAAGCCTCTATTCCACTTTGCCCCGCATTATCAATACTTGTAAAACCAAGAAGTTGGGTGAGGAAATTACCATATGTGTAATATCTTGCAACATTTTCGGCAAGATACACCCCCTTCATGTTGCACCTGTATATACTCTCCGCAATTTCTCCCTCAACCTGCATCTTTATTAGATTTTCTGATACTCCTTTATTGCTTACTTTCTCATAGACTTTTGAAAATTGTAAGCCCAGAATATCAGCCAAAAAAGTCGCAGTGGCAGTTGGACTCTCAACCTCCCTTGCTCGAACAAAAACATTATAGGTTGTATAACTGACAGCAAGACTGGCCCCTGTTGCATCATATATCGTCCCTCTTGGAGCAACAATTGAAAGATCACGCGTCCATTGATCAGTGGCCCGAGCCTGCAAATACTGTCCATTTATTATTTGAATGACAAATAGTCTAACCAC
Organism: uncultured Christensenella sp.; assembly: GCA_948466185.1. Taxonomy (GTDB): domain Bacteria; phylum Bacillota; class Clostridia; order Christensenellales; family UBA1242; genus Caccovivens. The sequence goes on from CAOJZM010000001.1 coordinate 137,598, forward strand.
GAGAGCGCAAAAAATAAAGGATATCACCATGCATACTGCTGATATCCTTTTTTGAAGGGATTGTAATGAATAGAGTTTTTGCATTTAGCCTCCAAACAACCCCGCTATGAAATCACAAAATCTATCAAACCAATTCGAACTTTTTTCCACACTTGCCGGAGGATTTTGTGCCTCAGGATATGTGGGAAAAAGTTCATTATAATTGCTTGCGGTGTCAAGTGTGGCAAGTTTTGAAAGATAATTAAACAAATTCAGTTGGTAAGTTTCTGTCACCGCACTTATCTGGCTTTGCAAGTTTGAAATAGAGACTATATTAATTATTCCCCATATTGAACATACTGACAAAACCAAGCTAAAAAGGGCAATTCTAAGCCTTTTTCTTGCATGTTTTGGCTTTGCAGTCTGTTTTTCTTTCTCAATTTTATAAACTTTTTGTTCTTCTTCTGGGGTTAATTCTTCAATATAATCATAGTTGGGTTTTTCAATAATTGAAGAAAAATTTTCATTTTTTACTGTCTCTTGAGAAGTATGGCTTGTCCGTTCTTGATTGTAAGTATAACTTGAAAAAGCATTTTTCTTTATAACATCTTTTTCTTTTGTTGTTGGAGTTCCAACTTCTTTGGCAAATTCTTCTTTTATTTCAGCTTTTTCTTCAACTTCTTTACTAAGCAGTAAAATGTTCTTTTCTTCCATATATTTATATTCCCCTCCTTTTAACTTCATGATTAAGTTTAATTATAACTTTTCTGCAATTCTAAGTTTTGCACAAGAACTTCTGGAGTTTTGCTTTAATTCCTCCTCACTTGCGGTTATTGGTTTATGATTACAAAGTTTTAAGCTTGCTGTATGTCCACATATACAAATGGGGGTACGCGGAGGACAGATACAATCTGTGGCAAGCTGTTTAAAAATGTTTTTTACAATTCTGTCTTCCAAACTGTGAAAGGAAATTATGGCTATTCTGCCACCCGGCTTTAAAAAATCAATAAGATTCTTAATGCAGGTATCCAATTCGTCAAGTTCGCCATTCACTTCTATTCTGATTGCTTGAAAGGTTTGTTGACTTACATTTCCCTTGCTATAAATCAATTTTTTTGAAAAAGCACTCTCTATTATCGTTTTGAGTTCTTGTGTTGTTTCTATAGGCTTTATTTTTCTGCGTTCAATGATTTTATCAACAATACGTCTTGCATTATTTTCCTCACCATAGGTGTATAAGATGTTAATCAGTCTTTCTTTTGAGTATTCATTGACCACTTTGTAAGCATCTAGTTCCTGAACTGTATCCATTCTCATATCAAGTCTGCCATCATGTAAAATGCTAAATCCTCTCTCGGCCAGGTCAATTTGTGGAGAACTTACCCCAAGGTCCACCAAAATTCCGTCTGCACCAGTTATTCCCATTTCTTTCAACTTTTGTGTAGCGTTTTTATAGTTTTCTTTTATTATATCTTTATTGTTAAAAGTGTCTAAATTTACTTTACTTGCATTTATTGCCATTTCATCGCGGTCAAAGCCATAAAGATGCCCTTTTGGTGAAAGGCGTTTTAAAATCTCAGAAGAATGCCCTCCGCCTCCTATTGTACAATCAACATAAACACCATCTGGTTTTATATTAAGTCCATCTATTACCTCATTAAGCAAGACTGGGATATGTTTAAACTCCATTATATTCTCCCTGCTCTGTCCCTGCAAGTTCTGTAAAAAATTCGGTAAAGTTGAAGTTTGCTATATCGTCAATATTTTTAAGCACCTCATACTTATCTAGTATTTTTGAAAGTAAACTGTCAAAACCAAGTTTAAATAATCCTTCTTCAGTCTTGTTGACATCAAGGTCTTTTCTATATGCATTTTTCCTCATTGCATCTAGGAAGGAACCGAGCATCACTTTATCCATACTCTCAAGTGTTGTTTCAACGTCATAACTTGGATAGAAGTCAACAAACTTTTCAAATATTTCGCAAATCTCTAAAGTTTGATCATTGGCATCTCCCTCGACAAGAGTTACCTGCGAGTAATTAAATTTAATTGAAGAAGTGCTGTCAAGCAGTGCATTGAATACGTTTTCAAAAGTGGCAAATATTGACTGTTTAAGCCCATCAGTCGATTTGGCATAGAGCAATGGTTTCATAATCTCTGTAATAGAAATGTCATCTCCTAAATTTAGTAAAAGTTTTTGAGTATTATTTTCAAGTGCCATATCAAGATATGTCTTTCCCTCCACCTGACCATTGTTAAGAGTTACAAGAAGAGTGGAGATGTATCCAAGGTCATTCTTCCATTCTTGATAACTGTTTAACATTTTAAAATTCAAAAGATTGTTATCCAAGGTGTTTATAAGGTTATCTATAAGAAGAGTCTTTGTTGGCTCAACTTGATATAATGGAAGAATTATATCGCTAAGCACATTCTCCTTTTGTTGAGATGCAACAGCAAAAGTTGTGATCACATCTGAAATAGAAATCGTGTCATCAGTAAGTTGATTGTAAACATTGATTCCTTTAAGTTCCACAAGAGATGGTGAAATAAAATTCATAAGTGCGTTGTAATTCTTTATTTCGACAGACTTGCCTTCTTTATCAAACACTGGATTGGAAGGCAACTCAAATCCAAACTTTGTCAAAACCTTATCTAATATTAAATCGCCGTCGGTATTTTTCAAAAGCGTAATTCCTCTGGCTTCATCAATCATACTTCCAAGACTGTTAAAAACTTTAACTATATCCACATTGCTTTCACTCGATAATAGTGTCAGTGGGTTATTAAGCAATTTAACCACATCGGTTTCTTTTGCAACAAAAGAATAATGTTTTACAACGTTTGCAAGGGACTGTGAAAGCCCTTCCCATTCCTGCTCATCAAGCGTTCTACCCTCTATTTCAACACTATCAGCATCCTCAAGCACACTTGATAAACCTATGTTTATCACAGTATCAACTGAGTCCTTCATAATGTTTGTGGTTAAAATATTTTTCAAGCTTTGTTTAAACAAATCATAATTTTCATTGGATAAATTATACAGCACTTCTGCTACACTTTTCCCTTTCAAAGCGGTGTCTAACGTGCCACCTTTTGCAAGGTTTTTGTATACTTCATAAACAGAACGTAAATCTTGTGCAAAATATTCTTTTGCACCTCCTTCAAAGGTACTTAACCCTCCACTTATGTCTATAATCACTTGACCAAAATCACCAAGGGCTTGAACATCAATAAAACTGTATTCATCATAGTGAATAAGCAAATTGTTTAAAACATCACTAACCACCGTGTTATATAAACTGCTATTTAATAATGCATCAAGAGTTTTATCAAGCCTATCAAAATCTAGTTGCGAAAAATTTTGATTGCTTTTTCCTTCAAAAACAAGTTTGATTTCCATTCCAGCATTGTAAACATCAAGATAATTTGCAATTTCCTTACGCACTTGAACAGTTTCACCATTAAGGTCAAATTTAGTAAGATAGTCAAACATTGCATCATCAAGTCCAAACATGTTTCCAATAACACCAAAAGCACTGGTGTTTATCCCTTCTATGCTATTAGCCACCACCCCAGCTGCTGTCATTTCCTTATTCGACGCATCGCCTTCCTCAGTTTCATCCATGGCTGCTGATGTTACCATGCCACTTGTAAATTCAGATGCGGTGCCAATAAGTGAAATAAAAGGCATAAGCACAAAGAAACACAGAATAAAAGTTTTAACAAGCCCAATTATGCCACCTGTCAATCTATGTTTTGGAAGTTTATTGCCATCCTTATCCTTGTTTTTAACGAAAATAGCACCAAATATCTTGTATAGGATATATGTGACAAATTCCACAGCCAAAGTTAAGAACAGAAAGACAATAACATTCATAAACACATATGGAATCCTCACAATAAAAGTCTCAAAACTTGGAGTTGTCTCGATAAGATGAGCTATATCCGGATTTGCCTTTAAAAGAGAAACAAAAAATCCATTAATTGTGTCCGGTTGACCATTAACCGTTATGCCTGCATCCAAAATCGCATTTGTAACAAGACCACAACAGAAAAACGCCACAAATACGCCCATGATTGAAAATATAAGGTTGATAGAGGCTTTTTTAATTCCTCTCCACATTCCTATCAGGAATCCAATCACCAAAATAAAAACAAAAGAAAAGTTTAATATAAGTGCAATAGTGCCCGCTGCCATAGAAACCTCCTAAAAATAATATAATACATTTTTAATTAAATTCCAAATTAATTTCACTTGCAGAAACTACTCATCAATAATTTTTGCCAATAAAAATAATTAAACTCATAAAAATAAAAGGATGATTTTTAATTTTCACCCTCTCCTTCCACGCTTTTAATTGGATATGGCACTCTTTTACTGCCTATTTGAGCATTGTTGTAGGCATTTAGCAGTTCTTTTTTCTTAAACTCAATCCCATAGATTCCAGCATTTGCTTCTTCCATGACCTTTTTCACCCGTTGTGTAAATTCTTGTTCAGGACATAATATCTGCCTTTCGCCGTAGCTTTCCAGAATTTCTAACACTCCGTCGTGCAAAAAGTTTACTTTCTGTGGGTAAGGTATGCTTTCAAGTTCTATCACGCCACTTGCTACACATTTTAGTAGATTCAAACCACATCTCTGATAACCTTTTTTTACGCAGATATCAAACACAACACCCGCGATTTCTTGAAGTTGTGACGTTGTTTCAGGAAAGACTGTAAAATTTTTCTGATAGTACATAAGTGCAACTATCTTATTTATCGCTTGCTTTTCTTGGTTTACTATTTGTTTTAGTTTATTACCTTTATCTTCGCTTTCGCCAAATTTAACATTTATATCACAGATAAAATTCACCTGCTTACTGTCAGTCTTGGGAAGCAACAACTTAATATTATTTAAACATTTATATGCCACCAACTGATTTAAACCTTCGTCGTATTCTTTAACCTTCATTCACCCCTCCAAAAACTACAGGTTTAGATTATCATACCCTTCTCAAGTAACAAAATGGAAGAGTGTCGAAATAGGGCGAATTTGATATAAAATAAGAGTTGTTTTATCTTGATTTAGGGCAACAAAAAAAGCCCTAAATCATGTTTAGAGCTTTTTATTTATCCTTCATATTCATCTTGAGCAGCACGTTCTTCATCAAATACTCTTTCAAGGTCTCTTTTTTTGAAGTCTCTACGTTCTGCCCTTCTTTTAGCCGCACATTTGCGTCCAAAGCTTCTTTCAGAAAGAGGTCTATTTCTAAGTTTTGTAAATTCCCCCCCCCAATAATTTGCTTGGGCCATCTTGAGCATAGGTTCAAAAGTTGGAAGACTCTCTGCCAGTTCAATACTTGCTAAATTTATTCTTGCCATAATCTTTCTCCTTCCTTTGTTATGACTTGATTATACCCCACAAACTTTGTTTTGTCAATACCCAATTTAAAGTTTTTTCGTTGTTTTTCGCCATCAAATTAATGGATAAATAAATTAAATGAGTTTTACATTTTTCTGCTTATTTTTTCACTTTGATTTCAATGCCAACAACGCAATTTTTTATCTGCTCTTCCAACGAATAATACTTCTCCATATCTTTTGGGTCTGCGTTCTCAACGTCAGAATAACCTAATTCTTGTTTAGAAAAATTCTCAAACAATTCTTTAAATGTTGGATAAATATGCACACCTATCACTTCAGTTTCAAATCTGTCTTTTTCATCACTGCGGTTTATAAACTCTATTATATCACCCACAGCAATATACTTTCGTTTACCGTCACATAACCTCATCTCCACAGTCTTTGTGCCCTTCTTGATTTTTTGAAAAGGCTCCTGATTTAAATGCATTGTTAGATACATACTCACCTCATTATATTTTCCACTCCCTGTTGACCTTAAACCAATCAGAGTCTTTTAATATCGTATTATTATTTGAACAGCTTACTGCCCTTTCTTTTCCCTTCCACATACAAACTATATTTCCATTAAATGAAGTAAAAATATTATTCTTATAATCCACACACAAGCTTGTAACATAAATTTTGTCTGTATAAGGTGCAACCCTGTCAATAAATGCTTGACATGGAAATTGATTCTCAGGATTTGTTGTATATTCACTGCTTCCGGCACAACAACATACGCAAACAATCTCAGGCTGAACAACCTCCATCAGTGCCGTGGAAGAAGAGGTTTTTGACCCGTGATGACCAGCCTTATACAAATCAACTTTTGGCAAATTGTTCATTTGAACCAAATATTTTTCTCCCTTTTCTTCAAGGTCACCTGTGAATAAGAAGTGATTTTCACCCTGACTTATAAGACAGCACACAGAATAGTCATTTTCTGTTGACGATGTATGGGAATAATAATAACTATCAAGTATTTCCAAAGTTATATCATTTCCAAGATTAAAAATATTTGTCCCACCATTTGCGCCATTTATGCAATCAAGAGCGGTATAATGAACCGCACCATTCGCAATCTCGTCTGCAAGTTCACGTTGATAGTTTTTATATGTGGTGGCAGTTTCTTTCTGGTTCGTCATTGAAAAATCTATGATAACCTCACAATCATAAAGGTCAAATATGCTGTCGGTGTTAACACCCGTTGCAAAACCTGCATAGTGGTCTTGATGTGCATGAGTAATGATTACATACTCAAGTTTTCCATCAGTGACATAGTTATTAAGATAATTCGCCACAACAGGAATACTGTTTGATTTTGATCCACAATCTATAAGGATATCAACATTTCCTGCCTTGATATATGTGCAATCGCCAGTGTATTTGTTGCCAAGCTCCAAAAAGTGAATAGAAATATCCGGCCCAAAACTTTCAATATCTGCATTTATTTCATTGTCATAATCATTCTCTTCTGTTACTTGTACTTCCTCCGTTTCGGGAAGAGTTATATAATTTACAACATAAAAACACGCAACAAGTCCAACAACAAAACTTACAAAGCCAAAGAGAAAATTTGCAAACTTTGATGATCTTTGTTTTGACATATCACTCTCCTCCTTCGCTTTGTTCTACAACAGAAATAAGACGTACCTTCTCAACCTTAAAAAGTTTGGAGTATTTAAAACAACTTGATTTGTACTTTATATAAAAAACCCCAGCCTCATCAGAATAAAAATTGCCATTCTCATCCGTTTTTAAATTTGTTTCAATTTCTACACTCTGTCTTTCATCTCTTCCAAAAGCTATAATTTTCACGCCTTGGTCAATATAACTTTCTTCCAAGGTTAAACTGACACTCTCTTGCCCAACCAAGTCAAAGCAATCATTGCGACAAACAATCCACCATGTTCCGCCGCCCACCATCGCTCCAATAATCAACATGATAAAAGCAATAAGCAGCGTTTTTGTCCCTGCTCTTTTCACTCGACCTTTCACCGCCTTTGAAGTTGAGTTGCTCAGCTGAATATTTTTGCCCGCTTTATGAGCAGTTTTTGTGGAATGTTTCTTTGTTGCCATGAATTACTCCCTTATTATATAATAAGATTGTTTAACCTCTTTGTCAAACAATCTTTTGACTGCGTATTCGAATAAAAAAATCCGTTACATAACGGATTTTTCTTTCTTCTTATCAACAACCTTAACAAATGAGTGCTGCGTTGCGTTTGTTATTACAGGTTTTTCGCCATCAACTTTGATATCAACTTTTGGCCCCGGAATGAAATATGATTTTGATGCATCCACTGTAACGGACTTTTCACCAATCTTACAATCTGCATGGAGGGTTTGAGCTCTACCAACCTGCTCTGCAACAACTGCTCCATCAACAGCAATTGCAACTTTATTTCCTGAAACATAAACTTCAACAGCTTTGTCATCTACTGTGAAATAATACTTCTGCTTTGCAAATAACAGAATGAATATACAATAAGCAACAAGTCCTATCATGAAATACATATACCAAGTCAAATTATAATATGTATATGCAATGCTTTCACAAGTAAAATATTCTGCACCCGAGATGGACAGCATAAATTGTGCATAAAATTCCGTGGTACTGCAAGCATTGAACTGTTGGTCAATTAAAACCGTCTTACTTGCAATAAATTCTCTGTTTTCATCATAAAATCCAATGGTGATTTCAACACTTTCAAGTTTCACAACTGTTGGATTTTTAAGTTCTCCGTATACCTCAGCATACGTTGAATCTTCTGAAATATTTACTTCAAATGTTTCGTAAATGACATCGGGTGATTGATATGGAATAAAAGCACATACAATAGGAATAACCAATACGAATAAAATCATCGCAAGTATGCAACTTACCTTAACGGCGATTATTTTTTTCATTTTATCCCTCCTTATAACAATATATATAACAAATTATATGCATTTTGTCAATCAATACTTTCAAAAATTTGACATGATTCGTTTTTATTTTTATTATATTAGTATGAAAATATTTGGACTTGAGAAACTTTCTTTGGTGGATTATGATGGACATCTTGCGGCAACAATCTTTACAGGCGGCTGCAATTTTCGCTGTCCCTTCTGCCATAATGCCGACCTTATCAAAATGCAAAATCTGTCTGCTATAAGTGAAGAAGAGTTCTTTGAGTTCCTAAAAAAAAGGAAGGGCCTGCTTGACAGCGTGTGCATTTCTGGTGGCGAACCCACCTTGCAGCCCGACCTTGTTCCTTTCATAAAAAAAATAAAGGACATGGGATATCTTGTTAAACTTGACAGCAATGGGACAAACTTTCAAATGCTTAAAAAGCTTGTGGATGAAAAACTTGTAGATTATGTCGCAATGGATATCAAAAACAGTCTTGAAAAATATCCACTTACCGCAGGAAATAAGAATATAGATATTGAAGCAATCAAAAAAAGCGTGAACCTCTTAAAACAAAATGTTGTCCCTTATGAATTCCGCACAACGCTGGTAAAATCACATCATAGCACTGAGGATATTGAAGAAATTGCATCTTGGCTTGAAGGAAGCGAAAAACTTTTTCTGCAATGTTTTGTCGACAATGGCACCTGCTTAGAAAGTGGACTTGAAAAAGTGGATAAAACGGAAGCAGAGAAGTTTAAAGATATTTTATCGAAAAAAATTAAATATGTTGCGTTACGTGGATATTAAGATTAACAAAAAAGCGGGAAAAGTCTATAAAACTAGCAAAAAAAACGAACTAAAAAATATATTAGTTCGTTTTTTGTTAGTAGAGGGCAATGTACCATAATTACTTCCCAAATGTTTGTATGTAAACCGCTTTCACATATTGTCCTCTTTTTCATATTTTTAGTTTTCTTATCATTAAGTTGTTTTATCTTTTGCAATCACAAAAATATGTACTGGGTTAGGCTTGAAGTATTTTTTAATATTCAGTATTCTTTGAATAAAATTTAGATAATGATATGATGCCTCTTCTAAGATTTTAGCATTAGACTCTTTTATAATTTTTCTCCAATAAGACAGGGATAGATATCTTTCATCTCCATACATCTTTTTATTTTCATCAAAATACTTTGTAGGTATTGCAAAAATAACAAACTGGCTAAAAGTAAATTGTTTATTGATTAAATTTTTAATCTCTAAGTCGGTATAATGCTCTAAAACGCCAATGCTATAACACACATCAATTTTTTCATTGCAAATAAAATCCCGTATGTCTTTACAAACAAAATTTATTTTTCTATTTTCAAATTTTTCAGCAAAGTACTTTTTGCTTAAATCTATCATATCTTGATCTTTATCTACGGCAATAACTTTGTTGTTATTTTGACTAGAAATATGTAAAGCTAGAACACCCGTTCCTGAACCAAATTCGACTATGTGATGATTTCTACGAGAATATTTATTTATTAATTTAACTATTTTCTTTTTTGTTCTAAGTTTTTCATTTATATAATGATCCACCGAAGTTGAATGTATCTCATTTTCGTATAATGTTGACCATTTAGACATATTTCACCCACATAATTTTTCTATTTTATCCTATATTGATTATAGCACATTCATCCTCAATTTAACCTGAGGATTCTATATAAGTTGAAGCGTTGCTTGCTGCAATCGCACCATCAGAACAAGCAGTAGTAACCTGTCTAACCTTTTTCGTTCGGCAATCCCCAGCAACAAACAATCCTGGGGTTCTTGTTCTTAAGTTTTCGTCAGATGCAATATACCCATCCACCGACAAATCAACAAGTCCACTGAAGATATGATTGTCTGGCATCTGCCCAATCGCAACAAAAAGTGCTTTGGTTGGAAATTCCACTCGGGTTTTATCTTCTCTTTCAAACACAAGCCCGCGTAATTCATCCTCGCCCAAAAGTTCAACAAGACGAAGCGAGTGGGTAATTTTGATGTTGTCACGTTTTTTAACTGCGGCGACAAGAGAGGCATCTCCGAAAAACTTATCAAACAAGGTTACAATGTGCACGCTTTTACAGTAGGAAGAAAGAAGCAACGCATATTGAAGTGCGGTGTTGCCGTCCCCAATTAAAGTCACATCCTCTCCAGAGTAAAATGCTCCGTCACATAATGCACAATAACTTATTCCGTTGCCAATCAACTTGTCCTCATTTTTAAGATTGAGTTTGCGATGTTCAACCCCAGTGGCAATGATAACACTTCGGGCTTGCATGGTGTCAAAGTCAGTTTTAACAGTGAAAACCTCCCCTTCCTTTTCCACACTTTCAACATTGCCAAATTTGAATATCGCTCCGCGACTTGTGATTTGCTCAAACATCTTGTCAGCAAGCTCACTCCCCGAGATTGAGTCCACGCTTGGAAAATTCTCCACCCTTGGACTTTGTGCAATCTGGCCGCCTATGCCATTACGCTCAATTAAAACCACACTTTTCCCATTTCTTAAGGCATAAAGGCAGGCGGTCATCCCCGCCGGCCCTCCGCCTATAACAATTATATCGGTAATTTCTTTCATGCTCGATTTCTCGCTCCCCCGACAAACCTGTTGATCTCACTTGCATTGTCATAGCGGTCATAATGATCCCCATTTGGAACGAGAAGGGTTGGTGCCTTTCTTACCCCATATTTAACAGTTAAATCTTTTTGTTCTTCAGCATCTATAACCGTATATTTTATTTTTGCAGAATCAAGAATAGCTTTCGCCATACGACAATTTGGACAGGTTTTAGTTGTAAAAAGAAGAAGTTCATCATTATCACATTTTGCGGTATCATCATGTTTACAATCACAGGAATCGTGCCTTCCTTGCATAACAGAATCTTTGATATTGTATACCTTTCTATCAGCAAACTCCTGAGTCTTTCCGTCATTCCAATTTTGAACTGGACGATAATACCCTGTAATTCGGCTATAAACTTCAGTTTTAGCTGAACATATTGGGCAAGAATGAACTTCGCCCGCAATATATCCATGTTCTCGGCAGATTGAATAGGTTGGACTCATTGTGTAATAAGGAAGTCTATAATTTTCTGCTATCTTACGTACAAGCTCTGCAGTTGTCTTCCAGTTGTCAAGTTTTTGACCAAGGAAAGCGTGAAATACCGTGCCTGAAGTGTAAAGAGTTTGAAGTTCATCTTGAACATCAAGAGCCTCAAAAATATCCTCTGTAAATCCAACAGGAAGATGTGAAGAGTTTGTATAATAAGGTGTCCCGTTTTCATTTGCAGTAACGATATCCGGATAACGTTCTTTATCGTGTTTTGCAAGACGATATGAGGTTGACTCAGCAGGAGTTGCTTCCAAGTTGTAAAGGTCACCATATTTTTCTTGATAGTCAGAAAGACGCTCTCTCATGTGATTTAAAACTTTTTGTGTGAATAACTGTGCTGTCTTTTGTGTTAAATTGGCTTTTATCCACTTCGCATTAAGGCAGGCCTCGTTCATCCCCACAAGACCAATAGTAGAAAAGTGATTATTGAAAGACCCTAAATAACGTTTTGTATAAGGATATAATCCAGCTTCAAGAAGCTCGGCAATTTTTTCTCGCTTGATTTTAAGTGAGCGGGCAGAAAGGTCCATAATTTTATCAAGACGCTCAAAAAACTCCTTTTCATCAGCTGAAAGATAGGCAATCTTTGGCATATTCACCGTAACAACACCAATTGAGCCAGTGCTTTCACCGCTACCAAAGAAGCCACCTGACTTTTTGCGGAGTTCACGCAAGTCAAGACGAAGCCTGCAACACATCGAACGCACATCGCTTGGCTCCATGTCACTGTTGATGTAATTTGAGAAATATGGAATACCATATTTGGTGGTCATTTCAAAAAGCAATTTATTGTTTTCAGTTTCAGACCAGTCAAAATCTCTGGTAATAGAATAAGTTGGAATTGGGTATTGAAAACCTCGGCCATTGGCATCACCCTCAATCATGATTTCCATGAATGCCTTGTTTACCATTGCCATTTCCTTTACACAATCTTTATATTTAAAATCTTGGTCTTTGCCACCAACAATGGCTGGAAGTTCAGCAAGGTCTTTAGGGATAACCCAGTCAAGAGTTATGTTTGTAAATGGAGCTTGCGTACCCCAGCGAGATGGAGTGTTCACGCCATAAACAAAGGATTGGATACATTGTTTTACCTCCTTATATGTTAAGTTGTCCGTCTTAACAAATGGAGCAAGATAGGTATCAAAAGAAGAAAAAGCTTGTGCTCCAGCCCACTCGTTTTGCATAATGCCAAGGAAATTTACCATTTGGTTGCAAAGAGTTGAAAGGTGGGAAGCTGGAGCGGAAGAAATCTTTCCTGGAATGCCACCAAGCCCCTCACGGATAAGCTGTTTAAGACTCCAACCAGCACAGTAGCCAGTCAACATTGAAAGGTCATGGATGTGAATATCACAATTCTTGTGCGCCTGACCGATTTCTTTATCATAGACATCATTAAGCCAGTAATTTGCAGTCATTGCACCAGCTTCATTGAGAATAAGTCCTCCAACCGAATAGGTAACCGTGGAGTTTTCCTTAACACGCCAGTCATTAAGATTTAAATACTTGTCAATAGTCCCCTTGTAGTCCATGAGGGTGTCCTTTACTTCACGTTCTTTTTCGCGGTTCTTTCGATACAAAATGTAACATTTTGCAACATTGCCATAACCGTTTGACATAAGCGTCTGCTCAACGATATCCTGAACATCCTCAACGCTTGGCGTCCTGCCCTCAAACTTATATTCAAGTTCGATTTCAACAATTTTGGCAAGCTTCTTGCAATCACGCACGTCACCATCACCAAGAGCAAGCATTGCTTTTACAATTGCATTTTCGATTTTTGTTAAATCAAACTTAACGACTTTTCCATCTCTTTTAATAATTTTGTCCATAATTTTTCTCCTTTTATTTCGCGATGATTATATATTAACATTATACAATATATTGTGTCAAATAATTTTTAGAACAATATATATTGTGTTTTATAAAAATTTTGAGCCCTCTTGCTAAGCAATTCAGGAGGCCTCATTATGAATTGATAACTATCAGCTTAAAAATGAAAAAATATTTATTTTATTGCTTAGCCACATTCCGCTAATCATTAAATATAAAAACAAAATTAATGAAAGATTTCCTATTATTTTTTATCTGATTAAATATGTCATACTGATCAAGGTGGAGGAATCTATTCTTCGAAGTTATGGATTTCTCCACTTCTCTGACGCTTCGGTCGAAATGACAGATCAAAAAATTTTGGACTGGATGACAAATTAAAAAGGTCAAGATATCAATTTCGCATTCCCCTCATTGTCATTTCGAGCGCAGTCGAGAAATCTTAGGGGCACCTTCGGTCAAAATGACAGCACTTAAATCGTTCCCGCCTATAACCTAGTCACAAACATTAGTAAGCAAGCAAGTTGTCATCCTGAGCGCAGCACCTTGAGATCTCTCCGCGATGGTCAAGATGACAGCAAGGTGCGTAGTCGAAGGATCTTGCTTTAGCGAAAACTTTTCTATTACGGTAAACCTAGATGTTTCGACTTCGCCTTACGGCTTCGCTCAACATGACATTGCATGAGTCTGGAATTTATATATTCTCACTACGTTACGCTTTGAGCTTTAAGCAGTTATAAAAAATAAAAAACACGGATATTTTCCGTGTTTTTTTGTTTAAAACTTCTATTTGCTTTTCTTAAGAATTGCTTCAGTAAGTTTATCAATTTTCTTGTTAAGATCGGCAATTGCCTCGGTGCTCTTTTTGCTTTCACGAAGTTGTTCTTGGCCAAGGGCATCCCCGGTCTTTTCAGTAGGATTCTTCTTGGCAACACTACCGTAACCCAAGGTAACCCCTGCAAGTGATGATGCAAATCTGCCAATATTAGCCTTGCGATTTTTAGCATTTTCGTCAATTTCGGCTTTGGTCGTCATAGCAGTCTTAGGCTCGCCATAGACGCCGTCAAGTTTGCCTTTATCGTTAAGTTTATAATTGGTTGCACTTGAGAAAATTCCAATAAGTGCAGCTGGATTAAGCTTGAGTTCTTTTAAGCCGTTTTCAAGCCCTTTAACAAGCGAACCTGCGAGTGCCCTTGCATCGTTTGCAGTGGCCTGTGCAGCAGCCTTTGGAACCAACGTGGTCTTGCCCGTTTCTGGATCAACAGTCAAATAATTGCTTTCGCGAATAGCCTTTGCTCTCGCCGTGTATTCTTTTGCATTAGCTTCATAAGAGTCACGCTTTTGAATTTCTTCCCAATCTTTCTCAGAGTAACCCTTTCTATCTATCAATTTCTTAGCTCTAGCACGTGCTTTTCTTTCATCCTCTGTACCAAATGAATCGTCTTTAAGCATTTCTTCCTGCATTCTGCCGTCAATAAACTTACTTGCATCCTCGTCTGTTAAGCCTTGTGCTTTTGCCATACGTTGTGCCTTCCTTAATGCTTCTTTACCTTTGGCAGTATCAAGATAAGCTAAAGTATCGGAATTAAGTCTATCTTGTGCCATAGATACATTTCTTTGTGCAACATCAGCCGCATCGCCATAAAGTAGATTATCTATATTATCAACCCTTGCTTGCTCAGCTTTAGCTTTTTCGTCAACTGAACCTGATCTCGATTTAGCTAAACCATAACGTAGACCCTTTTGAGCAGCATTCACACCAAGTCCCATTGGAGTGACAAACTTGCCGGCTTTCATTGCTATATTGGCAGCACCAAGCGTCATCTTCGCACCAGAGGCAAGCGTCTTGCCCACTTCACTCTTGACGCCATCTCCAGCAGCAACAGCATCCGCACCACCAACAAGCCCTGACATAAAGCCTATGAAGCCTTTGACCATTACAAGTCCGGTTATAACAATAACTATGTTGACCATATAGTCAAGTAAGCCTATATTAAAGAATTTTATATTATCCAGATATGGCAGGATAAGGAAGAACAAGTTCATGCCAAGTATTGCACCAAACGCCATCAGCACTTGTTGTTGGAACTCTCCTCTCCATTTCTTGAAAGCTCCCCAATCATCAAGAGGCGCAATACCTAAAATTGCTGGGTATATCAAGAATAACGCGATTGATTTAATAAGCCTTGTCATAAGCCCCATAATAATACTTATCATCAGGAAGAAACAGGTGATTATGGAAGCAAATCCAACAAGGAAATTAAACTGCCATAAGTTGTAATAGGCCCAGACAAGTCCGACATTGTATTTTGAGAACGTCCATGTATAACCCGTCATCACAAAGGTGTCAATTGATGCGATAGTAATAAAATCCTTATTCCCCGCGTATATAGCAGCGGCATGAGTCGCAGTTTTTAATTTTAGGCTATTTGCAAACGCGTAATCAATTTGATATGCTGTCCATTCTGTTCGATTTTCGCCAGATGGAGTGAATTGACCCATAATTCCAAAATCGTAAATCCCCCCAACTTTCAACGAGCCTGTCCTTAATCTGTTTGCTCCGTTTGCAGACACCTTGAATATGAGTCCAGAAAATGTTTCAGAAGTGCTCCCTTCGCCAAAGCCAAAGAAATCATATCTGCTGTAAACCTTATTCCCATTTGAATTAATCTTGTAATCAAACACCGAATCATAGTTACTGCCATATATTCCCTGCAACTTTTCTTCAGTCGCCGCCCCAGCAGTTATATTGTCAAGCGTCTGAAGCAGGAAGGAAGAAAGCCAGAAGCCCGCAATAACAACGAGAGGTACAATTGCAAAAGTCAATATTGATTTGAAAGCGGTGTATATGTATTGAACAGGAGATGTTTTCCCAGCATCTTCACTGTAATGTGATTTTATAATTGCAACAAAGGTAGTAAGAGCAAGGACGATAAGTCCAAAGATTGCAAGTGACCAGAATGTTGTTGTAAGAACTGAATAATCACCTGCATTTTCTCCAATCCCAAGTATGCCCATTATAAAGGATAAAACTGGGTCAGAGTTGGTGATTGCCTCACCATTTATATAGTGAATGTCAAGACCTGCAAGGCGACGCATTAAACATTGAAGTACATCCAAGCAACTTGCAAGTGCGGCATAAAGGAAATACATAATTTTTGGTATGTAATCAAAGAAACATGTAAAATATTCCCAGATTTTATAACCTAATACCGAAACCACTAATTTCCCCCTTCTTTTATCTTTTACATTATAACAAATTATAATCCAAAAAACAACAAATTTATATAATAAATTGATTTAAATTCCATTAAATATTTCTATTAATTCCTCAAGGGAAAAATCTTCTGCACGTTTTTTACATGTTTCTTCGCCAATAGCCAAGGCTATTTCTTTCTTATTTACACCCAAACCACTCGACAAATTGTTTAAAATTGTTTTCCTACGCATAGAAAAACATGCCTTTACAAATTTTGCAAATTTGTCTTTATCAATATTTTTATATTTGTCTCTGTCAATCTCAATTTTGACAACAGCGGAGTCAACGTTTGGCACTGGATAAAACATTTTTCGATTTACATAACGGGTGATTACTGCACTACCAAAAAATGATATCATAACAGATAAAACACCATAATCCTTGCCCCCCTTTTTGCTGACAATGCGTTCTGCCACCTCCTTTTGCACCATGATTGTAAGTGAAGTAATTTTTCCCGACTCTTCCAAGAACTTAAATATAAGTGGCGAAGTGATATAATAGGGCAGATTCGCAACAAGTTTATATTCTTTATCAAAATACTTCTCGATTTGCTCCATTGAAGTTTTCAAAGCATCACCAAACACGAAAGTTGCATTTTTAAGGCCAAGACCAAGAAGTTCGCCTTCCAGATCTTTATCTATCTCAAAACTGACTACGTTTTTTGCTCTGTTTGCAATTGCCGCTGTGAGCGCACCTGCTCCCGCACCAATTTCAAGCACAGAATCCTCATTGGAAACACCAGCATCTCGAACAATTGCATCCAACAAATTTTTATCAGTCAAAAAATTTTGGCCAAACTTTTTCTTGAAGTTATGTTCGCTCATAGTTTAAACAACCTCCTCGCATTTTCAGTTGTGATTTTTGCAACCTCGCTGACACTGACACCTTTAAGCGAAGCAATCTTCTCAGCAATGAAAGGAATATATCCACTTTGATTAAGTTTTCCACGATTTGGCTCCGGTGCAAGATATGGACAATCGGTTTCAAGCAATATTCTGTCAAGAGGAATTGTTGGAACAACTTCTTGAAGACGTTTGCCATTTTTAAAAGTTACCACCCCACCAATCGAAATATGAAGCCCAAGTGAAAGAATAATTTTTGCACTCTCGCCGCTCTCGCTGAAGCAATGGAAAGTGCCACCATATTCAAGAAGATTCTTGTTGCTTTGTAAAAGGTCCAACATATCGCCAACTGCGTCCCTACAATGAATAACAATAGGAAGTCTTAATTCATGGGCAAGCTTAAGTTGCTTCAAAAACACAGCTTTTTGAACCTGTTTGTCAGGGCAGCCCTCTCTATATTCAAGTCCAATTTCTCCAATCCCAACAACTTTGCCGCTTTTTGCAAGATTTCGCAAGACTTCGATGTCATTTTCGCAAAAGCCATCACTGTCCTGAGGGTGCACGCCAATGGTTGCATAAATACAATCATATTGCCTGCTTAGCTCAACGACCTTATATGCTGACTCTATATCACTTGCACTGCAAATAATGGTATCAACTCCCATCTCGTTTGCATACTTAACAATTTGTGGCACAATCCCCTCAAACTTTTCATCATTGAGGTGTGCATGGGTATCTATAAACATTTTTTTCTCCTACGAAAATAATATCCCACTGATAATCAAAAGTCAAACAAAACGCTTGTCCTTCTAAACGATGGTAAAAAAGCATATATTACCCCATGAACAGAATTTGGCTTTTTATGATAATAAGTTCCATGTGTTTTTTGCTTTGGTCAAACCCAGCTTCTATCGTAGGAGAAATGGTATCCGCCTCAACAGGTGCCTTGAAGTTGAGCGTGGAACTTGCCGCAGTTTATGCGGTTTGGTTAGGCATTCTTGAACTTGTTGATGCAAGTGGACTGGGCGAGAAACTTGCAAAAGCACTTCATCCAATTATCAAAAAACTTTTTAAAATTGACAACCCAGAAATAGAAAAAATGATTGCACTTAACATGTCAGCAAATATGCTTGGTCTTGGAAATGCTGCAACGCCTATGGGAATAAATGCCATGAAATCACTTGATGATGGCTCTGGAATAGCAACGCCCGCAATGATAATGCTGATTGTAATCAACGCAACATCCATTCAGCTTTTACCAAGCACCGTGATTGGATTGCGTGCAGCAACAGGAAGTGCTGCACCTGCTGATATAATTATCCCCACCATACTTGCAACCGCCGTTACCTCTTTTCTTGGCGTCATTCTTGTCAAACTATTCAGCAAAATCTGGCGGAGGAAAGCAAGATGAGTGTTTATATTATCCCTGTGCTATTTATTGCTTTGTTTATGTATTGCTATATCAAAAAGGTCAACACCTATGACACTTTTGTGAAGGGCGCAAAAAAGGCAATCCCTCTTGTTGTTGACATCTTTCCGTTTATTGCAACAATCATGATTGCGGTGGCCCTCCTGCGTGCAAGCGGGATAACCTCCATTTTGGCAGGACTGCTTTCCCCAGCGTTCAACTTACTCGGTATTCCTTCTGAACTTATCGAACTTGTCCTACTTCGCCCATTTACCGGTGCGGGAAGTTATGGGCTCCTGGAAGATGTGCTTGTAAGATATGGGCCCGACAGCTATATTTCAAGATGTGCCTGTGTTATTTTGGGTTGCAGTGAAACAATTTTTTATGTTGCAACTGTCTATTTTTCACAAACAAAGGTGAAAAAGTTGCTTTATGCAATTCCTGTTGCACTGCTTTGTGCACTTGTCGGTTCAGTTGTTGCCTGTTTATTATGTAAAATTATATAAAATTCGTTATTTTTTTTGCTTTTATTTCTTTTGTTATGCTATAATTAGGGCTATGGAAAAGAAACAAAAACAAGAAACCCTTTTTAAAAGATGGTATAAACTGGCCGAGCCAAGCAAAAGCGTTTGGTTCTGGCAAATCTTAACTTATGTTATGTACGCAAGTATTTATGCACTTATGACAATCGCAGCAGCAAAAACAATAAACTGCTTATACAACGGAGATTGGCAAGGTGCTTTCACATGGCTGATTATTGAACTTGCTGATATCATTGCACGAAATATAATGCTTCATTTTCAGTACGTCTGTTATGCAAAACATTATGGAATTATCCGTAATAATATAACAAGAAAAATCTATGACAAACTTTTCAAAAGTGAGGATAGCAGCATTAAAAAACTCTCAAATGAAAAGATTATAAATATAGCGTTAAACAATCTTAGTTATGCCGGAGAGTTTCCTGATTATATCGCAAGTATATTGCAATATTCAGTGCAGGTTGTAATTGCCCTTGTAACAATATTTATCTCAAATGTGTACGCAGGGCTTATTGTCACTGCCCTTGGAATTGTCAACTTCTTTGTTTACAATGCCCTTAATCGCAAAATGGGTCGCATTATGAACAATCGATATGAAAAGAAAGATGATAGTTTCAAAGAATACTCCAACATACTTTCTGGCAAAGCGGTTATTGATGAACTGGGAGCAAATGACACATATCGAGACAAACTCTTAACCCACACAGAAAACTTCAACAAAGAATATTTGAAATATTACAAAACGTACTCTTTCCGTGACAACCTTTATTATGCAATTTGGCATATTGTTGTATATGCAATCACCGCATTCCTTATCTACCTTGTTTCACAAGGACAAATGGATCTTGCCATTTACCTTATTATTGTGCCATACCTGACCTCTTGCACCGAAAAACTTAACACCCTTTACACAAAATTTGGTGGAATTGAAAATGTTCGTGTCGATGTTGACAGACTTAATATGATACTTTCATTAAATGATAAACAAATAGTGCAATATGGAAATGTAAATAAAATGACAGATGGTTACAACCTCGGCTTTATAGATGTGACATATCAAAATCCTCCCCCCGCAAATGTGAACCTTAAAAATATTGATATATCTTTCAAAATGAACAGCCTTAATATCATTAAGGGCCCTCGCGGCTGTGGAAAACGTGCAATATTTGATATGCTGAGACGAAAAATTAAACCAGACAGCGGAACTGTCATGCTGGACAATTTGAACCTTTATGACTACAGTGAAAAAACATTTAAAAACCATATTGATTACTGTGCGTCACATCCCGTGTTTGTAAATGGAACTGTAAAAGAAAACTTGCTTATGGCAAAAAATGATATAGCTTTTATTGAGTCCTTAGTTGAAGAACTTGGCCTTACAAAAGTTATTGAATCCCTCCCTCAAGGTTATGACACCCAAGCATCTGATATAACCGATGGAGAAACAAAGTTCTGGATTGGACTTATACGAGCCGCATTAAGTAAATGTAAGGTGCTGATGCTGTATGAATATCCAGATGATGTAACTCCAGATTTCCATACCACACTTCAGCGTATTATTGCAACAAGTGAGCCTAATAAACGTACTCTTATCTTCTTTACACATAAGGACGATTATGATAATCTGGCAGACATCATGTATGAAATTAAAAACAATAAAATTAAACTTGTTAAAGTTCCAGCAAATAAAAAAGTCAAAAATTAATTTTGACTTTTTTATTTAAAATGTCGTGTATGAAGTTGTTCAAGATAACTGCCGTCACCATCATTTGTCACCAAATTTGGATACACATTCACTCCATGTTTTCCTCCCTTAACGGCCTCTATCACAACAAGATTGGTTTTCTCTTTGCCGTTTTCTGTGAAAAACATAACCTTAGGTTCTAGTTTATTATCCATTAAATTATATATAAGTTCTGCCGCCCTTGTTGCCGCATATATAACATAGAACCTTCCGCCAAACTTTAACGCCTTGCCTGCTTGTTTACAAAGCTCTCCTATTGGCAAGGATAGGTCATGCCTTGCTAAATATCTGACGCTGTCATCTGGTAAGTTTTCATCAGTAACCATATATGGTGGGTTTGAAAACACAACATCAAATTCACCATTTTTGAAATGTTTATTATAGTTTTGCACTTTGTCATTGATGAGTTGAATACGTCCCGTTAAATTGTTCAGTTCTACATTTTTTTGTGCAAGTTTATACATTTCTTCCTGCATTTCGAACGCTGAAATTTCTTTAGCCTTAGTTTTCCTCGTGAGAAGAATACTAATAACTCCTGAGCCTGTCCCAATTTCAAGTGCTTTTTCGCTGGGTTTTATTTTTATAAAATTTGCGAGAATGACTGAGTCCGAAGTAAAAGTATAGAGGGCTTTATTCTGAATAATTTTTAAACCTCCACACTGCAAATCTTCAATTCTTTCATTATTCTCTTTCATAATCAATCTTTTCTAAATTTAACATCTTGAAGTTGATAATTTTTAATTTCACTGCTGTTTTCACTTTGAAAACGTACATCCACTGTCTTCCTCAAAAGATCACAATAAACAACCTTGCCTTCGCCATCCTTAGTTTTAACAAAACTATTTAATTTTGGCATTTCTTTAAGCACTTCAACATAATATTGGTTTTCATAAGCAAGACAGCATAAAAGTTTTCCGCAAAGCCCGCTTATACTGTTTGGGTTTAAAGAAAGCCCCTGATTTTTTGCCATTTTAATGGAAACATGTTCTCCACCGCAAATTCCTTGGTGGCAGCAACATTCTTTGCCACACATTCCAAGACCACCAAGCAGACGTGTTGCATCGCGTGGCCCAATCTGACGCAGTTCCACCTTCTTTTTATATTTCTCAGCAAGTTTTTTTACAAGGTCTCGAAAATCAACTCGGTTATCGGCGGTAAAATTTATAATTAATTTACTGCCGTTGTAATTACCTTCCACTGATATAATTTTCATGTCTAGTTTAAAATTTTTCGCAATTTCTCTTATTTCTGGCAAAAGTGCTGCCGCCTTTTTATCCCATTCATAAGCATCTTCGATTTCTTCCTTGGACGCAATCTTAACAACATTTTTAAGTGCTTCTTCCAATACTGAAGCGTCTATTGTTTTCCTCTCTTTGACTATACGCACAATCTCACGCCCTCTTTCAGTGTCAACAATGGCATAATCATTTTTCTTGACATCAAGTCCGTTAGGGCTAAAATAATAATCATTATTCCCATGCAAAAATCTTGCACTTACAACTTCTATCTGCATATATATTTAACCTCCAAAATATTCAGTAATAAGTTCTCGATAACAAGAACCATGTTCACACTATATTGTTTTTCTTTTGAAGCCTTGTCCACAAGTGCGGATATTTCACATAGTGCACGCACCGTATATTCTTCGCTTACTTTTGATAGTTCTGATACAAATGGCTGTAATCTTGCAAGATCCTTGTTGCCGCTTTTGATTTTCAATAAATCTTCAACACAAAGGGCAAGCACCTGTAGAATTAATGTAATATTATCTTTATAAGCAAGCAGCTTTTTTGAATAAACCAGCACCTGTTTACTTGTTTTCATTTTCGTGAAAATTGAAAGTGCATCATCACAAAGGACTTCAAAATTTTTAAGGCGGGCAAGTTCATTTGCTTTGCCTATCTGCCCATCTGCCACAGCAAGCACAAGGTTAAGTTTGCTGTTTTCAACTTTTGGAAGAAGCTTGATTGTTTGCTCAAGCGAAAGTTTAGCCAGCGTTATCTTGTTGCAACGCGAGCGTATAGTTGGCAAAACTAAATCTGGATTTGTACAAGTTAAAATCATATATACATTATTTGATGGCTCCTCCACCACCTTCAAAAGTTTGTTTTGTGCGGCTTCCATAGAATTTGAAATATCTTTGATAATAAAAACTTTTTTATTTGCAAAGATTGGTTTAATAAAACTTTCCTCAACAATTTCCTGACTATCCGAAACGAGCAGTTTATCTTTAATAGGGTAAAACTTCACATCAGGATGAGAGTCCGCCAAAACCTTCTTGCAGTTTTCACCATTAATATCAACCTTCTCATCCAAGATAAGCATTGCAACAGCTTTTGCAAATTCTTGCAGATATAAATTATCCTTTGAAATCAATAATAAAGCTTTAGGAAAAGTATTTTTCTCCTTTTCTTTCACAAGTGTTTTAAAATCCTCTGTTTGAAATATCTCGTCAATAATCATAGAAATATTTTATCATAAAAGTGGGATTAATCAAACATTTATAATGATTAATATAAAAAATCCGTAAATTAAACGGATTTTTTCTTTAAAATAAGTTTGTAAATAAATTTAAACATTTCACTTGCAAACATCATAACAACGGAAAGCAGGAAGATAACAAGCCATTGCAAACTATTGAGTGGAACCAGTTTAAGCATTTTTTCAAGCGGCGTCAATGCAATAAGTGCAATAAGTCCAAAACAGAAAGCAATTGAAAGCGTGAAAAACTTATTTTTGAATGGATTTGATTTAAACATGTTGCCGCTTGTACGCATTGAAGCCAGATAAAACATTTGGACAATATTAAGGGTGTAGAACGCCATTGTTGAAGCAACGTACTCGTTATAAAGGCTTAACCCAAACGCGAATGCACCCACTACAAGCAGGGTTTGAATTATTCCCAGCACCACAATCGATACACCTGTGCCATCAGCAAACAAACTCTTCTTGCTGGAACGTGGAGACTGACTCATAAGGTCTTTTTCTGGTTTTTCAACACCAAGAGCAATTGCTGGCAGACTATCGGTAATGAGATTTACAAAAAGTATCTGCACAGGAAAAAGGAACACAAATTGAGGGAATATGACTGTTGCAAGGAATAAAGATAACATTTCCCCCATGTTTGCTGAAAACAAAAACTTCACAGTTTTCTGTATATTTTGATATATCTTTCGACCTTCCTCAACTGCAATAACGATGGTGGCAAAATTGTCATCAGTAACAATAATATCCGCCACTTCTTTGGTCACATCGGTGCCTGCAATTCCCATGCCAATTCCAATGCTTGCACGCTTCAAACTTGGTGCATCATTCACACCATCCCCCGTCATTGCCACAACGTGCCCTTGCTTTTTAAAGGCGTCTACAATACGCACTTTGTTTTCTGGACTCACACGAGCAAACACCCCAATATGCATGATCTCTTTTGCAAGCTCGTCATCTGACAATTTATCCAGTTCTTCACCAGTAATAACCTCTTTTTTGTGCTTAACAATTCCAATTTCCTTAGCTATTGCAAAAGCCGTATCTTTATGGTCGCCAGTAATCATTACTGGTCTCATACCAGCAGTAAGACATTTTTTAACTGCACTCTCTATTTCACAGCGTGGAGGATCTATCATACCAACAAGTCCAATAAAAATCAAATCCTCTTCTTTGAAATCGCGGTCATTATCAACAGATTTATAAGCAACAGCAAGCACTCGCAACGCACGATCAGCCATAACTGAATTGGCTTGCAAAATCATATTGCGATTTTCAGAGTTCATTGGCAAGACTTTTCCGTTTAAAAGGATACTCTTGCACTTTTTTAAAAGCGAGTCGACAGCCCCTTTTGTAAACATGTAATTTTTACCATCAACATCATTTAATGTTGACATAAGTTTACGTCTGCTATCGAATGGCAATTCGTTAATTCTTTTGCACTCTTTTTCAAGCTGTATTTTATTTTTGCCACATACTTTGCCATAGTCAGATAAAGCAATTTCAGTTGGGTCGCCAATGAATTTACCTTTAGAGAGAGCCGTGTCATTACAAAGAAGCATTGCTTTCAGAAACAATTCATTATCCACTCCATCCGACTGTGGTTGCAGTTTTCCATCTAAAAAGGTTGAGGTGATTGTCATTTTATTTTGGGTTATCGTACCCGTCTTGTCAGAACAAATAATATCGCAACATCCCAGCGTTTCCACCGAATGCATATGTTTTACGACAGCTTTTTGTTTCGCTAGCCTCGCCACACCCATGCTCATTATTATTGTAATAACCGCTGGCATACTTTCAGGTATTGCTGCCACCGAAATAGCCACTGCAGTCAAAAAGGCCTCTAGTATATTTCCCGGCCTTGCGACAACCTCTAAAATAAAGGTAACCGCCGCCATAGCAAGCACCAAAAATGTGAGTATTTTCCCCACCTCTTTAATACTTTTTTGAAGAGGAGTTTGTTCCTTTTCCACCTCTTTGAGAGCCTTTGCAATCTTACCAATCTCAGTATCGGCACCAACACTGACAACTACACCAAGCCCTCGGCCGTCGGTCACAGTCGTTCCACGATAGGCCATATTTTTTCTGTCGGCAAGCACCGTCCCCTCACGGAATGTTTCCTCACAATTTTTTCTGACAGCATTGCTTTCTCCAGTAAGGGAAGACTCATCAATCTGCAAAGACGCACTTTCAATAATTCGTACGTCGGCAGGAACAATTGTGCCCGCTTCCAAAAACACAATGTCCCCTTTAACAAGTTTCTTTACATTCAGTTTTATTCTTTCATTATTTCTTAAGACAAAAGCCTCTGGTTCGGTCATTTTCTTAAGTGCTTCCAAAGACTTTTCAGCCTTGTTTTCTTGAACAACCCCAAAGATTGCATTCATAACAACAATGGCAAGAATAATTCCACCGTCTATCATCTCACTTACAGTGTGTTGACAAATTCCAATAATGATGGAAATGCCAGCAGCCAACAACAGAATTAAAATCATAAGGTCTTTAAACTGTAGTAGAAATTTTTCTAGCCACGATTTATGCTTTTTGACCTCAATATCTTTAAAGGTTTCCCGCTGATTCACTTCACTGTCTCTTAGTCCTTCACGTGAGGAATTTAAACTTGCCAGCGATTCTTCAATGGTCATGTTGTAAAATTCTTTCATTCTATGTCCCTTTTAAAAAATAATTGATAAAATAGAAATTAAAACCAGATAAATTGCAAACCACCTAAAATTAGCTTTGGTTGTCAGTTTAAGCATAATTTTTATGGATAACACCCCTACAATAAAGGCAAATATAAAGGCAAGTATAAGTCCGACTGCATTCACCTGCACAGCCTGCCCCAAGTGAATAATCTTATAAATCTCCATAACAAGCGAAAGCAAAATAATAGGGATACTCATCATGAATGAAAACTTGGCAGTCTTCTCTTTATTGGCACCAGCAAGTAAACCAGCACTTATTGTGGAGCCAGAACGTGATACACCGGGAAAAACGGCGAAACCTTGTGCAATCCCCATTATTATTGCTTGCTTTGTAGATAGCTCTTTGCTTGCAGTTTTTCTCTTGCTTTTGTAGTCCGCAAAAATAAGCAACACAGCACTGATTATAAAACATATCCATAGACTTGCCCCTGCAAAAGCATCATTGATAAATGGCATAAGTATAAGCACGATAATGCAGGTAGGAATAGTTGCAAGATAAAGTTTTATTGAACCGTCTGAAAATGGATGACGTATAAACTGGAACACTTCTTTGCGAAGAACCACAACCACGGACAGCAAGGTTGCAAGGTGAAGAATAATGCTGACAAACAGAGAATCACTTATACCAAACCAACGGCTAAGAAGAACAAGATGCCCACTGGAAGAAACTGGCAGAAACTCAGTCAAACCTTGAACAATTCCCAAAACAACCAAAAACAGAATTTCCACTTGTCCATTCTCCTTATGTTTAAATATATAATTTAGGCAAAAAAAATATGACAGGCCTTAACTCTGTTAATTTAATAAATAAAAAAGGTGGCAAAGCCACCCAACTATATTTTATATTCATATATAACATCATAATCGATACTAAGCACCGAAGGTGCCTTTTTGATATCACAATCAATTTTTTATGTCACGCCCCCAATTTAACGTCACACCAAAAGAACGCGGACAATCCGCCTATGCAGCAGCAAAGCCGAGGGTGTTTTTAAGATAGTTGTAAACATTGGTTGAGCCACTGATTCCACCAATTGCAAAGAGCGGCTTTGGCACTGGATATTCATCATTTAATGCAGTGTTATACGACCAATTCCCCCATGAGTTTTCATCTCCCCACATAAGCAACTCATGTGCTCCATTTATCCTGCAACTTGCATAACAACCCGTAAATATATGTGTTGTTGACTCTGATATTCCATATATCCCACCTTGACTTCGATCCACTGTCAGTGTGTTTGCGTAAGTTCCATTATCTTTTATTGTTGATACCCCAGCTCCTCCTGTTGAGCCTATTATTGTTCCTCCGTATGTTGCCGTGATTGTGCATCCTATCACAACGTTTGATATTATGTTAGAGTTCCAGCTCCAACCTGTAATTCCTCCAACCTTTGTCCCCGTCAAAGCCGCATCTTCTACTATGCAGTTCATAATTGTTCCGCCGTTGTCCACAAGTCCACTTATTGCTCCCGTCCAATTCCCTTGCGATACTGTGTTTTTCATAATCAAATTCTTTACAACACCTTCTCCCACAACTGTTGCAAACAATCCTGCATGGTAATAATACAGTGTTGATTTCATATTGTTGATACAATGCATATCTCCATCAAATGTTCCTTGCAATCTATATGTCTGCCCTACTCCTATTGGCTTCCATTCATGTGCTGATAGGTCTATATTTGCACCCAATTTAAAGTGGGAGGTTATCTCTGCACTCTGTCCCTGTTTTGCAAGAAGCCCAAGTTGCTCCGCTGTTTTGATTATGTATGGATTTGATTGCGTTCCGGTTCCGCCTGCATAACTGGAGGCCGCATAGTCCTCCCATGTCTTTGTGCGGAAAGAAAGTATTACTCTTGTATCTCCTGTTATTGTTCCTGATATACTTCCACTATGAACGCCTATATATGCTTTATCTGCTAAACATTGTATATTTTTAAATTCATAGGTTTGTCCATAATGATATGTTCCATAGACTGTCCAAAAATCATTCACACCTGCAGCTACTCTAACTCCATCTTTATACACATCGCAGGTTCCATATCCACTTATATCATTAGCACTTACTCCATCTAGCATACCATCTAAAGCGAGATAATACTCAATCCAATCCATTTGAATTGTGATGACATCATCTGCACTTGTCACTGTGTAGGTGTAGGTTCCATTTCCATTATTGGTTATTCCTTTTCCTGCACTGACACTTGCAAGTTGATATTTCCCTGTTACATAGGATCGAATATTCGATATTGTTATTGTTGAACCATAGCCCAGCCGTATTGATGGATACGGATTGTCCGTTAGGCTTGTGTATGTTCCACTATGCACGCCTGCTGTATCACTGATCGTCAAATCAAAATATGCTGCGTCTAATTCTTGCCCATTTGGATTTAATGCATTTATATTTGTCCAATACGTATTTAGTGTTGCCCATGCATAGAGAGTTGTTGCTCCTGTTACTGTAAAACTATATGACGCTGAGGTTGACACTGCAGCGGCTGTTGCACTGTTCGTTGTTGTCCACTTCTGGAAGGTGTATCCTGTCTTTGCTGTCGCTGTTACTGTCGCCGTTGAGCCTATGTTATATTCTCCACTTCCTGACACGCTTGTTATCCCAGCTCCTGCGTTCGCTGTCACGACTGCTGTCTTTGGTATAAATATTGGATAGCCATCATTCTTGCCTGAATCTATTTTCCAAACATTTGTAAAATCCCATGGATAACTCGAATCCCAATTCGACGTGTTGGTATACCATGACTTGTTTTTTGCGTAAGATGTTGAGTTTAATGATGCTATTTTTGTCGCTGAACCAGAATAATAATTCCCATCATCATCTTCATCCCTCTCATAAACATCATAAAAAATATTAGCACAATCCCCACCGTAATAACAATGCGATATATTTGTTTCTACTCCTGCCCTACCTAAAAAACCTCCTACATGGTCTCCTGTAACACTTCCCACATTATAACAATTGATAATCTTTGTTCCGTCAGCGAATCCTATAAATCCACCCACGGAATATGCATTGCCAGAAATCATGCCACGATTATAGCAATTAACTATAGAAGAATATCCATCCGTACCTAAGACCCCGCCAACACTTGTTGATGTGCAATGTACTGGTCCCGCATTATAACAATGGTGTATATAAGCCTCTGTACTGTATCCGATCAGCCCGCCTCCAGATTCTGTTGCTGAAACCTTGCTTGTGCTATGGCAATACCAAAAAGAAGTACCTTCAGCATACCCTGCTATAGCTCCTACACCACGATTGCCGTAAAAAATCGAATCAGTTATTTTAACATTTTTTATTAAACCATTATATGTATATCCAAAAAGGCCTTGATAATTATATGCATTCGATGAACCTGCTCGAGTGAATACTCCCGAAACTGTGTAACCATTCCCATCATATGTGCCAGAAAAATATCTTTTTACTTCATTTGCACTCCTATTATACCTTATCCCAATTGGCTGCCAATAGTAAGCTGACAAATCTATGTCTGCTGTTTGTTTGAAAAATTTATTACCATAATAGTAGTATGATTCGCTAACCAAACCACTTCCACTATACACCATGTATGAAAGCCCTGCGAGTTGCTGTGCAGTGGATATGAGATATGGATCATACGACGTTCCTGAACCTGACCAGTTTGTTGAATATCTGCCGCTATCCGTCCAGTAGCCTGATGTGTTCGATGGAGCCGTTGCAGCAACGGTATTATCCAGACTCCCTATTTCCTCACTTATTTCACTGTTATTTTTGGTGAAACCAAAAATCCCCCCCCCGCGTTTTGCAGGAGAGAGATTCCTAATCCTAAGATGGCGATGCAAAACGCCATCAAACTTACAGATTTTATATTCTTTTTCATGGTTTTAGTATATATCATTTCATCTTGTTTTAGCAAATATTTTTTTATATTTTATTAAAACAATTTATAACTAAAACTATAAAATCAATATTTCCGTAAAAGAAATAAAAAATCCACACATGGTGGATTTTTTTAATCTTTATTTATTGCTGAAATTTCTGAAATTAAAGTTTCTATCCTTTCATTTATTTTAGAAAGCTCCTCGGTCGACGACGTTTCCTTCACCTTTTGGGCTTGAAGTTTTAATTCCTCAATTTCTTTTATTATCTTATCTCTTTCAGCTATTATGGATTCATTATTTGTATTTTCCATTGCTTCATTAATCTCGCTGTTAATAAGCATTTTCATTTTATTTAGTTTGTTTTCTTCTTCGCTTATCTTTTGACTAATCTTTTCAAGATTTGCAAGCCTATCATCGACAGGATTTTCTTGAACATTTTCAGAAGCGTCTTTTTTAATTACGTTTGCGTCTGACTTTTTAGGTCTGCCTACTGGTTTTTTAACCTTTTCTTCCGTCCCCTCTTTTTTAGGTCGACCACGCTTTTTAGGCTCTTTTATAACTGGGGTATCAGTTACTTCTTTTCTTGGCCTGCCACGTTTTCCTTTAGGTTTTTCCTCAATTAAAGGTTTCTCAATTTCTGGTTTAGTTTCTGTCTTTTCGGAAACAGTTTCCATTATAGGATCTTCAACCTCTTTCGCTTCAGGCTGTCTGACTTCCAGCTTCTCTTGTTTGACCACATTGTTTTCATTGCCCAAATCTATATATGAACCAAAAGCCTCAACATCATTAAGTTCCTCTTCTTGTTTTATTTGCTGAGGAGTTTTAGGCTCATGAATTAACGTGCCATTCATGTCATACACTTTGCCATCTGTATCATGGAAAAGCCCATTAGGGTCATGATAAGAACCGTCCTTGTATACATAATTTCCATTTTCGTCATATACGCCATCTTGAGTATCTTCGACAATTTCATCACCTAGTCTTGCACGCAGAGTATTATTTTCGTCTACTAAACGTTTGATTTGAGTTTGAACAACAATAAGTTCTTTTTCATTATTATCTCTTTCTTTGGTTAATTTTTCTTTTTCAGCTTCAACCTTGCGTTCCATTTGGTTGTAAGCACTTTTCATAACCTTTTCATAGAAAGATTGATATTCACTCACCATGGCCTTTTGAACTGTTTCTTTGGACTGTTCAAGTTCTTCACGAAGTTTGTTAATTTCCTGATTTATTTCTTCAGTTGAAAGGGCAAAACGTGTTTCTTCTTGATCATATTCTGCCTGCAATGTTTCCTGCTTTGCAATTTCCTGTTCCTGTTGCTTTCTTAGGAAACCAACTTCCATTCTGTTAGTTGTCGCTTCTTGATTTTGAATAAGTTTTGCAATATTTTCCTTTGACGCTTGAATTTTTCTTTGAAGATCTTTTTGAACATTTTCATAATTTCTTCTCAGTGCTTCTTTTTCCGCCTCTGCATGTGAAATCTTTGCAAGCGTACTGGTCTTTTTATTAATAAAGGTTTCAGTCTCTCTCATGGCTCGCTCAAGCACAAGTGAACCATCTACCCCGGCATTTTCAAAGTTGTATTCAACATATTCCACATCGCTTTTCTTTGCATTTTCAAATTCTTCTTTTGCTTTTCTTGCACGGCTTTCATAATATTCACGAAGTTGAGGATTGCCTTTTGCAATTTCCTTGGAAGAAAATAATAAATCAAAATCAACATAGGAAGGAAGATCTACGCATGCGTTAGAAATAAATCTTGCAAAAATATGGTAGTTTTCATAAATGTCATCAAGGTTAGTTGTTTTCGTACCTTTTAAAAACATGTTTGCAATTATTCCAATTACGACAACAAATATAGGGAAGGAAACGGCAGTTGCTAAAGCAGTTGACGTAAGTGTTGCCGCACCATTTCCTTGATAAGCGACTCCCAGAAGCAAACTTATTGCGGCCCAAATAATAGTTACTAAATTCAGATTTTTTATATTATTTTCCCAACTGCTTGTTTTAAGTGGTTTTTCAACAAGGTTGTCTAGGGACAGGTAATATGTAGGTTCATGCTCTCTGAAAAGGATGAATTGTTGCCAATAATATGAAAGACGTTTAGGTCCTTTTTTGATTAAATCATTAAACTCTTTAATATTATTTTCATCTATTTTTTTATGTTCAAAAAGCCACGCATTAATCTTGTATAAGCTTCGCCCCAATCTCATTTCATATGAAAAAAAGGTTTTTAAAACAAATAAAAATACGAAAAATGCTTCAAGTGCAAGTATAACTGCAAGTAAGCCACCAAAGCCAAGTGCACCTGTTATTTGCACAAAAAATGTTTTAAAGGAACTTTCTGCATCCAAAAGAGTTGAATAAATCATATCATCCTCCTATAATTTCAAATTTAGTATAACACATGAAAAAAAATATTCATAATAAAAATTAATATTTTTTAAAATATTTTTTATTTAATTTTTATTTATTTTTTTCATTTTTTTTAAATTTATTACAGGACTAATTATTAATTCAAAAATATTAATTTAATTTATTCAAAATACTCTATTAATTCTGCATTTTTTAAGGACAAAATATACTTTTTATCTAAGGTAATATTAAATCCTTGTTCAATTGCAAGGGAATATAAATCTAATTGTTTTGAATATTTTTTTATAATTTTAACTTGGTTTTTTTCATGAGTGAATTTATAATCTATTAAAATATTCTCTTTCCCAAGTGAAAACAGGTCGACAACCCCTTGGACCAAAACTTTTTCTTCACTGTCTATTTCTGTTATATCCTTAATTTTTGAATACATAACAAATTGCTTTTCTTTATATAATTTACTTTCTTTAATAATTGAATTAATTAAAATTATATTTTTTAATAAAATATTTTCATCTATTAATTCATAATATCCTTCAGTAAAGTTCGGCTTATTCTTTTCCAATTCTTTTTTGAGAGATTCATTATCAACTATCCCAGAAAAATCTAATAATTTTAAGGCTTCATGATACGCATTCCCAAGATTAATAAAATTCTGCTCGCCTTCACTTTCCACATATTTTTCATAAAACTCTTCTTTGCGAGAAGAATTTATTCCTGTTACAGTGTTTTTTAAATTCAACTTACATACTTCGCTTCCGTTATAGCTAAAGTTAAAATAATTAGACAGTTTTTTCTTTGCTTCTTCATTAATGGTGCTTGCTGACATTGACCTTGTTGATTCTCGTTTTAAATTTACTGTTTCATTTACAATATTAAATTCCCAATCACCTGCGGTCACGGTTTGACATTTTTCCAAATTTTCAATAAACGGTCTGCCTAGTGCAAATGCAATCATTTGAAGATAATTTTTTGCATCCAAGACATTAAAGGTTTCATTTATAATAAGGTTTTTTGTATTTTCGCCACCAACAATGTATAAATGATTTTTGGCACGGGTAAGTGCAACATAAAAAATCATAATTTCATCAATCATTTCCTTTTTATGATTTTCAAGTTTGATCGCTTCATACACTGGAGTGGTGCATTTTAAATTTTGTCTTTCATCAAAAGCATAAGTTCCAAGACCGAAATTTGCATTAATATTATAATTTTGGGTGTTTGGCTTATCTAACCTCTTGCCAGCACCTGCAAGTATAACCACTGGATATTCAAGTCCTTTGCTGGCATGAATAGTCATAAGTTTTATTGCGTCCCCACCTGAAGAATTTGGGCTGCGCAGTTTTCCGCCTATAGACGAGAAAAACTTTATCGCATTTGGAATATTAAAATCCAGTTCATTTGCCCTAATATCCTGCAGAAAATGTTCCACCTGCAAAAGTTTTGAATTACTATGATACTTAAGATAGGAAAAATAGTCTTTTTCAACAAAAAATTGGTTTAACGCTTTATATAGACCGTCTACCGAACACTTTAAACGCAAATCCTCTAACTCGTTAATAAAGCCAACAATTTTTTGATTTTGAGTTTCATTGTTTATTATCTCAAAAAAACATTTCTCTTCAGGATGATTTTGACGTAATAAAGCCAGCTCATCAAGTGTAAATCCTCCAAGCTGCGAATTCATGACGGAAATTAAAGCAACATCATCTTCAAAATTTATTAAAATTCTTAAAAGGTTAACCAGCATTTGCACTTCTGGTTCTTCGATTTCTAGATTCTTTTCATCAGACTGTACGGGATATCCTTTATTCATTAACGCCGTCGCCAAACTACGCATAAGCGTGCCACGATTTCTAAACAAAACTGCAATATCCTCACAACGAATAGTCCTGAACCTTTTTGCCCGCTCGTCATAAATTTTTTCAAGCAAGAGTTCATCAATACGTGCAACTATCGTATCCACTTCCAATTTGTTTTTTTCTTTTAAAACTATTTCAGCCTCTTTTACACTGTAAACGCCTTTAGTTTCGCTTTCTGTTTCTTCTTCCTTTTCCACCACAATATCAACTCTTACAGAAGGAAGAGCCATTTTATCAAAAGGCATTTCTCCGCGAAGCAAGGAGGTGTTTATATAATCTATACCCACCCGCTCCTCTGTCATGACTTTTTCAAAAATACGATTGATAAAAGAAAGAAGTCTATTATCACTCCTAAAATTCCCACGAAGATATACCACATCACTTTCCTTTTGGGAAGAAAATTCTTGAATATCCTGTTGCATAATCTCCATAGTCGCATTTCTAAAACCGTATATCCCTTGTTTTGGGTCTCCCACCGCAATAAAATGTCCTTTAGTTGTGAGCGGCTTTATTATCGCTTCTTGAATACGATTCGTATCTTGATATTCGTCAACAAAGACATAGTCATATTTTTCTTGAAGGCTAATCAATACATCATTATCTTCAAGTAGCTTTAAAGCACCCGCTTCGATATCCACAAAATCCAAAATATCAAGGCTTTGCTTTAGTTGGCTCTCTTTGATTTTAAAAAGTTTAAATAATTTCAGTAGAGAAGTTGCCAAGCAGCCAAATCTCTGTTTTCTATATATGTAATCATCAAAATTGTATCCATCAAAAGATTCTACGAATCCCTTGATTTTTAATCTTATTGCCTTCATTTCATTGGCCAGATCCTCATCCCGCCTCTCTCCTCTAATAATAGGAATATTTGGCAAATCTATATCCCTTATTTGTTTGACGTTTTCAATAAAATCATCACCTGGCTCAGCCAATATTCCATCTAAAACTTTCAAATAGCTAATGTACTTATCCTCTAATTCAACGATATCTAAAACTCTTACTATCTCTTGGCGAATTGATAAGTATCGGCATTTTAAGTCCTCATTTAAAACATTAAGTGCTTTGTCAAATATTGCTGCTTGATTATTAATATAGTAATCCAGCAATTTTTCAGAATCTTTATTTGCGGACAGGAAATTGTTTATATCTTGAATAACATTGAAAATATAATCCTTGTTTTTTCTGAAGCAATAATAAATTTCCTGCAAACTCTCAGGCTCAACATTTTCAAATTCTATTAGGGACTGATTAAACGCTGATAGTTTTACTTCAGAAGTATCCTCCATTATTTTGAAGCCTTCATCTGTTTCTAATTTATCTGTATTACGTCTTATAAGTTTCTCACAAAAAGCATCAATTGTGCAAATATCAGCCGTAGATAAATCATCGATTTGCTCAAGCAAAAATGAGGTCGGCCTTTCTTGATAAAGCGACTTGTTTAACCGCTCTCTCATTTCACCAGCCGCCGCCCTTGTAAAAGTCAAAACAAGAAGTTTCTTAATTGGGACCTTCTTTTCTATTATCAAACTCGTTATATACTTTATAAGCACCCAAGTTTTTCCACTGCCTGCTGACGCACTTACAATCAGGTTTTTCTTTTTATTCTCTAAAACAGAGGCTTGTTCTTTAGTTGGACCTACACTCATTTCTCAAGCACCTCCATTATATCCTCTTGATTTATTCTATCTTTTATCCTTGTCCCATTATCCTTGTTATAAAGGCAGATGCTTTTATATAAACATCTTTCACATGAACGTTCATCTGGTTTTGGCTGTATATATCCTTGGTCAATCTCTTTTAATGCGTTGGCTGCTACTTTTTCGGCATAAAGTTCAAAATTCTCCAAAGAAAATTTGGCAATAGCTTGACCTTTGTAGCCGCCTGACACTTTTGGAGAAACTGAAATAATTTCTGCCCTGCCAAAATTTAAATCTTTATCATACGCCTTTAAAAGTTCATCCTCTCCCCACACAAGCCCTTTAAGTAAGGAGTCTTGACTGCCTTGTTTGTCATAATCATAACGACAATCAAAATACAGGGTCCCAATAGCCCTCTTATTAAGCATTTTAGCAATTGCTTTTTCATATAGAAAAAGTTGTAATTTGTCTCCATAATATAAATCTTTCAAAAGTGGGGCAATATATCCTGTTTTATAGTCAATAATTCTAAAATATTCTTGGTAAATATCAACTCGGTCCACTTTACCAACAAGTTTAATTTCTTTGTTTTCGTACTTGATAGAAGCACCTTCAAGCTGCTTTTCCATATAAAGCGGAAGAAAACTTGTTGCTTTTAATTCCTTAACAATTCTGCTCAGCATAAATGTTGCTATGCGATTGATATAGTCAATTAAACTTTTAGATGTAACACTTGCCTCCAACTTTTCTTGCAATCCCAGCTTTTTTATAGAACTAGCTAAATTTTTTTGTATAAACTTTTGAATCTCACCTTCATCCACATTTTGAATCATATTTTTATAAGATTTAACAAATATATCAGCAAATTCGTGACAAATATTGCCTATGTCTCGCTCATCAAACTCTGCGTTTTCAAAATCGCTTGCCTTGAGCCCGTAACGGACAAAATGCTTGAAAGGACAACTATAATATGTTTCCAATTGCGACACCTTTGTTTGCTCTTTAGAGAAAAATAAATTATGTGAATTAATACCAAGCTTAGTTTTGTTGATATTAAACTTGGTATAGTCCGCCTTCAAAAGTTCTTGTAAGCTTGCACTATAATTATTGCTTAAACCTGCATTCTCTTCAAGTGCCATCTTGCGATTTCCGCATATTAATAAAAGTTTTTCTATGTCAAAATTATCGTCTACATTTGTAAACTCATTAAATGATGAAGCGCTTACCGTCTTATTACCAAAAATTCTTTTTAGTATATTGATATATGTAGGCTCTTCCACATTTTTTCCTTCTTCATTCAAGTTTAAATAACTCACCATAAGACTTGACTCGGGTTGACAAAGCAGATTAAAAAGCTTAAATCTGTTTCGTCTGTTTATCATTCTTATGCTTGGCTCAATCTTTTGAATTATACTGAAGGATTGAATATCATCGTCACTTACAAGTCCATTATCTCCCTTCAATATCGGCAAGCCTTCTCCACCAGCAATAATCAGATTTTTAACTTTTCCAAAAAAACTGGTTGTGGCATCGCCCACCATTACAGCATCTACATAAGTTGGAACAGAAGACACCTCTTTAAAAGCTAAAAGCAATTTGAGTTGTTTTAAAAACTCACCTTTGCCGCATTTTTCATCCCCGTTATATTCTTTTATTTTATCGAGTGCTTCAAGAACAATATCTTCCGCTTGCATATTTATGTTGTATTCTTTCACAAGCCCTTTATCTTTTAACTTTTCTAGGACCATTATATAACTATCCCTGTAATCAGCCAAAATGGCTTTTAAAGCATCTGAAATGTCAGAGTATGAATTTACCCTTGCCAATTTTTCAAGAAGCTCATCAAGTTTTGGTTGCACGGGTGCTATATATTTTTTATACCTCGCCTTTCCAAAGATGTTAAGGGAAAGGATTTTTTTACATAATGCTTGTGCATTTTCAAACTTTAACACAATGTTGGATGAGATGCTTTGCAGACTATCTCCAGAATAATCTGCGACAAACACATTCAACAAAGCAAACACTAAACCTGCAAGTAATGTTTTATCTGCCGTCTGAGAAATATCAATATAGTAAGGTATATCCAAAGTCTCAAAAACACGCTCGAAATAAGGTGCATATTTTTCAAGGTCAGAACAGGCAATAGCATAGTCGCTGTATTTTGCACCTTTATAAACCTTGTAACGCAAAAGCTTGCCAATCAGCCCCGCCTCTTCTTTAGCACTAGAAGAAGAAAGAAAACTACAATATTCACTTTCCACCTTCATCACATCAAATGCAAAAAGATTCTTCGCAATTGTTTGTTGATTTTGATTTAATTTGCATATTGGATTTACCACCTCAACACTTAAGCGAAGCTCACTGGCAAGGCGTTTTAATTTGTCCAATATATCGGTTTCATAGATGTATGCATTGCCTTGCGTCAAACTTCTTGGAAGTGATATATTTATCTCTTTCGCAAAGGTTGTAAGGGTTTTAATGAGTTCATATGTTTGACTTGTAAATGCATCGAACTCTGCGAAATAAAAAATTTTATCACCTAAAGATTGATTATTCTTCATTTTATCGTTGAAAAATTCTAAAAGACCATTTGCATCCAACTTACCTTCCAAAAGTCTTTCATATTCCTCGTAAATCAACCCCAAATCATGAAACTTTTTATACTGCAACAACTTGTTATTAATATTTAAAAATGCATCCGGTTTTACACCGCTACTTTTAAACTGCGAAATGGCATTCTGCACTTGATGACAAAAATTTATATTGCTCTTCTGAAAATGAAGAAGAGAGTTTTTGCAATTCTTTATTGCTCTTGCGGTAAGCAAAAGGCTGTCTGTCATGGAAACTATATTGGGATTATTTATACCAATCTCACTCAACAATCTTGTTACAAGGGAGGATAAACCAACCACACTAACATTAAACATTGCAGGGCTTTTTAAATTTGAAAGTAACAGCTTTTCCATAAGTAAGGAAAATCTATCTGGCACAATTACAATATGTTCTATTGACATGTCAGAATTATCAATACTCGATACCAGATTATCTGTCGCTTCATCCAGGGTTGCCCCTTCCCACACCTTAATATTCATATATCAAGTTTATCATATTTATTTTCAAAATAAAAGAAAAAAGTGTCATAAACACTTTTTAACCTTCCTTTTCCTTAACCTTATTTTGTTCCAACTTTCTGCTTAACTTTTCCGCCTTGTCACATCGCAGTTTTGTGATGTTTTCGACAAGTTTTAAGTTTTCATTTTTAAGCTCCAAAAATTCCTGTTTCAGTTCCTTAATTTCTTTGTCTTTGCGACTCAAGTCCACAAGTGCCTTACGCAGAAGATAGTTGGAGGACTCTCGCTCTTCCTTCATCTTCCCAGAAATTTCCTCCACAGCACTGCGTTTGACCAGTCGCACAAGCCCCATAAAAAGACTATTGATGTCACTCTCAGTCAGCACTTCCTTTTTCTTCTTGGTAAATTTGATTATGTTACTGTCCTGCTTGTTCTTAGCCAAATGGTTTCTATATTTGTTTTGATATCGTAACATTTTATCTATATCACCATTAGAAAGCGTTAAGCATGCCTTGCGCACCGAGCTGCCTGCCTTGACCAGAGAATCTATTTGCCCAACCAAATTCTTTTTTTCTGACTCAGAAAAATAATTTATTTCACTTTTAGTGTGATTTTTAAGGTCGATGTTAAGCTTCCCTGCACGTTTTTTATCTGAAATCAAATTGTCGACTTCATGATAATAATAGTTTCTGACGCTGTTCGGTTGACGACCATATTTTTTCGCATGAAGTATAAACGCATTTTTAAGTGGCTGATTATTTTTTTTCACATCCTCAACATATGAGAATAAATCTTTGACTTCTTTATCCTGCCATAATCCATTTTTCATATTATTATCTCCTTGTGAAATAATAATTGACATAAAAAATTTGTTTTAATCTTCTTTTTTATTATTTCTTGACATATCTTATTTGTATGAAAGTTTTTAACATAAAATCAAACTATGAATGCCTTATAAAAGATGGAGATGAAGAGTCCATCCTATCAGCAAATGAGACGCTGCAAATTGAAGGCTTCAAGAAACTGCTGGTTTATCCGCTTAGTACAAATAGAAGGGTACTTCCCTTTTCTATTGACACCAACTTTCTTTCAAACTGCAGTTTTTATAACTTTGCCGAGCTTGATGATGACACTACATTAATTTGCCTTGCAAAGCAGGATGTATGTGAAAGCTACTCCGTCACAAAGCTTAAAATAGATGGAAAAGATTGCATATTTGAGGTTGGCGAAAATAAAGTTATGGTTTCCCACAACAATTGGAAAAAGGTATTACATCTCAGTCAAAAATTTGATAGATACAACATTCAACATAAGGATGATATTGTTTATATAAAGTTAACAAGCCCATCAATCCAACAGGTTTACGCTTTTAATATCCAATCTGGCAAAACTCGTGCGTTTAGCGGAGATATAATTACAACGAATAAACAAGGCTTCATTGTTGAAAATGAAAATAAAAAATCAACCTATTCAATCACAGCAGAAGGCCTTAGACTAGACAATGTTAAAAGCGAACATAATGCGGAAAACAATTCCTTAGTTGATGAAACAATTGCTTATCAGTTTTTAAATGCTTTAAAGCAAGGTAATGCAGAGTTTGCATATTCGCTATGCAGTGAGAAACTGCAAAACAATATAAGCAAGGAAAGCTTAAAAAATTACTTTGGGGAAATCGCAAATTTCTTTTACATCACTCCATATAAATACGCGGTGCAAACCACAAAAGAACTTAATGTCTATAGTTTTAATATATTAAACAAAAAGATTGTGGATATAGAGAATTAAAAAAGTGGCAATGCCACTTTTTTAATCAATTAAGCCTCTTCTTTTACTTCAACTGTTTCTTCTTTT
>CAOJZM010000002.1 GCA_948466185.1 uncultured Christensenella sp.
CAACAAATTGGTCAGGCTCTGGAACAGAAGCTGACCCATATCTTATATCCACCGCTCAGCAACTTGCAGGGCTTTCATACATGGTGTATAGTGGAACAGGACCGGTAACAAACTCAACCCAATTTTATAAAGATAAATATTTTAAACAAACAGCAAATATCGACCTCTCAGCATACTATTGGCAACCTATTGGTATTCAAGATGATCATTCTGGAGACACGGTCCAAAGATTTTTTTCGGGTAAATATGATGGAAATGGTCATACAATCTCCGGCGTATTTACGACGGCTTTATATAGTGAGCAGGCGGTCTTTGGAAAAGTATATGGAGCAACCATAATAAATGTCGGAGTAATCGATTCGTATATTCGAGGTTATTATCAGATTGCTGGAGTGGTTGGATGGGCAACTTCTTCTTCGTTAATCGCAAATTGTTTTTATACTGGAAAAGTGGATGGCAGTGATGAAGATACGGGAGGTATTGTAGGGTATCTTAACGAATCTTCAACTGTGATTAACTGTTATAATACAGGCGAAGTGAATGGGCATATGTATGTTGGTGGAGTGGTTGGTTATGCTCGTACTTCAACCATAACTAATTGTTATAACACCGGGAGTGTTACTGGTGATGATGAAGCCACCGGTGGTGTCATAGGAGATATTGAGGCAAATGTGACAGTAAAAAACTGTTATAACACAGGGAATATTACTGGTGAATATAATGTCGGAGGTGTAGTCGGGGCAGCATTTTTTGATTCGTCGTCTATTACAAATTGTTATAATACAGGCACAGTAACCGGTAGTTCTAGTGTTGGGTGAATCGTAGGACTAGCAGAATCATTATTAATTTCAAACTGTTACAGTACTGGTAATGTGGTAGGTTCAAACGTGAACTTAACAGGTGGAGCTATAGGGGAGATATCGTCAGACATGATATCAAACTGTTATTATGGTGGTGACTGTACTTTAACAAACAATTCGGGTGTTGGTAGTGATAAAATAACGAGGATCGAAGCTCTCAATACAATCGATTATGCAAAAGGTAAGGCTTGGTATAAAAATGCGTCAAACTGGGATTCAAGATATGCATGGGACATGATTAATGTATGGCAAATTGATTCAAACAGAAACAGTGGATATCCAGTGATAGAACTGCGTAGGCACACGCCAACTAATGAATCTGGCTACTGGACAGACAGTGGAAGATATAGTACAACTCTGTCAGGCTCAGGTAGCAAAACAGATCCATATAAAATTGAAAATGCACAACAACTTGCAGGACTTGCTTATGCAGTAAATTCAGGATCAGACTTTTGGTTTAGTGGTGTTTATTTCAAACAGACAGCAGATATAGATTTATCAGAATATTACTGGCAGCCGATTGGCATATATTTTGATAGAACAGGGAAAC
Source organism: uncultured Christensenella sp. (assembly GCA_948466185.1). Lineage (GTDB taxonomy): Bacteria > Bacillota > Clostridia > Christensenellales > UBA1242 > Caccovivens. Next base: position 1,411 of record CAOJZM010000002.1, read on the forward strand.
AAGTCCGCAGACCATTTTTAAATAATTATGATGGAAATGGACATACTGTGTCTGGAATATTTACTCCAACAGGGTCAGGAGATGGATATAGTTATCAAGGCTTATTTGGATATATGACATCCGGAAGTATAAGCAACCTTGGAATAAAAGATTCGTACATACAGGGACATAGTTATGTTGGTGGTGTTGTTGCATATACTTGTAATTCAATATCTGTTACGAATTGTTTTAACACGGGCATAGTAACTGGCTATGAAAAAGTTGGGGGCGTTGTTGGATATGCGACTGGAAAAGTCACAATAGCAAAATGCTATAACGAAGGCGAAGTATATGGTGGAATTATGCTCAATACATATGTTGGTGGAGTATTGGGTCAGGGACTTATTTCGGTAACAGTTAGAGATTGTTATAATACAGGCAATGTGAGCGGTTTGAAGAGGCGTATTGGTGGTGTTGTAGGACAAACAGAAGGAGAGGTTAATACAACCAATAAGACTATAGTGGCAAACTGTTATAACACTGGAAGAGTTGTCAGTACCGATACCAATGTGGGAGGAGTTGTCGGATTTAACAGCGATTGTGCAAAAATAATAAATTGTTATAATACAGGATACGTAAGTGGTACTGATACAAATGTTGGAGGGATAACAGGACGTAATGCGGCCTCATCAAGTATCTTAAACTGTTATTTTGGAGGAGAATGTACATTAGCGAAAGGGTGTACTTATACAAGCAGTTCTCCAAATCCAGTTATAATTACCAAGATAATAACTTTGAATACAACAAGTTATGCAAAGGGGAAATCATGGTATACTACGGTATCAAATTGGGATTCGGAATATCCATGGGATTTCAACAGAGTTTGGGCAATAGATGCAAGTGAAAACGAAGGTTTCCCGATCTTAATTGAATATGTTGAGACATGGGAGGACTATGCTGCAAGTAGTTACGCTGGCGGCAGTGGAACACAATCAAATCCTTACATAATCAAAACACCGGAGCAGCTTGGTAGACTTTGTGTTGAAAGTAGGGCAAGTACACTTAGTGGCAAGTATTACAAACTTGGCTCGAATATAGATTTATCTTCTCATATTTGGAGTGGAATTGGGAACAATACGACTAGTTTTGCGGGGAATAAAGATGGCGACTTATATACTATAAAGAATATAAAAACAAGTGAAGATAATTATTTACCAACATATATAGGGCTGTGTGCTTATACAAACGGAGCAACCATTTCAAATATAATTATGAAAGGTGGAGAAATTAAAGAGACTTATGATGCAGGAGCCATTGGTGGAATGTGTGCAGGTAGTACGATTAAGAATTGTATAGTTGACAGTGTGAATGTGACATCTGGCACAAATGAAGGCTGGTCTGTGGGAGGTGTTGTTGGTTATATAAGTGGTAGTATTAAATCCTGTGTATATAAGAATGGTAAAGTGCAAGGGGATCATACAGGCGCAATAGCTGGTTGGCTTTATGATATCCAAATACAAGATTGCAGTGTAATAAATTCCACGATAATAGGCACGAATAAAACAGGAATCATTGGAGGGAATTTATATGGGAATTCATCTATTATTTCTAGTTATGGCCAAGGAACACTAAACGGCACAGCAACTAAAAACATGTACGGAGATAGCAACGCATGGGGCAATTGGTCATACAATTCTGCATTAAATGGTGGATATCCAGTGCAGAAACCGCTCTTTGCTATTGGCGGAATCAGTGGCTCAACCAATGTTTACAACTATCTTAAAAACACACTTGGGTTTGCTGCGGCATAATGGGCATTGCGTCAACATTTAGTTTATTCGACTCCATTCGTTAAGCTTATTCTGCTTAGAATGGCAGGAGAGGGATGGGCGCTGTCATTTCGACAAGGCGGTGATATCTCGAGTCGCTACGCTGAGGCGAGCCGTATGGCAAGTGTGCTTGCCCATAAACTTTTTGTTGGGTTATTTAAAGGATAAGATAATGAACAAGCATTTTTTAAGTGCTTGTTTATTTGTTTTGGAGAAAGGTTTTTATTGTGTTACTTTGCAGCGAGTTTATTTATGTATAAATCTATTAATTATCTACATAATAATTTTGAAATGAAAGAAAAGAAGAATAAAAAACATGGTTCAATTATTTGGTTAATGAGTGTTTCATTTATTGCGGTTGGGTTACTCCTTTTTTGTCAATTTTATTTTGGAGATGGCTTAAGCGAGAAAACCACTTTCTATGAAAATACACATATTAATGGCGTCAACGTTTCAGGTATGACACAAAAGGAAGCGGAAAATGTGGTTTCGAGTAAAATGCTTGAGAACCGCAGCGATATTGAGATAACTCTGACCTCTGGACAGCAAAAGTGGGTGCTCAAAGGTGATGACTTTGAGGTTAAGTCTGACCTTGATGCACCAATTTCCAAAGTTCTCAGTTATGGTCGGGAAGGAAATGTATTTGCAAAAAAGAAGGTGGAAAAAGATATTAAAAACAAAGGACTTAATGTCAATATATCTTACAAAAATGTTTTAGGCGGTGTGGATGAGAAGCTTGAAGAGATTATTCAAAGCGTAGAAAGTCAGGGAATGTCGCCAAATATTATTTTTGAACCAGACAAAGAGGAAATGTTTTCTTTAAGTGAAACACAGAAAGGATTACAAGTCAACCGTGATGAATTTTTTTCTAAAATGGATGCGGCTCTCGAAACAGCAAGTTCTGTTACAATTGATATTCCTACAACTGAAGTGGTTCCAAGCATTGATAAAGAGGCTATGCTTAAGCAAATTAAATTGCGTTCTAGTTTTAAAACCAGTTATGCAACTTCTTCAGCGGATAGAAAAAACAATGTTAAAAAAGCCTTATCCATGTTCAATGGTATGGTTGTCGCACCTGGGCAGGAGGTTTCTTTTAATAATACAACGGGACCAAGAACTGTGGAAAATGGATATAAAAAAGCCAATATTATCATGAATGGTGTGTATGTTGCCGGTGCTGGCGGAGGTGTATGTCAAGCATCAACCACACTTTATAACGCGCTTATTCTTGCAGATGTAGAAATTTTACAAGCAAATCATCATAGTTTGCCAGCATCTTATGTTCCTCTTTCCTTTGATGCTATGGTAAGTGAAGGTTATTCTGATTTGGTTTTTAAAAACAATTTAACAAGTCCGCTTTACATTAAAACTTTCTGTGATGAAAGTTATGCAAATGTTGAAATTTATGGATTGCCACTTGAAGAAGGGCAAACCATTCGAACTCGTGCCGAATTTGTAAAAGTTATTCCTCATACCGGAGATAAAATTGTTGCAGATAAAAATGGTGAATATTCAAACTATGTTTTATATAAAGGGGAATATCACAGGCTTAAATACCCTCGTGAAGGCTATGAATCAAAAGGATACGTTCAATATTTAAAAGATGGCGAGGTTGTCAATGAGAAGATGATTAGGCATGATTTTTATTGGCCACAGAACGGGGTAATCATTGAAGGCGAGGAGGAAATTGGAGAAGGAATGTATATTCCTCCGAGTGATGTCAAAATTATTCCTGCTCAAAAGATTACAGAGGCTAGCAGCGAAAATATAAAAAATAAACTTGAAAAGACAAATCCAAGTGCCTACAATCCTTAACATATTTTTATAAATTATTAAACATAATATTGATATGGAAACTCAGGGTATGTCCACAAAGAAAAAAGTAATTCGCACCGTTATGGTATTGCTTGCAATAGCAATTTTCATGGGTGCGATTTATCTTATACTGGTTTTGACTGGTTGGTGGGACAGCATCAATTCAGTGGAAAAACTAAAAAAATTTATATTAGAACTTGGGTTTTGGGGAAGGTTTATGTTTGTATTGTTGCAGTTTTTGCAGGTTACCTTTATCCCTCTTCCTTCTCCAGTTATAGTTATTGCTGGAACTTTAATTTATGGACCTTTTCAGGCGTCTTTACTAAGCCTTGCAGGTATACTTCTCGGCAGTGCGGTTGCTTTCTTTCTTGGAAGGGTATGTGGCAAAAAGCTGGTTGTTTTTATGGTGGGAAAACAGACCTGTGATAAGTGGGTTAAGTTTTTAAATCATGGCAAGTATAGTTTTGTTATTATGATGCTGCTTCCGCTTTTTCCCGACGATATTCTTTGTCTGGTTGCGGGACTTACAGATATGAGTTGGTTGTTTTTTATAGTTACACAGCTTATTTCTCGGCCGATTGGAATATTCTTGACCTCATATTTTTCTGACCTAATCCCATATCACGGTTGGGGACTAATTGTTTGGGGGCTTGTCTTTACGTTCGCCATTATTGCTATATATCTTTCCACTAAGTATCAAGAGGAAATTGAAGGAATGTTAACAAGGCTTTTTAAAAGAAAAAAATCTTAAAAGTTTATTTTTTGATATATAAAATATAACCCTCATGTATCATTTTCGGCAGACAGTTGTTGTCAAGTAAAATTTTTGTTGGATTTATTTCAAAATCCTTGGCTATTGAAGAAAGTGAGTCTCCTTTCTTTACAATATAAATTTCATCTTTTATCTTTTTCATAATTTCTCCTTTATTTTTAATGTATTAAACTCGGGACAATCTTAATACATTAGAATTAGGAGAATTTATGAAATCACTTTTTAAAACGGTTGCATTAATAACATTTTTTTCAGCATTGACCAGAGTTGCTGGATTTTTGTTTAGAATTTATCTTTCACGTGCGATTGGAGCGGAAAGCTTAGGATTGTATCAAGTTGCGTTCTCCATTTTTATGGTTCTTTTGACAATTGTTTCCAGTGGTCTGCCATTAATTATCTCCAGAATGAGTGCGGGTTTTCGTGCAAAAAAAGAGGGCAAAAAAGAATCCTCGCTTGTTTCTGTTGCCCTCATCTTTTCCGTTGTCATAAGTGTGATTTTATGTTTAATTATCTTACTTTTCAAAAACCTTTTTTCAGGACTATTTACAGATGCACGTTGTATTGAAATACTTATTGTGCTTTTGCCAAGTCTTGTTTTTTCCGCTGTTTACTCTGTGTTCCGTGGTGCGTTATGGGGACAAAACAATTATTTTGCATTATGTATAACAGAGCTTTTCGAACAAGTATTCCGAATATTTGTCTGTGTCCTTGTTATTGGCTCAACTCTTTCCGCAATTGAAAATGCAACTTCGGTGGCGTGGAGTTTGACCATTGCATGTCTTGCTTCAATGTTGTTTGTGGTCATATTGTTCTTCTTTTATGGTGGCAAGATGTCAAAGCCTACAAAACAAATATTTAAACCACTACTGCGTCAGTCCACGCCTATTACTGGCATACGTGTTGCAGGAAGTTTTATTCAGCCGCTGATGGCGTTAATTATTCCGGCAAGACTTTCTGCCATTGGTTATACAGCATCTCAGGCCATGTCAATTTATGGGATTGCTGTTGGAATGACGGTGCCGCTTTTATTTGTGCCCACCACGCTTATTGGTTCGCTTTCCACTGCACTGATTCCAGACATGTCGGCTGCAATGGCTCAAAATGACAATGCACATATAGAAAAAAGAGTACGTTCGTCAATAATCTTTTCACTCTTTATTTCCTGCCTTTTTGTTCCCGTTTATCTTGCCTTAGGGGAACAAGCCGGCATATTTCTTTACGATAACGCATTAAGCGGCACCTTACTTGCTTCAGCTGCATGGGTTTTAATTCCACTTGGGATAACCAACATTACTTCTGCATTATTAAATTCGCTGGGAATGGAGATCAAAAGTTTTATTAATTTCTTTATTGGGGCAATATTTATGTTCTTTGCATTATGGTTTTTGCCTTCACTTATTGGGATAAATGCACTTGTCTATGGAATGGGTGTAAGTTATCTTGTAACTGCTATATTGAATACAATTATGCTTAAAAGAAAAATCAAAGGCCCTTTAAATATTTTAAAACCGCTTGCTAAATTGATTCTTATTATAGTCCCAGTTGCAGCATTAACGAGTTTTGTTGCAAGTATTTGTGGACATATCTTTCCACTGTTTTTCACCCTGGTAATTGGGGGAATTGTTGCAGTTGTAAGCTTCATGCTTTTGTGTAGCGTGTTCAATGTGGTTGATATTCATTCTATAATTGTGATGACTAAGAACAAATTTAATATTAAAAGAATTAAATTTTTAAAATTAAAACGGGCAACGCATAAAAAATAAAAAAATGCTGATTAAAATTAAAAATATGCTTATACTAGGTGTATGCTTACTATTGTTGCACGTTCAATAATAATTTATATAATCGTGCTTTTAGTTTTTAGATTGATGGGAAAACGCCAGATAGGTCAAATGCAGCCATTTGAACTTGTTTTGACACTCATTATTGCTGACCTTGCCACCATACCTATGGCAGAGGTGTCTGTTCCAGTTTTGCATGGCGTTATTCCGCTTCTGACACTCTCTATTGTTCATTTTGTTTTAACTTTACTAACCAAAAAAAGCACAATTTTTTCGCGTGTGATAAGCGGAAAACCTGTGATAATAATAAATCCACATGGTTTGGATTACAAGGCTATGAAGCAGCTTAATTTAACTATTGACGATATTATGGCAGCACTTCGAAACTGTGGGTATTTTTCTATTTCACAAGTTCAATATGCAATTATGGAAACAAGTGGAAAGGTCAGCGTTCTGCCAAAAGCAGAATACAGCCCTGCAACCAACGGAGCCCTTGAACTTGATGAACAGGAAAGCTTTGTCCCTATCACGCTTATAAATGAAGGAAAACTTATGGAGGATAATGTCAAGTTTGCAAGACTTGACAAGGACAAGGTGATAGAGATAATCAATCAGCAGGGGGCAAAAAGAATTAAAGATGTGCTGATCTTGACTATAGACAAAGCGGGTGAAGCATATATTCAACCTATAGGAAGTGAGGGTAAAAGTTTTAAAACAAAAAGTTTGGTGGTGGAAGCATGAAGGTATTTCATTACATAAACTTTGGAATTATATTTTTATTTTTGGTGGCAATTTGTGTAATAGAGGATGTGGTGGTTAATAATAGCCTTACTCAAACTCAATATGATTGCTTTCAAATTGAAAGGCAACTTGAACGTGATGAAACGCTTAACTCTATGCAAATGGCTTTGCTGGTTGATAATCTGGAATATCATTGGGACAACAATGAAAGTTCTCTTTGTTATTTAGTCAATCATAAAAGCATACAGGAGATAGGCATGGAAATTTCTAAAATAAAATCTTATGTTGCTAATAACGATGTTGAGGCCTTGAAAGTAAGTATTGAAACAATCAAATATTGTTGCCATAGTTATCTTCATTTTATGGGAGCAAGTGTGCATAATATTTTATAAGAAAACACGCACATTCAGTGCGTGTTGTTCTTGCGTTCTTAAAAAAACTGCGATAATAATCGCAGTTTTTGGTTACATTAAGATTTTACCAAACCTTTTCTTTTTTCTTTGTTCTGATAATTATGAATATGATTAGGGCAAGAAGAACAACTCCGACAGCAATTAAAATCCAAATTAAAATCGATGCTTCAATCTTAACCCCGGTTGTAACAGTAGTAACATTACTTATAAGTCTTGTCGTTGTATGGTCAACTTGATATACAACGCAGTATACTTCCCAATTTCCTCCAACATTTGGGTCGAAGGTGAAGGTGTAACCAGTACGGTTTATAGAATCAAAAAGTGCATTGTCATAATCTCTAAAGTTAAGAAGTTCGTTATCGTTTGTTGCACCTTTATCGCTGTTTGTTAAAACATACTTTTTGCCATCAATACTTTCTCCCTTGACATACCAGACAATAAGACTTTGGTCCGCATATTTAAAATTTGGATCAGAGAGGGAGAATTCATATGCGTTTTGAAGGCCGGATTGACTGCTGATAATTTTTGGGTCATTTTGTGCTGCTGCGATAGGAGTGGTTGGAGCAACATAAATATAAGTTGTTGAAACATTGTAATATAATTCACCTGTTTGACTTCCGACATTGCGTCCAATATTTATAGTAAATTTATATATGCCCCAGCCAATTCCATAATCCTTATGTGATTTTAATGTTGGATTGGCAACAGCCTTGTCATCCTCATGCACATCAAAATAGAAAGCTTTTGATATTTGGTTAAGTTCAGTTACAGTTCCGCTTGCAACACCTTCGATATGGTAATGACCGTCAGGAGCGTTGAATGTTTCGTCATTGATGTATTTTTGTGCAAAGTCCACATCAATACGATAACCATATGAATCTGCTGCTTCAACTTCATTATTATTGTTGAAGGATAAAATAACTTTGTTTATATCGCCATAGGAAAATTGATTGTAACTTTCGCCCAAATAAAGTCCATTTGAAGAAGCTGAAAGTGTTTCATCTTTTCTACTTTTGGCGGTGTAACTAAGCGAGGCAGAAGAAAGGGTTGTTGCTGCCTCTACTCCAATTAAGTTTAATCCCGTTCCGCTTATGCAAAATACAAGTGCAAGCATAAGCATTATAAGACTTAAATAAAATTTGTTATTTTTAGAAAATAGCTTATTCATATTTTAGCTCCCTTTATTTATAAGTAAGTGTAACATAATTTAAATTAAAATAAAAATTTTTTTAATGCTTTTCATAATATTATTTTAAAATTTTCTTATCAATAATCCTGTTGACAAAAAATATATAAAAATATATACTAGTTTCATGGAAAAACAAGAACTTGAAACCTTGGTTTGTGAAAACCAGATAGAAATTGATTTTGACGCTTTGGAAAATATCGATATTGAGGAAGAGGAAAGCTCGATTTTGCCAGAAGGTTTTGTCAGTGCAAAAAACCATGATTGGATTGAAAACGAGGTGCTTTTTGTTGTTGTAAAGTCGGGGAGTGAAGGCCTTGGGCCACAAAGTTACAATCTTGATTTGTGTGGGAAGAAAATGCTGGATTGGGTTTTGATTGCTGGAAGTGGCTGTGAACAAAGGATTATTAACGAACCACAAGAAAGTATACTTGAAGCCGTAAAAAAACTGGAAACTGACAAAGCCTATATTGCAGTTTTTTTCTCAGATACGCCACTGCTTGAAAAGGCAACCTTCTATAAGGTTATGGACTATTTTTCTAAAAATAAAATGAACGCACTTGCATTATCAAGGGGATACGTTTTTAAAACTGAGTTTGTCAGAGCCAGTGAAAATTTTGTTTCAGGAAAACTTATGCCTTTCGATGAAAAAGCATTTTTGCGGGTGGACAACGCCTCAACTTTATCAGTAGTGTCAAAATATTTATTTGATAAAATCCGCAATTTCCATATGAAAAATGGTGTTGTGATGTATGGCGGCCAGACTATCTTTATTGATGCAGATGTTGAGATAGAGGTGGGCACCATTATATATCCAAATAATATTTTAAAAGGGCAAACTTATGTCGGTAAAAATGTTATGCTTGAAGCCAATAATATTATCAACGACAGTATCATAGCGGATGACTGTTTGCTTGTTTCCTGTTATGTGGAGAAAAGTAAAGTGCAAAAGGGCAGCTCTCTTGTATTCGAAAAATTGGTGAACAGCGAAATTTAAGGTGCGATTATGTATATTATTGTAGGGCTTGGGAACAAAGATGCCAGTTATGATAACACCTATCATAATCTCGGCTTTATGACGGCGGATAAACTCGCAAAAAAATTGGGGGTTAGTTTTACTAAACAAAAATGCAAATCTTTGCTGGCTGAGGGAAATTATAATGGACAAAAAATTCTCATTGCAAAACCCTTGACATATATGAATAACAGCGGTGAGGCTGTGGTCCTATTAAAAAACAAATACAAAGATGCAAACATCCTCGTGATTGTTGATGACATAGATTTGCCAGCGGGGAAATTGCGATATCGTGAAAATGGGTCAAGTGGAACCCACAATGGTTTAAGAAGCATTGTTTCCTATATTGGTGAAAATTTTGCACGAGTAAAGATTGGCATTGGAAGAGATGACACAAAGGACCTTGCCGATTTTGTTCTTTCAAAAATAAAGGACAGGGAACTTTTTGATAAAGCGACAGAAGGGGCTTGCGAGATGATTTTGGAGAGATTATGAACGGGCTGGGCAAGAGATTTGAGGAAATAAGGAACCATAAATTTATTAGTGGTGCTGGAGAGGGCGAAAAAATTGTAATACTACAAGATGATCGCCTAATTTTTTTGTGCGGGGATTTTGTTTCAGCTGGAAAACTCAAACGTGGGTTTGAGTCGCTGGGTAAAAAGGTGGAAATTATCACCGCTTCTCGCGAAGGTGAGAAGGACAGTGATTTTAATCTTTTGCCCTTTGTAAGTGCGTTAAATGGATATATTTCTCAGTCCATAGATGTGCTTTTAATTCTTCCCTGTGCCGCTATGACCAAATTTGATTTATCTATATTTGCAAGCAATTTAAACTTGTTGGTTGGACAAGATTATTCATTTAAAACTTTGTCGGAAAAATTGACATCTCTTGGCTATACTCGCACTGATTTGGTTTCCAAAGAAGGCGAGTTTGCGCTTCGAGGAGATATCCTTGATATTTTCATTCCAAGTGAAGATAATCCTATTAGGATTGAGTTTTTTGATGAAAATATTGAAAAAATTCACTATTTTGAGCCTTCAAGCATGAAAAATCTGCTTTCTATTGAAAAAATATCAATTCTGCCTGCCATTCTTCCTATTGGAGAAAATAGCGTTTTCGACCTTCAAGGATTAAAGGTTATTGACAATCCTAAGCGAGTGGAAGATGAGTGTGAAATGCTTCTTCAAAGCTATAAATCCATGTCAAACTTTAATCCAAATTTTTACCATAATTTTGAAGCATTGTATTTACACGCTGACAAGGTTTTTGATAACACAAGTATACACGAGAGTGTCTTTAACATCCGAAGGTTACCCACCAGAAGTTACCTTACTGACTTCATGGCACTTAGACAGGATTTGCTTGATTATTTAAGCATGAGACTGGGGGTAATTCTTTTCGCGGGTAGTGAACGAAATAAGGAAAAATTGTTTGAATTTTTAACAAGCAATGGTTTTGTTGGTCACGACTATGAAAAAGAAGTATTTGAATTAAATAAAATTTATATTTCTTCCCTTGCCTTTCCTTTTAGTTTTAGTTTCCTTTCTCATCGCGTTGCAGCAATTGGCGTTGACAACTTATTTAAACAACAAACCAGCATCTTTGCAAAAGGAAAACATGCAGTTTTTTATCTGCCAAAACTGGGGGATTATGTTGTTCATACATTCCATGGTATTGGTAAATGCGTTCGCATTGAGCGAATGAAACTTGCTGATTGTGAAAAAGATTACTTTGTTATCGAATATAAAAATGGCGGAGTGTTATTCCTTCCAAGTGAGCAGGCAAACACTATTTCAGCCTATATTGGTGGAGAGGATCAGCCAAAATTGTCAGCTCTTGGCGGCGGCGAATTTTCCAGACTGAAAGACAAAGTTAAGGCCGGCTTAAAGGAAATGGCAATAAGTCTGACGGCCATATATAAAGAAAGAGAACACAGCAAGGGGTATAAATTTTCTCGCGACGAGTATTTGGACAAAAAGTTTGCTGATGCTTTTGGATATGCTGAGACTCCAGACCAACTCAAAGCCATAAATGAAATTGAAAAGGATATGGAAAGTGACAAGATTATGGACAGGCTTGTGTGTGGAGATGTAGGCTTTGGAAAGACAGAAGTTGCCCTGCGTGCCGCTTTCAAATGCATATATAATGGCAGACAGGTGGCTCTTTTATGTCCAACAACCATTCTTTCAGAGCAGCACGAACGTACTGCGAAGAAAAGACTTGAAGAATTTGGTGCAAAGGTGGAGGTCCTTAACCGTTTTAAAACGCCTGCACAAGTAAAGGACATTCTCGCACACACGGCGGAAGGAAAGGTTGACCTAATAATCGGGACACACCGCCTTTTAAGCAATGATGTAAAATTTAAAGATTTGGGGCTTCTTATTTTGGATGAAGAGCAGCGTTTTGGTGTTGAAGATAAGGAAAAAATAAAAAATGCAAAGCGTACCATCGATGTGCTTTCACTTTCTGCAACTCCGATACCAAGGACGCTGAACATGTCGCTTTCAGGAATAAGAGATATAAGCGTAATTGAAACGCCGCCTAAAGAGCGTTTGCCAATTCAGACTTATGTTGCTGAGCAGTCTGACGATCTTATTCGTGACGTTCTTGCCCGAGAACTTGCCCGTGGTGGGCAGGCGTTTGTGATATACAACAGGGTGGAAACTATACAGGAATTTGCAAGTTATATTCGTTCTCTTCTTCCAAATGCCAAGGTGGGCATAGCACATGGACAGATGGCAGAACGAGAACTGGAAAATACCATAAATAAGCTTTATGATGGTGAATATAATATTTTTATTTCTACAACTTTGATTGAAAATGGAATAGATCTGCCTTCTGCAAACACTATGGTTATTATTGATGCGGACAGATTGGGTTTAGGCCAACTTTATCAAATACGGGGGAGAATAGGACGTAGTGATAAACTTAGTTATGCATATCTTCTTTATGATAAAAATAAAATGTTGACTCCGGATGCCTATAAACGTCTTGATGCAATTAAGGAATTTAGCGAACTTGGAAGTGGCTTTAAAATTGCAATGCGTGACCTCGAAATTAGAGGAGCAGGCAACATTTTTGGCAAAGAACAACATGGTCATATCGCAAAAGTTGGTTATGATATGTATATTAAATTACTTGATGAGGCGGTGGCAGAACTTCAAGGAAAGAATTCTCAAAATCAAGAAAACGAAGTTAAGCTGGAGGTTACTTTGGATGCTTATATCTCAGAAAGTTATATTTCTTCCAGCGATGAACGAATTTTAATGTATACCAAAATAAGTAATATTGGAAGTCGTGAGCAGGAAACAGAATTATTAAAGGCGTTACAAGACGGCTTTGGAAACGTTCCAAGAGAAGTTCGAAATCTTTGTAAGTTGGCATTATTAAAAAATCTTGCATCCAGATTTAATATTCAAAAAATTCGTGTAAATGCAAGCACTTGTCAAATTGTTCTGAATAAGTGCGAAGAGATTTTACCGAAATCTTTTGCTGAGCATTTGTCTGAGTATAAAGGGGTATTATCCTTTGATGTGTTGCCAAAGATAAACTTTGTTTGTGATGGAACAACATTGGTAAGGGTGGAACATCTTATTTCGTTTTTTGAGGCGAGTTTAAACAAATCTTGAAAAACATCAGCAATTTGCTTGAATTTTCAGGTTTAATTGTTGTATAATTGTTAAAAATTCATATGAATTATTTTGAGCGGGAGAGAACATGAAAAAAAGAATAACTGGAATTATGATATGTTTGATGCTCTTATGTATCTCTGTCTTTTCAGGTTGTAGTCTTATAACCTTGGATAGAGAACGTTATCTTAATGAGGTTGTGGCTTCTATTGAGGACAAAGAGGATAATCATAAAATCAATATCACCAAGAAAGACTTGATAAGTGCCTATAATTCTTATGGCTATTATTATACTCAATATTACGGATACTCAGCAGCTGAAGCACTTGATAAAACAGTGGACCTTCTTATAAATCGTAAGATAACCATTGATGAAGCAGAAAGGGTGTATAGTGAGGGGTTGAGCGAGGCTGAAAAAACTTATTTATGGCAGCAAACGGCAGACTCACTTGAAAACAACTTTAAATCTTATCTCAATAAGGTGCTGGGAATTTCGGATAGCAGTAAAAATGAGAGTGATGCAAGAGTTTTTAATGGGTATACCAAGAATGCTGAACTAAAAAACACAGACGGCAATTATGAAATTGTTAAAACCGCACCACCTTCTAAAGCGATAGAGAATTTTAAATATGATGTTCCACATGATATATCAAAACCTGAAGATAAAAAACTGATTTATACAAACTTTGTTTCATTTGTTAACTCTGCAAAGGCAGATGGCTATACAAAGGCGTTTAACAACTATTTGAAGGAGCTTAAAGCTAATGAAAATGGGCTTAGGCTCTCAACTGATACAGTTTCGGTTTTTACTCGTGAAATTGAAAGACTCTATACCGTTAATTATGAAAACTATATGATTGAGAAGTATGATGAATATTTCACAAATTACTCAGAAGTTTCTACCATTACAGTAAAACAGATGCTTGACCTTTATACAAGTATGGTGCGTTCTTCCTACACACAATATATAATTGAAGAGGACTCGGCTTATGAAAGCAATATGCAAAGCGACTCATCAAAAATTTATTACTATAAAGAAGGCGAGACAGAAACAGACTTTTTCCAAGTTGCACACGTTCTTTTTAAGTTTACAGATGAGCAGTCTGCAAAGTATAAGGATATTCAAAGCAAGAAAAAGAATGGTTACTATACAGATGACGCAAGTTATAATCAAGCAATAGCTGATCTTTGCAGTGAACTTGTTCCAGTTGTAAGGGTAAAAAATGAAGATGGTGAGTATCAAGAAACGCAGATTACATCTGAATATGAAAAGAATGCTTATTCACTTGCTCGTTATATCAAATCAGAGGTTGATAGCAAAGCAACCGCCATTGACAAAGCAGAGGCATTCAGGGAATTTATTTATAAGTATAATGACGACCCAGGAATGATTAATGCGGAAAATAATTATACTATCGGTGTAAACAAGTCGCAGGCAGAAGAGGGTAAAAAATATAAAACATATTCAAACTATGTGACAGAATTTACCAATACGGCAGTAGAATTATATAATGATGGTTTAGGTGAAATTGGTGACATATCAGAGCCGGTTATTACAGAAAATGGTATGCATATACTGTTTTACGTTGGACAACTGGAAAACTTATTTAAAGGCATAGATCATGATTTTAGTTTGACTAACGATGAAGTGGATTTGGAAACTGGACTTACCCCAATTGAAGTGCTCAACAGTAAAAGGGTTAATATATTTATAGATAAAACATATTTTGACGTTATTTATGACAGTCTTGTAACAGATAACTTTGCTGTGTTCCAAAACCTTAATATGAATGAGCTGCGAAAGCAATATAATCTGAACACCTATCCAGATGCTTATAAAGACCTAATTTCAAACTAAATTAGAAAAGTCCCTTGAAAGTTTGACAAGGGGCTTTTATTTTGTTATATTATAAACATGCCTAAGAAAGAAAAACAACTTCACAACAAAAAGAAGTTCGCGTCGCTCGCGAAGGTTTTTCATTCAAAAAAGAAGGCGGAAGTCTTTGATATTGTGGGCTTTGAAAGCGGATTTTACGAAATCCAGAACAGAGAACTTTTTTGTATTGTTAAACAAGAGAGGCGATTTAAAAGGTTGACTTCTCCCTTTACTTTCCCTGAAACTGCTGAAATTGTACAGGATGAACAAAAACGTAAACTTGATGAAGCAGAGCAGTCGGTGGCTAAACAAAACAGTAAAAAGAAAAAACTTACAAATGTAATATTTTTTGTTGTAAACTTGGCAGTGCTTGCAGGAATATTGTTATATAATCTTTTAGGGCAGGAATTTAAGCCACTGAGCGGGCTTCAAATAAACGGATGGGCAGTGCTTATAATATTTGTTGCTTTTGTTTTATCACTTTGTTGTGAAGTGTTTGCCATGGGGTATCTGCTTAAAAAATCAGTGGGCAAGTGGAGACTTGGACTTTGCTTTAAAATGAATACAATTGGTCACTACTATGATGCTGTCACTCCTCTAGCAACAGGCGGCCAACCTTTCCAAATAACATATTTAAAGTCGCACGATGTGCCTCTTCATTCCGCACTTGCAATTCCTCTTGCGAAATATGTGTTTTCCCAAATTGTATGGGTTCTTGTAAGTTTTATATGCATGATAGTTTCTTTTACAGATCCAACTCTAAACTCTTTTGTGTCAGTTGTTTCTGTAATTGGATTTGTTTTAAGCAGTTTTATGCTTATTATCACCGTGTTCCTTTCAATAAGTAAGACAGTTGGAAGGAAACTGGTTGTAAAAGTTTTAAAGCTTTTGCAAAAGATGAAAATCGTTAAAGATTATGACAAACAATATGAAAAGATTTCTAAATATATAGAAGATTTTCAAAGCGTTATGAAGCAATATGCCACATCCTTTAAGGATTTTGTGCTGCTGTTCGGTTTTCTATTGTTAAAACTGGTTCTAACTTACATCATGCCGTTCTTTATTTTCTGTATGTTCAATGGTTTTGAATGGCCAATGTTCTTTAAGTTCTTTGTCATGGCAATCATGATTGACCTTGCAGCAAGTTTCTTCCCTCTGCCAGGTGGAACGGGTATGAGTGAAATTTCATTCAGTGCAATGTTTGCAGCCTATTTTTCGGGTGGGGTACTTTTCTGGGCATTGCTTCTATGGCGATTTATGACGTATTACATCCATTTGCTTATAGGTATTTCGGTACTTACCTATGATTTTGCCTTTGGTAATAGGAAATATAGGTGGTTAAAGCGTAAGGAAGAATTAAGCGAGGAGAGTCGTATATTCAAGCAGGAACAGATAAACAGATTCAGGGCAGAGCGTAATAAACGCCGACGTAGCCAAAGAATATAAGTGAATAAAAAAATGTTATAAAGCCAACCTATTTTAAGAGGTGTTTATGAAAAAAAATAAACCTATGCACGGTTGGCTTTTTGCTGTAATTTCACTGGTTATTTTGTTGGGTATTTCTGTATATTTGGGGGTGAGCGGGTGGTATTTTACCACTGATTTCTCACAAAATAATGATTTGGTGCTTGGTAATAATGTGGAAATAGCAGTCAAAAAAAATGAATCTGCCACTGCCTCATTTTCCTTTTCTGGTGGGATAATTCCGGGTGAAAAGTTGCCTCAAATTGTAAGTATAAAAAATATGAGTGAGGAGGGCAAAACTTTTCTAAGGGCAAAAATTTATATTTTTATGGCAGATAGCTCGCTTGCCACCATGTCGCTTGTGACCAGCAACAATTGGGTTTATAATGAGGATGGATATTATTATTTTACTGATGAACTTATTTCACAAGGAAAAGCAAATTTGGCCTCTCATATTGTTATGGATGAAAACAGTGCACTATGCGGGGAGAAAAATTATATTATGACAATACTTGTGGAAAGTGTGGATACAACATTGCAGGTCCAAGATATTTGGGGAATTAATCCTTTGGATTTAAAAAATGGTGAGCAATAGGCTAAATTTATTTGACAAAATCCAATAAAAAGATTTAATCTTTCTTAAAAGGAGAACGCAATGGAAGAATTTAATAGACGTGTTCCGCCTCCACCACCCCCAAGACCAAATATTCCTCGTCCGCCAGTAGAAAGCTATATTCAGCCTAAGCAACAGGAGCAGTCTCCAGTTCAAGTCCAAGAAGAAACACTTGAAGGCAAGGAGGAGAAGAAAACCAAGGCAAGAAAAGCGTTTAACCCAAAGGTAAGATTGAGTTTGCTTATTGCGGGAAGTATAATCTGCCTTGCTGGTGCAATTGTATTGTTATGTCTACTTATCATTTAAAAACAACAAAATTTTTAATTTATTTTAATTATTTATGGCAATAATTCGAGTATGAAACGAATTATTGCTTTTTTAATTTTAGCTGCATTGGGTTGTGCCCTCACTTTTGCTGGAGAGGATTCCTTCTTTATTCAACAGGGACTTGAGCGAGTGACCTTTGTTTCAAAACAGTTATGTGAGTTTGAAGAAGATGCTGAAGTAAAAATAATACAAAGTGGAAATCATTTTTATATTTCCACGTCTCCAGAAAATGCGCAAAGGGTGGGGGAGAAACTTTCTGAGGTCAGTGGTTATGTACTTTATTATGATAAAACTATTGACAAAGAGGAATTATTATCAGCCCTGCTTGATTTTAGAGGTGAAGAGTCGATTGTGGAGGGAACGAAAGTTGTTACAGGATATACTTCGCATTTTAAAGACTTTCGCGTCTTAAATGGTAAAAAAGTGAATGTGCAGATAGCCTTTACAGAGGACAATATAGTGGTTGGTTTTCCACTTATTTTAACCGGATTTTAGAAAAGTAAAATTTAATGTATAAATAATGTCTTTGCAGTCAATAAAAGCGGTAGGAGGTTAAAAGTTTATGAAAATCAAAAAGTCAAACAAGTTTGTGGAGTTTTTTAAAAGGTTTGGGGTGTACGTTGTGGCGGGTGCCATCGTGCTTGCTGTTGCATTGACATTTTCAATTACTGCGATAGTAAACTCATTACCCGACGCTGTTGATGTAGGTGGACCTAATCTTAAATTTTCGCTGCCTATGACAAACCCAACAATTTTAAAAGATTTTTCATCCACAGCATTACAAGAGAACACAACCCTTAATCAATGGGAAGCACATCTTGCCCTTGACTTGCAATCAGAAGACAATCTTGTTTACTCTGTTTTAGACGGCACGGTAACAGAAGTCAAATATGATTACATGACAGGCAATGTGGTTACTATTACTCACGCCAACGGACTTGTAAGTTATTATTCTTCTCTTGGTGAGGATGTACTTGTCAAAGTTGGGGATACAGTTAAAGGTGGAACTCAAATTGGAAAAGCAACAGCGACTGCGAACAGTGAGCTTTTAATGGGAGACCATTTGCACTTTTCCATGACGCTAAACAATGATAAAGTTGATCCAAATAATTACTTAGATTTGCAAAATAAATAGAGTGAAATATATCACTCTATTTTTTTAGTTTGTAAACGCGTAAAAATATTTGACAAGCATACCTTATTTAATATAAAATATCAATCATATGGAGGAATTATATGACTACATTAGAAAAAGTTAAAAAATTATTGGCAGAGCAACTTTGTATTTCAACTGATGATATTGCCGATGATGCAAATATTGTGGATGACTTGGGTGCTGATTCACTTGATGTTGTTGAAATGCTTATGACACTTGAAGATGAGTTTGGTGTTAGCATTCCTGACGAAAAGGTTGAACAACTTAAAACTATTCCGGCTATTGTAAAAATCATAGACGAAAGCAAATAGTCTGTTTCGCCGGTTTCGACGAAAAATAACAATTTTTGACATAATACAGAATTTTCTCTCATAGTTTAGTATCGTGGAGGTATTAAACGTGAGAGATTATTTAGTTGAGAGGGTACGCAATGTTGCAACCCATATTTATGACACTCATGACACTATACGTGCGACTGCAAAAGAATTTGGTTACAGCAAAAGTACAATTCATACCGATGTATCTAAAAGGTTGCAATATGTTGACCCTAAATTATATGAAGAAACAAAAAAGATTTTAGAGGAAAACTTTGCAGAAAAACATATTCGTGGAGGAGAATCCACCCGTAAAAAGTATTCTGATGATGAGGCAGAGTAAAAAATCGAGCAAGCTTGCTCGATTTTTTATGCTTTGTTTTCAGATAAGAATATCTTTTTGATTTTGTTTTCTACAAGTTTGGTAATTTCATTTCTGCCACTTCCAAGAAATTTTCTTGGGTCAAACTCACTTGGTTTCGTGGTTAGAACCTCTCGTACTTTGCCAGTCATGGCAAGACGCAGGTCGGTGTCACTATTTATTTTTATAACATTGTGCTCTTTAACTGCTTTGACAAGAAGCTTGGTTGGAATCCCGATCGCATTTTCTAGTTTTCCACCGTAATTATTTATTTGCTCGACAAGTGTCTTGGCCACGCTGGATGCACCATGTAAAACTAGGGGAAAGTCAGGCAGCTGTTTCTCGATTTCCTTGAGAATATCGAAACGCAAGGTCTGTTTACCCTGATATTTATACGCACCGTGGCTTGTGCCAATTGCAACAGCAAGCATATCAACCCCGGTTTTTTCCACAAATTCCTTTGCCTTTGTAGGATCGGTAAAATGGTTTTCTGCTGCGACAACATTATCTTCTATTCCTTTGATTTGCCCGAGTTCGCCTTCCACAAGCACCCCTTTTTTATGGGCATAGCAGGCGACTTTTTTTGTCAGTGCAATATTATCTTTAAAACTGAGGCTACTTCCATCAATCATAACACTGTCAAAGCCTAGGTCGATTGCTTGTTTGCACACCGTATAACTTTTTCCATGGTCAAGGTGTAAGAATAGATAAGGACAAATTTTTTTGCATGCATAAGCAATAGCCATGGTAAATTCTGCTCCCATATATTCAAGTGCCCCTTCGCTTACAGATATAATTGCTGGGCTTTTGAGATTTTTGCAGGCCTGCATGATTCCTTGTGAACTTTCCATGTTGGAAAAATTCAAAGCTCCAAGTGCGAAATGTTGTTTTAATGCTTTATCAATATAAAATTTTAAATTCTTCATTTCTTGACATCCTTTTTAATATTATAACACATTTTGCAATGTTTACAAACATAAACATTTAATATCTAAGGAGTGTATATGAAAAAGTTTGGTTTATTTGTTTTGTTGTTAATGCTTCCACTTTGTTTTGCAGGCTGTCAGAAAAGTGATTATGACCTTGCGTGTCAGAACATGTCTGAGGTAACGGAGGTTTATTTCCTAAGTACAAATTTAAATATAAAAGGTTCAATCAGCGTTGGGAGCAGGGAAAATCCTTATATTAAGGATGGAAAGCATCAATCAACATGTGATTTTTCTTTGATAAGTATTGCTATGCCGATGGGATATACAAATATGTATTTGGATGCGACGGTTGTTGTAAACAACAAAGAAAGTAAAATCACTCTTGAACTTGTTGGCAATAATTATATGTATGACCTTGAATACAAGCTTAAGGCAGAGGATAATATTTCCCTTCGTTTTCTGGATAAAGAGATTACCTTTGCGAAACAAGACTTTCAGGTGGGTAAAGACCAAGCGATAATAATTGGAGTAAATGAGTTAAAAACCGTCTTTGCTGATAAAGATTACTCTGACGGAAAAAACCTTAAAGCTGAATGCTATTTAAGAATACTTGATGAAACTGGCGGTGAATTTGAGGAAGCATTTTGGTGTTTTACACTTGTTGGACAGAATGGAATAACGCATAATGTTATTATAAGTGTGGTAGATGGGCATATTATTGGAACAAATCATTCAAATTGATTGTGATTATTATACAATTATGATAAACTAAATCTATGAAAAACAAACAAACATATACGACACAAGAGGAAAGAGAAAACTGCATTGTTATTGTGGTATGTTCAAAAAAATCTGACGACAAGCAAAGAAAACTTGATGAAATTGTAAGGCTAGCTGAGTCCACAGAACTCAATGTACTTGCCTCTTTTTCGCAAAATATAAAAGATTTTAACAAGTCAACTGTAATTGGAAGCGGTAAACTTGACGAAATTAAGGGATTTATTGACTCCTCAGAGCAGCAAATAGATGTTGCAATTGTGGATTACGCGTTGACAGGATCACAAATGAAAAATATATCCAATGCGCTTGGAGTCAGGGTTGTTGACAGAGTGGGGCTTATTATTGATATTTTTGCGTTAGGAGCAAAATCAAGTGAAGCAAAACTGCAGGTTAAACTTGCGCAAGACCGTTATTTATTGCCCCGCCTTTCTGAAATTCAAGGCTCTAGTGGCAGATTTGGTGGTGCTGGTGTGGGAATGCGAGGACCGGGAGAGACTAAGCTTGAGCTTAATAGACGTGTCCTTGAAAATGAAATGACCGCCCTTAAAAAGCAGATTAGCAAGATTAAAGAGCAGCGTCAAGTCACAAGACGTTCCAGACAGAATACAAAGAAGGTGGCGATTGTGGGATATACAAACGCTGGCAAGAGTTCGCTTATAAATGTTTTAACCAAGGAGCAGGTTTACAGTGACGATAAACTTTTTGCAACCCTTGATACAACAAGCCGGAAACTTTATTTGGGCATAGGTCAGGTGGCTGTTATTACCGACACGGTGGGTTTTATAAGTGACTTGCCGCATGAGCTTGTCGATGCTTTTTCTGCAACGCTAGAGGAAGCAAGAGATGCCGACCTTATTTTGCATGTTGTTGATGTCAGTCAAAGTAAACTGATTCAAGGGGTAGAAGAATTTAAACTCAATATGAAAGTGACAAATGAAGTTTTAGATTCCCTTCATGCAACAGGGGAACGGGTAATCGTATATAATAAAGCGGATAAACTTAAAGTGCCCCTTCTTTTAAAAGAGAATGAGGTGCTTATAAGTGCAAAAACTGGAAAGGGAATAAACGACCTTGTAGACCTTATAAGAAATAAATTATATTACGGAATTGAAGAATTATGAAAAATAAAAAACCGATGCATGCGGGGCATAGACAGAGAATGTTTGAAATGGTTGAAAGCGTGGGGCTTGATAAGTTTAGCGACATAAACAAACTTGAGTTTTTCCTTTTTTACATTTATCCACGTGGAAATACAAATGATATTGCACATAGGCTTCTTGATAAATTTGAGAGCATCGATAATATCTTTAATGCAAGCAAGCTTGAATTATGCAAGGTTGAGGGGGTTGGTAAGTCGGCCGCAAGAAAAATCAAGTGCTTTGCTGAAATTGATAGGATGTATAATGAATGTTTGCTTGCGGACAAACTGGATTTGCGTTTGATGA
Source organism: uncultured Christensenella sp. (assembly GCA_948466185.1). Lineage (GTDB taxonomy): Bacteria > Bacillota > Clostridia > Christensenellales > UBA1242 > Caccovivens. Next base: position 23,836 of record CAOJZM010000002.1, read on the forward strand.
GTTATTTATGTGATTACAGTGAAACTTTATTGCGTACGACAAATGTTGAGGAATTGATTATTCTTGGGCTGAACGCAAGAGGGAAACTTATCCGTAAAGTATCTCTTGCAAAGGGAAGCATAAATATGGTTGGCATCCCTGTAACCACAATTGTAACCTTTCTGCTTTCAACAAAAAGTGTTTATGTTGTGCTTGTTCATAATCATCCGGGTGGAGTTGCAAAACCTTCACCAGAGGATATTAAAGGTACAAAATTTCTTCGTGATGTTATCAACCTTCATGGCTCGCAGTTACTTGAACATGTGATTGTGGGAAGCGATGGTGATTATGGGGTGATAAAAGACAAATATCTTCGTTCATTTGAAATTGATGGCGTAAATGTTGCGAAATTATAAAAAATAAAAGGCGGGTAGAAGCCTTTTATTTTTTTGTTTTATTATACTGCTCGTTAAGTTTTTTAAGAAGTAATTCGGTGTCAATTTCATGGACGGCGGAAGCTTCTTCAATTGTTTCATTGCTGCCCATATGGCAAAAGATACAAAACATTCCAAAGCCCATAAAAACATCGGCAAGGGATTCGTCGAGAGCAAGCGTTTCTTCAATGGTCATATTTTTATTTATTTTATCATTTTTCATATTTATTTTCCCTTTTTAATTATTTTAACTTTAAATTTAAATAATGTCAATTTAAATAAATATAAAAAAATAAATTATTAAAAAATAATTATTTACGAAAATTGTCTAAAAAAGTAATACTGATATATTTTAAAAATTAACTTCATAATTTTATACTATGAAAAATTTAAAAAATATTTTTGGCAAAAAAGTTATTTCCTTAAGTGAAGGAGAAAAGATAGGTTATGTCCTTGATATATTTCTTGATTCAGATATGAAATCCTTGCTTGGATTGAAGGTGATTGATGAGGAAAGTGAAAATGAAGTCTTTTTGCCATTTGGTAAAATAATTTCTCAGAACGAAGAATGTATTTTTATTGAGTCCTCAACCGATTGTGAATTTAACTTTGGCTTAAAAAACAATAATCCTATTGGTAAAAAAGTTTATGACAGGATGGGTGTTGACCTTGGTAAAATAATTGACATAGCCCTTAATAATAAAAGGGTAGATAAGATTATTACAGAATTAGGGGAAATAAAGCCTAAATTTATTTATAGTTATGGTAAAGATTGTTTAATTTTTTCTAAAGGAAAGAAGCTTGTTAAGACAAAAGCGGATAATGTTTTTGAAAGGCGAGAAAATCTGCCCAAAATTGAAATAATGTCACAAGAAATAAAAAAGCCTAATAAAGATGTGCAAATAGAAAGTCCAGCCAAAATGTCATTATTGCCTTCAATGTTATTAAACAGAACAGTGACAGAGGATATTATTGGTTTAAATAACGAATTAATTATTAGAAAAGGACAAATAATTACAGAAAAATTTCTTGAAAAAGCCAAAAAGCACAATAAATTAAATTATTTAATATTTAACTCAAAGTAATTTTCTTTGAGTTTTTTATTAATTAAATAATAATTAAAAAATATTAAAATTAATTAATTTCAATAAATTTAATTTTTTATGTAAAATGACTGCTTTTCGTTTGTATTTTTCGTATATTTTGTAGTAAAATATTTATGCGAGGTAAAAGTGGTTAGAGTTATTCCAAGAAAAACAAAGGTAAGACTTGAATTTGTTCGCGGTATTACAGGTGTTGACCTTATTATTGCAATTGTTGCGGCTGTGGTTTTTGGTTTGCTTGTGGGGGCCAACTTTTTTAGTGGTTCCTATTGGCTGGGTATCGTTTGGGCCATTTTTGCCGTTTCTTTATTTTTTAAAATTTCTGATAATGAAAGGATGTATGTGACAATTTCATATCTTGTCCGTTTTTCAATGCAGAAGAAGAAATTTACAAAAGCTGCAGAAAAGGGCAAGGCTAATATACAACAGATTATCCCATTTGAATCCATATATCAAGATAGGTTTATTTCCTTTGGAGATTATTATGCACAAGTGCTGGAAGTCAAACCAATTTTGTTTGGCCTTTTAAATGAGTTTAATCAGGACAATGTTATAAATGCATTTGGTAATGCTCTGCGTAGGCTTACCGCTAATCAAACTTGTGAAATTGTGAAAATCAACAAAGCGATTGTGCTTGATAATTTTACATATAACGAAAATAAAAAATATGATAGGCTTTTGGACCAAATGTATGATGGGCAGATGAGTCAGGCTGAGGTTGATGCAAGGGCTCCAATATTTGAAGAGAGAGTATCCTTTATTGAGGATAAGAACAGAAAAAATAAAATATATAAAGATTTCTTCTATTTGGTTGTTTTTGATAAAGATATAGAAGCACTTGAAAACACCGTTAATGGAATGGCAAGTTCTTTAATGTCAGCCCTAAATCCAATTTCAACCAGCCGTCTTTATGGTCAGGAACTTGCAGTATTTTTAAGAGCAAATTATAATCGTGAATTTGACGAACGTGAGCTTGAAGGAATCCCATTTACTGAATATAAAAATTGGGCTACGCCAAATAAAATTAAGTTTAGTTCTGCAAAGTACAATATTGATGGAAAGAATTTTAGGACTTTTGCTATCACCGAATATCCGCTTCAAGTTGGCAATGCTTGGGGGACATCCTTCTTTTTACTTGATCGAACAAAAGTGGTTATGAAGTTCAAGCAGTCACCAAAATTTGAATCTGAAAAGAAGATAGATAAAGCTATAATGGATATGGAAACCAAGCTTTATAAGACAGGTAAGACAAGTACTCAAATTGAGATTCAGACTCACCTTGAAACATTGAGGAATTTGCTTGCAGAACTTAAAAACAACAATCAAAATCTTTATGACGTCAACACCTTCATTACATGTGAAGATTCAGCCAGAAAAGATATTAAAGCGGTGCTCAAGCAAGGGGGCTTTTCTTATAGTGAAATGTTCGCCCGTCAGATTGATGCATTTATCAGTACAAACATATCTCAAAGGGATTACATCAAAGCGTTCAGCCGAGGCATTCCAACAGATACTCTTGCTGGGGTTTTCCCATTTATTTCCAGTGAACTTCAAGATGAAAACGGATTCTACATTGGCGATAATGAATATCCAGTTTTCGTAGACTTCTTTAAACGTGACCCACAGAGAGTTAACTCAAACATGATGGTTATTGGTAAGTCTGGATCTGGTAAATCCTTTGCAACTTTGATGCTGCTTGCCAATTTCGCAGCGGACAACGCGAAAATTTTCATTTGCGACCCAGAAAAAGAATATGATAAGCTGACATACAACTTAAAAGGTAAAATGATTGATGTCGGTTCTTCACTTCAGGGTATATTAAATCCTTTCCATGTTATTCGTGCACTTGATAAAGATGATGATGAGGGGAAGAAGAGTTATTTTGATATTAAAAAACAGGATGACTCCTTTAATCAACACTTACAATTCTTGGAACAATTTTTTAGAACTGTACTTGAAGGTATCCCAAGTGATGCATTTGAGGTTTTGAACTCGCTTGTTCAGGATATGTATAATGAAAAACATATTGATGAAAACACCAATCTAGAAAATTTAAAGCCAGAAGACTATCCTATATTCGATGACTTGTATGATTTGATTCTTCGTCGTCAAAAAACGAATAAAGATGAGTTTATGGCAAAAAATCTTAGAATTGTCGAGGCTTATATTAAGAAATTTTCAAAAGGCGGAAGAAACAGTAACCTTTGGAATGGGCCGACATCAATTGTTACAAATGAAAACTTTGTTACATTTAACTTCCAGTCTTTGATTGCGGGTAATAACGATATGATTTCCAATGCACAAATGCTTCTTGTATTTAAGTATTTGGAAAACGAAATTATTAACAATAAGGACTACAACACTTTACATAAAACAAACCGTAAGATTATTATTGTTGTCGATGAGGCCCACACCTTTATTAATCCTAAATACCCAATTGCGTTAAACTTTATGACTGCAATGGCAAAACGTATTCGTAAGTATGGCGGTATGCTGGTTGTAATTACCCAGAACATTAATGACTTTGTTGGTTCTGAAGAAATTAAGCGTCAGTCAACAGCGATTATTAATGCTTGTCAATATTCACTTATTTTCTCTCTTGCGCCAAACGATGTAAACAGTCTTATTGACCTTTATAAAAACTCGGGTGGTATAAATGCTGAAGAGCAGAATGCAATTGTTACAGCGACGGTTGGACAGGCGTTTGTGATTACAGCACCAGCCGCAAGAACAATGGTTCAAATACATCCACTCGATTATGTTGTAAGTATTATGAAATAAAATCCGATTTTAAAAGGAAATATATGAAATATTTGAAAAAGGTGCACTTGTTTATATGTGGTTTAATGCTTGTGTTTACAGGCATCTTTTTCATTGCTTGTGGCGAAGAAGATTACAGTAAGGTAAGCTTAACTTGTGACGTTTCCAGCATTACGTTGGATGTGGGGGAAACCAAATCTGTCACCTTTTCCATTCAAAATTATTTTAATGGAATGAGTGCCGAACTTAATTTAAGCACTTTAAATTCCTCCAACATTATACAGTGTCAACCTTCATCGCCTCAGCCAGATGGAAGTACAACCGTTTCCATCACTGCATTGCATGGCGGCACAACGTCATTGCGTGCAGTGACTGTTGACGGGCTAAAAGAGTGCACAATTACCGTTATTGTTAATCAGTATTCAGAATCGCTGACAAATAGCGATGATAAACTCTATGTGTCAAATACGACAACATTGAGGCCAGATTCTTCAGACTTTATTTTTGACGAGGGTGCGAGTGAACGTAGTCTTGATTTCTTCTTTTATGGAACAACATCATTAGACGATCGTGAGCTGACTCTTGACGATGTTATTGTCAATGGGATGAGAAAAAATGAATTTGTCTCTGTTTCTTTGTGGGCTGACCAAAGCAATAAAAATACATATTTGATTTTTAAAGATAAAAGTGGAAGGCTTTTTACTCCAGAATACAAAGAGCCAAGTTTAATAAAAAATGTAAATTATAATTTTATTTCTGTAAGCATTGACGCGGAAGGTGGGTATTCATTTGCTGGAGATGCTCTTCAAGTACACCTTGGTGATAAGTTTACTTTTATTGCTAAGTATCGTAATTCAAATAATATTTTTGTGCAAAGAGATTTTTATGTTTTAACAGACATCGCAAGTGAGCCTATTACCTTCAAGTATTCCTATGCAAGAAATAATGAAATATATGATGAATATGTTGAAGGTGACAAGATTATTCTTATTCCAAACAAGGAAGACCCTAATCTGACAGATTTTCATGTTGATTATAAAACTGTAAGATTACAGGTGACTTTGCCATCCAACAGCTCGCTTATTGGTTTTGATGAAGATTTTGATCAAGACAATATTGCAACAAAAGTGCTTCTTAGCACAAGAAAGACTGAGCAGTCCACCATTCTTACCTACCAAATCAGCAGCAAAACAAGCACTAAACGCACAACAAACCTTAATTTACGATATTTTTATCAAGGTTGGCAAGATGAACAAGACGAAAGCGTAAATTTCACCAAAGTTATTCCAATCGTTGTTGAGTTCGAGCCTACAGCAATTGCTGTGAATGGTGAAAAAGGTAGTGAGAGTGGTAAAAAATACACCTTCTATAACAACTATGCTTCAAGTTCTTATGGTTGGCAGCAGTTTGATGTTGTGGTGACGCCAACTGATTCAACCTACTCAAATTTGGATATTGAATTTGACTCAAGTCAAGTTATGTTACGTTATAACGGAAAAACCTATACTGACGGGACTCTTTCGCTAACTGATTTTAGCCAGCCTCTATATATAAAAGGGGTCAATGATGAAAATAACATGGTTGAATCAGGGGCTGTTCGTTTAACTTTGCACTATGACCTTATTGATGAAGCCACTTTGACTTATGATATCAATTATCAAATTATCGCAGGTGCAAAAGCGATAACGTTTGCGGAAGAAATTTATCATTCTGATGGTGTTTATTTGGCTTTGAATAATGAAGAAGTGCTTTTCAAGGGACTTTATGCTGATGCTTCATTTAACACGGTGACCATGAGTCTATTTTCGGGTGATGATGTTGTTGAACTTGTTGGTACAAGCATAGAAAGCAATGGTAAACGTGCCTCTATCGGTTTAAAACTTAAGCCAAAAGCTTTAGGCAGTGGCACTTACACGGTTATGTTTGATAATGGAACTGCTGTGGATGTGAATTTCAAGGTGATTGAAACATTAGATTCCTTAAAAATTGTTTACGGAAATGAAAACAGTGCCATAGTTCAAAGTGAAAATGTATATGATGAGTACAATAATCTGACAGAAACAAAGATATACATAAAAAATGGACATGATTTTAATAAAGTTTCAAATGTAAGATTAATAGCAAACAACAATGAGTTTTCAGAAGCGATAAGTGGTGTGACTTTGACAGATACAAGAGAGGGCTTTTCTTACACCTATTCCACCAGTTCATACGTGGATGTCACAATAACCACACTCGGAAATGGAAGCGGGGCCATCAACTTTATTGCATATGGGCTTTCTGCAGTAGATTTTAAACTTAAACAAACTGAAAAACAATTTACTTTGACGGTTGTTTCATATAGCCTTATTGATAAAGTTAATGTTTATAAGACGCATGACGGAAAGGGTGACTATAGTGGAGGGATGTCCGCTTCATATTCTTATGTATATATTGGTGCAGAAAACGAAAAAGCCCAGTCGGCAACTTTTGATGTTTCGCCTTTAAGTGAAGGGTATGGATTTTTTAATCCGGGTGCTCATGATGACTCAACCCGTTTCCTAAATCAAACATTTGATAAACGTTTTGTTTACTGGACGGTGTCTGGGGCCTCAATTGCAGAGGGACGAAACATAATGTATTATCTGCCAAATGGAAATAACGTTTATACCATTCTTGACTGCGGTACTTTCAATACTGAGACTATGACTTTTACTTCTTTTGCTGATGCTGGCAGTAATTTTAATATAAATCTGATTGCAAATATTAGACAAATTGATAAAGTCTATTCCTATACTGTTTCGATAACCGCTTTATCCTATAATATGATTGGCAATATATCAACTCAGGAGAGCCTGAAAGAATTGCATTTCTCTGCAAATCCTTCTGATATTGAGCAACAACTTATTGTTCGTGTTTCTGCACTTGACGAGAAAAAACCAGCAACGAATCCTGAAATCAAAGCCATTTTTGAGCCCCGCGAATTATCACTGAAAGGGGAAGATGGTGAACTGATTAATATCCCTGTGAACATCTTCGGCGACGTGGTTGATGGTCAATATGAGGGGATAACACAAAGAAATGAAGTTGACCAAACTTTCTTAATCAATTTAAATTGTGAAAAATTCGCAGGCAGCGAACTATCAAAGTTGGATGAAAAACTGGAAGGTAGATTGATTATTGCCCCTACAGATTGGTTGGATGCAAGTGGAAATGTGGCAAAAATTTATCAAAATCGTGTAATCAGCATTTCTATTAAATATGAAAACGGTACGCTGGAAAACCCTTATTATCTTGAAGATAAAGAAGATGTATTAAATATGAAAAATGCCCTTAATGCTCATTATCGTATTGTTACGTCTATAGATATGCATGGAACGTCAGCAGAACTTCCACTTGGCAATTTTTCAGGGACTTTAATAGGCACCTCTGATTATGCAAAAATCTATGGGCTTGAAATTACTCAGGGTAAAGATGAAGCTTATGGACTTTTCAGTGCTGTTTCTGGCGAAATCAAAAATGTTAAATTTGAAGGTGTTATTAATGTTGAAGATGCTGTGCCATCCGCAAAAATTGGACTTGTTACTGCTGTAAATGAAGGGAGATTAATTAATCTTGGTGCAACTATAACTGGCACTTCAAACCTCAATTTGCTGGGTGGGGCTTCAGTTGGTATAATTGCTGGTGTTAATAATGGGGAAATCTTACAAGACAACTCACTTTACACAACAAAAATGCCTTTACCTGAACTTGATGAAAACGGTGAAGAGATCTATGATGAAAATGATAAACTTGTCACATACGAGAGCAATATTCTTTTAGGACTTAATCCAAATATTCTTGTTTACATGGGACAGAACTATTTAAATATAAAAAATGTAAGTGCCGACGCTTTGGTTAAGGTGGGCGGTGTCACTGGTGAAAACAATGGTTCTATCATGAAGGAAGACGCAAGCGAACTTAAACTTTATGGTTACAGTCAATATCTTGCTTATGTAAACATAAATGTGATGCTTAAAGGGGATAGTGGCAATCTGAATCAATTTACTGATGGGGCAGATGGAGTGAACTTTGTTGGAGGTGTTGCAGGCTACAGTGCTGAGGGTTCAATTGTTTCTGGAAAAGGCGATGCAGGAGATGCGGTCACCGACTATGAAAAAGCGAAAGGAATTGTGGTTGGTGGGACGGTGATAGGCCCTCAATATGTTGGAGGTGTTGCAGGAAACTTTGAAGGGAGTAAGTTTGAATGGATAACCTCTCGTACCTTTGTTCGAGGATACACTGCTCATACTGGTGCAATAACTGGTGGTATTAGAAGTGGAATTTCGGACATATCGGGGTTTGTTGTTCAAGCTGTCGATGATGGCCGACTTGGTGTCGAAGCATCTATGGTGGTGCGTTACCTAAATAATGAGGGATATTCAACCACCAATCGAAATGAGATTTCTTTTGGCCAAAATGGACACGTTTATGATGTGTTTAACGATAAAACAAATAATATGTTTACCTATCTTACAAGAAAATATCTTCTTGAAGCTGAGTCCATTATTACTTCGACAAGCAGCAATGAATGCTATGGAGATTATGTTGAAATAGCAAGTTCAGACAGTGGTTTGTTGCTTCACAGTGGTTATAAATTTACTTCAGACAGTGAGGCTTGGTCAGTAAAAGCCAACACAAGCTTTAAGACTTTTAATTCCTCAGATTTGTTTTATGTAAATTATTTTGAAGCAATAGGGTTACTTTATCAGGCTTCACAAAATGATTTAACAACTGCACAGAAAGCGTTAGATGAAAACTTAAACACAATTAGTACAAACAGTGCTTTATATCCAATACTTGCGACTGATGGACTTATCTGTACTTCCACAAATATTGACCTTATTTCCTTTAACGAATCCGGGGTGATGACGGTGAAGGGAACTGGTGTGGTAAAAATTACAATATCCAGTATTCTCAATACTAATGATAGTCTGGCTATATACATAAAATCAGTCAACTATTTCAATTCAGACAGCAAGGCGTCTATAGTTTATCCAGAAACCAGCGAGGACGCAGTTGCTGTTGATGAAACAACAATTCATTTGAAAGGAAATAATTCAGTAACACATTATGTCAAACCTAATTACAGTTTATTTGTAAATGGGGATGGCGAGTTTGTTATAAATGATTATGCAAATTTAACAAACCAAGAATTAACTAAAAATAATTTACTAAATATAGTTGATAAAAATGGGCTTGCAAACCTTGACAACTTAAAATTATATATTGCACCTAATACTGAAATTGTGCCAGATGTCAAACTTGTTTCTTATAAGGATGTTAATGGCAACACCTTAAATCTTCCAGAGGGTGAAAATGCAATAAATATAACTATCAATGGGCAGACCATTACTTACAGTAAGAATCTTGAAAGTTATGACGGAACTTATGGACTTGATATTAAAACATTTTTTAAAGCTACGATTGGAAGTGGCAGGGAATATATTTGTGAAATAAATAAAAACCTTACATCTCCTATTCTTATTTACACAAAAGGTGCTGAATCAATTCATGTCGATATGTATGATAAGTTGACAATCACAACAAAGAACGCAGGAGAGGACAATATTATTGTTGATTCTCCTAGTGATGAAATAGAGCCAATTTACATACTGTATAGAATCATCAGGAATGATAAAGGAGAACAAATAGGGGTAGAAGCGTTGCAAGGCACTGCTGACTGGATAAACAACTATCTTTATACAAACAGCGCGGATAAACTTTTTACAGTTGACCTTGATAAAACAAATAAAACGATAACTGCCGGTGAGCAGAAATTCAAACTTAATATCTCAGTAAACAAATTAAGTAACACTTATTTAAATCGCCATTTAAATAATATTTATGGCGAATATCTCATTGAAATCTATGCTGCTTCAGACACCAATAAAATGGTTTCAATTCCAATCAATCTTGAAAATATGTATGTTAACAATCTTACAATTGATAACTATTACGATATTTCCTATGTTGAAACATCTTCTGATTTTTCAACTGCATCCCTTAGAACTTATCCGGGTAAAACGGGATTATTGGTTGTAAATCTTTCGCCAGAAGACGCAGATTTCGATTATGTTGAAATTGTTAATACTGAAAATTCAAATCTGGCAGGTAATGGAAAAGCCACCTTTAATCTTGTTGCAAAATATGCAAACCTGAATGGCAATGAAATGTTTGATGAGAATAAGATTGCAGGTTCTTCTGTGGCCGGGGGAATCAAAATCAATATGCAAGATATTGTTGGTGTTTATTCGGGTGCAAGTTCCTCTGGAAATGCCTATGAAAAATATCGCGGTATAATCTATCTTGATTATTTAATTGGCACAAGTGGTGTCGAGGATGGTCATATTGCAGAATTTAGAGTGACGGTATATAAAGATGGCGTTGTGTCTGCAACAAAAACAATAACGCTTACCATGAATCTCAATTATCATGCTTATGTTACTCTTGACAACAAAACGCCGTTGCTAGAAAGTGAACAAGGCGTCCACAAGGCATATCAGGTGGCAAGAGGTCTTACCTATAAACTTGACCTTGATTATTATGGCTTTGCATTTGAAAATATTGAAGTTTCTGTATCGGATGGTGCTTTTGAGGAGGGTAGTATTGCTTCATTAAGTTATGAAAGCGGATCATATTATCTCAATATAAGCCCGAATGAAATAGATTTTACAAATTATACTTCTGGATATCCAGTTTCGATATTTGTGAATGCTGCACAAAAAGAAGGGGAGATTGATAGGACTTTTGCTTCAATAACTAAAGTATATATATTGGAATACGTTTTAAATTACCAATATACAAAAGGTGATGAGTTAAAAGATATAGTTGAAGGGATGGATAATGGAGTAATAAATGTACAAATTGGTAATATTCAACCTTTGAAACTTGACCTTACAAGCATAATAGAATACAATCCTTCAATTGAGTCGGTTGTTGCAAATGTTAATAGTTTCCTTAACACAATGACAATGAATGGAGCTTGGACAGCATATACCAACTTGAACGACTCTGGAATTTCAACAGGAAGGCCTATTGTGTCTATAGATGATATTCTTGAAGACAGTGATTTCTCACAATATAGTATAACTCCAAATACAAACCTACCGGCAAATGTATACTTTAAGACGAATGGGCTAAGTGTAATTCCGCTTGTAACACATAAATACATTCAAAGTTTTTATGCTTTTTCATATAGCGGAAATTTCAGAGTCAAAGAAAACTCAGGTATATATGAAAATGGGGGCATCAATGATAGTGCACTGTATACTGAGTTCAGATTTAATGTTTATCAGTCAAGTTCAAGTGAGCATCCAGTTCCTATAGATAACTATCAAGATTTGCTTGAAATGCAGGATAATGTTCATTATATATTGACCAAGGATATTACCCTTACAAATGACTTTAAGCCACTTGAAATGAATATTGCATCTCTTGATGGAAATGGATTTACTATATATTTCAAAGGTACATATAATTTTGAAAATGAATATTTGGGACTGTTTACAGAAATTAACCAAGACACTATTATTAAAAACTTAACGATTGCACTTAGCGGCAACACTGTATTTAAAACTTCCTCATCGACCTTCTACGCAGGGCTTCTTGCAGGCCAAAATTCAGGAAATCTCACCAACTGCTATGTTTATAGCATGCTTGATGAGGCAACTTCGCAAGAAGCGGTTTTGACTGTTGAATGTAGTGAGCTTGATAGTGCAAGTTTTGTGGCGGGTTTGGTTGGTCAAAACAATGGCAATATTACAAACTCACGTTCCTCAGTGAACATAACCTCCATATTTAATGTGGCTGGACTTGTAGGAATGAACAGTGGTAACATATCCAGCAGTTATTTTAAAAACGCTCAACTTATATGCAAAACTCAGTCAAACCATAATGTTGGTGGTCTTGTTGTTTCGAATGCTGAAAATGGCAATATTATAACATCCTATGTGTCAGGTGAGCCTGAAGCTGATAGGGTTTATACGAGAGATGATAAACACTTTATTCGCTCGACTTCTAAAGAGTCAGCATTTGCATTCTCTAACCTAGGAAATATATCTGACTGCTACACAAACATAAGGCTTTACGGCTCTTCTGAAATGTCAGGCTTTGTTCATTATAATGGCGGTCAGATAAGAAATTGTTTTTCAACAAGTGTGCTTGTTAACCTTGTGACATCTTCTGCTGGTTTTAGTATGGGTGGTTCTTATAATGATAAAGTTGGTTCATTTGCAAATTGTTATTATTTCTTCAATTCTTCAACGGATGATTGGAGGGATCAAAAAGGCTTATCTGGTTATAATGAAAGTTATGGAGAAATCAATTCTTCGCTTGCAAATGTCGCTTTTGATGGTGTTGAACGACTTAATTATAAACAATTCAGTGTTGATTATTTAAGTAAATATTTTGTTGAGTATGCATATATTTCAACAACAACCCCAAATGCAGTTTGGTTCTATTCAACGGGATTCCAAAATGAACAATTTAATAATGTTCAATTTGCTAACGGCAGGTTAGAACTTGTTGCTCCAAATATTATTGCATATTCAAATCGTCAACTCAGTGAAACCATTGAAGATGACACAACAGGTGATTCCACTTATGTCTATGAATATACTGAAAAATCTGCACCTTTAGGATCTCTTAAAAATCCATATTTGCTTTATAACGCTGAAGAGATGGAATTATATTTAACTCAACCAGCCTCAATAAGCGGCTATAACAATAAAAATTATAGAATGATTGCAAATATAGATTACTCAGAGTATGATGCACTTTCACAGACATATAAATTGATTTATTATGGAAATTTTGAAGGAAACGGAATGACTGTTTCAAACATGGTCTTGGTTTCTACAGAAAAATTAACTAACGCAGGTTTGTTTGCTCAAATAGGGCGTGACTCCAGTACAACCGCATCTGTCATGAACCTTAACTTGCAACCAAAGGAGGTTTCTTTTGCAAACGCAAATTGTGTTGGTGCACTTGCAGGGACACTTACCTATGGAAGCTTATTTAACGTAAAGGTGATTACTCAAAGTGATTTGACTGTGCTTGGAAGCAACTTTGTTGGTGGTGTCGTTGGCCGTACTATCAATAATTTCACCATTAAAAATGTAACAAGCAGTGTATCTGCAGTTGCTTATTATAAATCCAATGTTGACAATTCATATAGCCAAAATAAATCAGACCTTGAAAGGTATTCTTACGCTGGTGGTCTTATTGGCTTTGCCGCTGGAAACGGTTTGATTCATAAAGGATATGCTGAATCAATTGCAAATGTAATGGCAAGCAGAGTGGGTGTTGCAATTGGTGGTTTTGATACTGGAGTGTCGGTGGACTATATCTATGTTTCACCAATTTCCTCTCTTGAAATAAAAGCTTATACTGATGGCTATGCAGGCATTGCTTTTGGAGAAGTTAAAGGCAAGGCAAATCATATTCAGGTGAAGGGGACAGGAGTTATGGATTCGCCATTTAAGTTGGTGCCAGGTTTGCCTAAATCAGTTGGTGGAATTGCTGGTTTATTATCTGGCGGGACCATTTCAAACTCTTATATGGGACAATCGTTTAGACTGGCAAATCTGAATATTGGTGGCGAAACGACATTAAATGTTGCAAACGTTGGTGGAGTTGTTGGAATTATTGAAAATGGCGACTCTAACATTGTAAACACTGTTGTTGAAGCCAAAATTTTTGCGGTTGCAAACACTTTAGGCGGTGTGGTCGGCAGAGTCAGAGCTGGGCTTAAACTGGATCAGGTTGCTGTTAAGAGCCTATCTTTAAATGAAAGCCTTCAGGATAACCCATGTCTTCAAGTCTCTGGAAGGATGCAAATAACCTATGTAGGTGGGCTTATTGGTTCTCTTGAAAATTCCAATGCAAACATCACTGATTGCTATTCACTTGCAAATATTTCGGTAAGTACATTCGTGTATACTTCTGATATAACAGCGCACGTGGGCAGCTTTATTGGCTCAGGTACCCCTAAAAACATGTCCTATTGCTATGCTATAGGAATGATATCAGTTCAACTTGAAGATAAGCGTTCGGTGGATGAGGTGCAAAATGTGTATGGCGATGGAGAAGGGAAGTTTGAATATAAAACCACTGCCAATAAGAGCTTTGAAAACGTTTACTATTACGGTTCAAGCGGCATTGACGGAAAGCCTCTTGCAACAGAACTTGAAGATGCAAATATGATTTCCTATAAAGCAAAAACAACAGGGGCGAGATATACTCGTTTCAACCATAATAATATTGGAAATCCAAGTCATGACATGATGTTTGCACTGCAACAAAGTTATGAAGCAATCCCAGAACACTTGCCAGAAATTACTGCTTTAAGAGAACTTTATTTCCATCCAAACGCAATTTATGATATTGTGAATTACGATAGAGAATTTACTCTTGGAAATGCTTCTTATAGCTTTGCTCCATGGAGCAATAAATCAACTTGGACATTGAAACCAGAAAATGTAAGAAGTCAAAAGACCTACTTGACGATGGAAAACACGTTTGATTGGCTTATATAAAAAATGACAGCAATTATGCTGTCATTTTTTGTCATACATGATTAAATTGTTAAAAAATGTAAAATAATTTTAAAAAAACAGTTGACAACAAGGGTTCACTTTGCTATAATTAAACGGACTATAAATAACGATTGTGAGAGAATTGAGTAATTTTGGGGTAAATTAACTTAAAAAAGGGGCATTTTGTAGCTATTTTTATGGCTATAATGTCCTTTTTTTGCTCTTTTTTAGTTCATGTCGTAAATTAAGGAGAAATGCAGATGACTGTAAATGTTAAGAAAATCAAAAATGGTAAAGCAGAAAGATATACCTTTGCTAAAACTGATGAATTATTACCAATGCCACATCTTCTTGAAATTCAAAAGAATTCATATCATGATTTCTTGACCAAAGGCATTAAATCTGTATTTGATGAGTTTTTCCCTCTTACTGATTATAGCGGTAAGGCTAAACTTTATATTACCGAAATTTTGCCATTTGGGCAACCTAAATATTCAATCAAGGAATGCAAACGTCGTGGTGCTACATATTCTGCTCCATTGAAGGTTAAGGCACGTTTTGTTGTAGAAGAAACTGGACAAGCTGTTGAACAGGAAGTTTTTATTGGTGATGTCCCTATGATGACGGACCAAGGCTCTTTCATTTACAATGGTATCGCAAGGGTGGTAATCAACCAAATTGTTCGTGCTCCTAGTGTTTATCTCAAACGTGAAAAAGAAAATAATGCAACTTTGATCGCTCAAATGATCCCTGTTCATGGTAACTGGCTAGAAATTGTACAAGGTGCAAACGAATCACTTAAAATCGTTTTAGAGCGTAAGAGCAAAATAAGCCTCGGACTTTTCCTTAAGTGTTTTGGTTTTACAAATGAAGAAATTTTAAATGCTTTTGGTAACAACCGCTATATTAAGAATGTTCTTGATAGAGAGCCTCAAACAACACAAGAGGAAGCCCTTATTGAGTTTTCAAGAAAGACACGTCCTTCTGATGTGGCTTCTGCTGAAACAACAAGAAACTATCTGAACGTTTCCTTCTTTACTGATGCTTATTACAATCTTTCAATCGTTGGAAGATATAAATTTAATAAAAAACTTGCCCTTCGTGAAAGACTTCCAGGCCTTGTTAGTGCAGAAAATATCGTAGTGGATGACGAGGTCCTTGTTAAAGCTGGTGAGGTGTTTACAAAAGAATCTGCAAATAAGGTTCAAAATGCTGGAGTTAATGAAGTTTGGGTTCAACTTCCAAACAAGAAACACCTTATGAGAGGCAATAATCGAGTTACTCTTAGTGAGGTTATGCCTTGCAATCAAGAAGAACTTGGAATTAAAGAGGATGTTTATTATCCAAAACTTCAACAAATCTTGAAAGAAAACAAGACCAAAGAAAAACGTCTTGAAGCAATCAAGGCAAATGCAAAGGATCTTATCATTACAACTTTAACAATGGATGATATCCTTGCAAGCATCAGTTGTTATCTTGATGTGCTTGAGGACATTGCTGGTACTGACAAGATTGAACATCTTTCAAACAAACGCGTTGCAACTGTGGGCGAACTTGCTTGCAATGAATTCCGTAAAGGTGTAACAAAACTTTCAACAAATATTAAAGAAACTCTTCAAGGTCGTGAATTTGTGGAGGTTACTCCTTCTCAAATCATGAACCCTAAGGCTGTAAATAAGGCACTTAGAGATTTTTTCTCACAATCTCAACTTTCACAGATTATGGATCAAAAGAATCCTCTTTCCGGCATCACTCAGAAACGCCGTATCTCTGCAGTTGGCCCTGGTGGTATCAAGAAGGAAAGAGCAGATCCTGAAATCCGCGATATTCACTTCACCCACTATGGCAGAATCTGTATGATTGAAACTCCAGAAGGTCAATCAATCGGACTTATCAACACACTGGCTGGTTATGTTAAAATCAATGATTATGGCTTCCTTGAAACTCCTTATCGCGTTGTAGATAAAGAAAAGGGAATTGTTACAAAGAAAATTGAATATAAAATGGCTGATGTTGAAAATGAAAGTTTTATCGCTCAAGCCATTGAACCTCTTGATAGTGAAGGACATTTCATAAATAAACGTGTAATGTGCCGTCATGGCTCAACTGTGACGGAAGTTCCTTCAAGTCAGGTTGATTATATGGATGTTTCTCCAAGACAATGTATTTCTGTTGCAACTTCTCTTATTCCATTCCTTAACAGTGATGAAACAAACCGTGCTCTTATGGGTGCGAACATGCAGCGTCAGGCTGTGCCACTTCTTAGACCAGAGGCACCAATTGTTGGTACTGGTATGGAAGCAAAAGCAGCACGTGACTGTGGCTCAGTTCATCTTGCAAGACATGACGGTGAAGTAAGTTATGTTTCTGCAGATGAAATTCGCGTTAAATGCCCAGATGGACAGATTGATATTTATGAACTTACAAAATTTGCGAAAGCAAACGATGACGTATGCTTCAACCAACGCCCTTGCGTTAAGAAAGGGGAGAAAGTTAAGGCTGGCGATGTGCTTACAGATGGTTATTCAACTGATAATGGAGAGCTTGCCGTTGGACGTAACGTTTTAATTGGTTATATGAACTGGGAAGGACAAAACTATGAGGACGCTATCCTTATCAATGAACGCTTAGTTAAAGACGATGTTTATACATCTATTACTCTTTATGATCAAGAAATCAAATGCCGTACAACCAAACTTGGCGACGAGCAAATAACAAGAGATATTCCAAACCTTGGTGAAGAGGCTTTAAAAGACCTTGACGAAAATGGTATCATCCGTATAGGTGCGGAAGTTCATCCAAATGATATCTTGGTTGGTAAAGTTACACCTAAGGGAGAAACAGAATTGACTCCTGAGGAAAGACTTCTTCGTGCTATTTTTGGTGATAAAGCCAGAGAAGTGCGTGATACCTCTCTTCGTGTTCAACATGGTAAGGGCGGTGTGGTTGTTGATGTTCAAGTTTTCTCAAAGAAGAACAAAGATGACTTGGAGCCAGGCGTAACCATGATGGTTAAAGTCACAGTTGCTCAAAAACGTAAAATTTCAGTCGGCGATAAAATGGCTGGACGTCACGGAAACAAAGGTTGCGTTTCCCTTGTATTGCCAGAAGCAGATATGCCATTTATGGCAAATGGAAAGCCTCTTGACATTGTACTTAGCCCTCTTGGTATTCCATCTCGTATGAATATCGGTCAGGTGCTTGAAGTACATCTTGGACTTGTTGCAAATTCTTTAGGCTGGAAGGTGGCTACCCCAGCATTTGATGGTGCAACAGCAACTGAAGTGCGTGATTTATTGGTTGAAAACAATTTCCGTCCAGACGGAAAGGTACAACTTTATGATGGACGTACCGGCGAACCATTTGAAAACTTAACCACAATTGGTATGAAATATATGCTTAAACTTGAACACATGGTTGACTCTAAGATCCATGCTCGTTCAATTGGACCTTATGCCCTTATTACACAACAACCACTTGGTGGAAAATCACTCTTTGGTGGACAAAGATTTGGTGAAATGGAGGTTTGGGCTCTGGAAGCATATGGTGCATCTCATATCTTACAAGAAATGCTTACAGTTAAGTCTGATGACCTCAATGGAAGGGTTAAGACTTATGAATCAATTATTAAAGGGCTCCCTATTGCAGAACCTGGTATTCCAGAATCCTTCAAAGTCCTTGTAAAAGAATTACAATCTCTTGGACTTGATATTAAGATCCTTACTGACGGGGATAGAGAAATTTCTCTTGCAGAGCTTAGCCAAGACGAGCAAGACCAAGTTACTCTTGCATCTGACACAGAAAACGATCTTAAAGATATTACTCTTGATTTCGACGAAGTACTTCCACAAGAAGATGCTGATAAAGAGCTTGCCGAAGTATTTGAAGAAAGCACAAAGAATGATGGACTTGATAATCTTGACATCTTTGATGATTTCGGCGATTTTGATGAGTAGAACTGGGGAGGCACCATCTCGATAAACGCGGACACGCATGCAAAAGCCTGCTAACTTGCTATCTCGACGGTTCCCCGTCCCATGCTCCCTCCGTAAAGGGTTCTTCCAGATTTTGAGAGCGGGCAAAGCCCTGTTGCTACAAAATCTTCCAGTCCGACTTAAATCCTCGGAAAAATAAAAATTACACAACATAAAACAACATAGTTACATTAAAAAGGAAATAGTGAAATGTTTGAATTAAACAACTTTGATTCTATTAAAATTGGCATTGCTTCACCAGAAAAGATCAGAGAATGGTCTCATGGTGAAGTAACCAAGCCAGAAACTATCAATTATCGTACACAGAAGCCGGAGCAAGACGGTCTTTTCTGCGAGAAGATTTTTGGACCACGCAAAGATTGGGAATGTCACTGCGGTAAATATAAGAGAGTACGTTACAAAGGCGTTGTCTGCGATAAGTGTGGCGTTGAAGTAACAAGAGCAAAAGTTCGCCGTGAACGTATGGGTCACATCGAGCTTGCTGCCCCATGCACTCATATTTGGTTCTTCAGAAATGTACCTTCAAAGATTGGCACCATTCTTGAAATGACCCCAAAGGCACTTGAACAAGTTGTTTATTATGTTTGCTATGTTGTTTTAGACCCAAAAAACACAGATTTTCTTTATAAGCAAGTGATTACTGATAAGGAATATCGTGATGCTATTGAAAAATATGGTCCAAATTCTTTTGAGGCTGGCATGGGTGCTGAGGCTATCAAGCGTCTTCTCAGCGAAGTTGACC
The DNA here is from genome assembly GCA_948466185.1 of uncultured Christensenella sp. Taxonomy (GTDB): domain Bacteria; phylum Bacillota; class Clostridia; order Christensenellales; family UBA1242; genus Caccovivens. The sequence continues at coordinate 43,405 of CAOJZM010000002.1, forward strand.
TTGAAAAAGAGTCAAGAGTTCTTAAAGAACAACTTCCAACCATGAAAGGTCAAAAGAAAATTAAGGCAATGAAAAAACTTGACGTTGTTGAGTCTTTCATTAAATCTGGCAACAATCCAACTTGGATGGTGCTTGATGTTATTCCTGTTCTTCCACCTGAACTTCGTCCTATGGTTCCACTGGATGGGGGAAGATACGCTACAAGTGACCTCAATGACCTTTATAGACGTGTTATAAACAGAAATAATCGTCTTAAAAAATTGATTGAACTTGGTGCTCCTGATGTTATTATCCGTAACGAAAAACGTATGCTCCAAGAGTCAGTTGATAACCTTATTGATAATGGTAAACGTGGCAAAGCGGTGCAAAGTTCAAAACAACGCGACCTCAAATCTTTAACCGCTATGCTTGGTGGTAAACAAGGTCGTTTCAGATTGAACCTTCTTGGTAAACGTGTTGACTATTCAGGACGTTCAGTTATCGTTGTTGGTCCAGAACTCAAAATGTATCAATGTGGACTTCCAAAAGAAATGGCTCTTGAATTATTCAAACCTTTCATTATTAACAGACTTGTTGAACTCAATAAATCTCACAATATTAAAGCCGCAAAACGTATGATTGATAAGGAAAAACCTGTGGTTTGGGATATCCTTGCAGAAGTTATTAAAGACCACCCAGTATTCCTTAACCGTGCTCCAACACTTCACAGACTTTCTGTTCAAGCGTTTGAGCCAGTGCTTGTTGAAGGTAAAGCAATCAAACTTCACCCATCTGTTTGTCCAGCGTTCAACGCAGACTTCGATGGTGACCAAATGTCAGTTCACGTTCCACTTTCAATCGATGCAAGAACTGAGGCAAGAACCTTAATGCTTGCTTCTAACAACCTTCTTAAACTTTCTGATGGTAACCCAATTGTTACTCCTGACCAAGATATCGTACTTGGTTGTGCGTACATGACAATGGTTAGAACTGGTGCAAAAGGGGAAGGAAGCATATTCGCATCAAAAGATGAAGCTTATTATGCATACCAAACTGGAAACCTTGCTCTTCAAGCTGAAATAAATGTCAGACTTTCCAAAGAAGTTGATGGCAAAACATACACTAAACTTGTTAAAACCACCGTTGGACGACTTCTCTTCAACGACTCAATTCCACAAAATCTTGGATACGTTGATAGAAGCAAGAAAGAAAACATCTGTGAGCTTGAAATTAACAAACCTGTTGTTAAGGGTGACCTTAAAGACATAATTGGAAGAGCATACAACATCTTAGGAACAAGCGAATGTTCAAAACTTGTTGATAGAATTAAGGAAACTGGATATAAATATTCAACTCTTGCTGCCCTTACTGTAAACATATTCGATATTGAGGAGCCAAAGGCTAAAGAAGACATTGTAAAGGATGCTGAAGCAAAAGCTCTTGAAAACGAAAAACTTTTAAGACGTGGTCTTATTACTCTTGATGAAAAACTCAGAAATAACCGTGATGTTTGGAATGAAGCCAGAGGTCAAATTAAAAAGCTTCTTCTTGGAACTTTTGATGAATTTAACCCATTCAGAATTATGGTTGTTTCCAAAGCCCGTGGTTCTGAAGACCAATTGACCAACGTCTGCGGTATGATTGGTATTAAAGCGACCGCCTCTGGTGAAATTGTGGATACACCAATTAGAGCAAGTTTCCGTAAAGGTCTTTCTCCAATTGAATATTTCCTTTCTGCACGTGGTGCAAGAAAAGGTCTTACCGATACAGCTCTTAAAACAGCGGATTCTGGTTACCTTACACGTCGTCTTGTTGATATTTCACAGGATGTGGTTGTAACAACTGAGGATTGTTTCGCTGACGCTGGTGAAAATGTTAAGGGTGTTTGGGTATCTGACCTTATTACAGATGGCAGCGTTCAAGAAACTCTTCAAGAAAGAATCTATGGTCGTGTTGCTGTTGATGATATTATCAATCCTAAGACTGGCAAACTTATTGTTCCTGCAAACACAATGATTTCGGAAGAGCAATCATTTGAAGTTGTTAATGCTGGAATAACAAAAGTTCAAATCAGAAGCCTTCTTACCTGCCGTTGCAAACATGGCGTTTGTGCAAAATGTTATGGAAGAGATTTGGCTGGTAAAAATATGGTTACAATTGGTGAGGCTGTTGGTACGGTGGCCGCTCAAAGTATTGGTGAGCCTGGTACACAGCTTACAATGAGAACTTTCCACACTGGTGGTATTGCTGCCGCTCTTGATATTACCCAAGGTCTCCCTCGTGTCGAAGAAATCTTTGAAGCACGTAAGCCAAAAGGAGAGTGCTTACTTAGCGAAGTTGCTGGTAAGGTGTCAATCAAACAAGATCCTAAATACTATTATATCACTGTTGCTTCTCGTGAAGGTGATGTTGTGTATGAAGCAAAGAAACCTGCGGTGCTTGCAGTAAAGCAAGGGGACACTGTTGAGCCAGGTAGTCAACTTACAGCTGGTGCTATTAATCCTCCTGATCTTCTTCGTATGGCGGGTGTTAAAGGTCTTCAAGACTATCTTCTTACACAAGTTATTGCAACCTATCGTGGACAAGAGGTTAAAGTTAATGATAAACACGTTGAGATCATTGTAAGACAAATGCTTAAAAAAGTTAAGGTTGAGTCTAGTGGGGATACAAACCTTCTTCCTGGCGAAGTTGTTGATGTTTACAAGTGTGACGAAGAGAACGAAAGAATCTTACAAGAGGGCGGTGTTCCTGCCACTGTTAAGAGAATCCTTCTTGGTATCACAAAGGCATCTCTTTCAACTGAATCCTTCCTTTCTGCTGCTTCCTTCCAAGAGACTTCAAGAACTCTTACTGACGCTGCTGTTAAAGGTAAGGTGGACCACCTTCTTGGACTTAAAGAGAATGTTATTATTGGTAAACTTATTCCAGCGGGTACAGGTGTTCGGGCCTACCGTGGAGTTATGCCAGTGGTAATTAAAGATGAAACCGATGACGTTAATGTTGGTTAATAATTAAAACTATTAAAAGAAAAAAGATGGTAAATTTGCCATCTTTTTATTTTAATACCAACTTCTTAAAATGTTTTTATTTATTATCTTTTCCGATATCGTTTTCATTGATTTTAGGATTGATGTATCTTGATTTTTTCTTCTTGTTTAAGTAAACAATTGCTTTTTTAGGACATCTATGATAGCAACCGAGGCAAGCAACGCATTTGTCTCCAAAAACGATTTTGCCATCTTTTAATGAAATATTACCAACAGGGCAGAGTGAAACACATTTTTGGCATTTTACGCAATTTTCATTTGTATGAAATCTTTCCCCAATGATATGCCAATTTGATTTGTTCTTAAGATATTTTTCTTCCTTTGTTTTCTTTTTCTTGGGCAACTTAAATTTCCCTAGCTCGATTTGATTAAGTACACTCGCAATATTCCCATCACTTTTTTTTAAAGTGCTTTTTAAATAAAACCTTGGAACAGAAAAAGTGAGTGTAAAATTTTCTGGCATTTTGATTGTAAATACGGATTTTATGTTTAGCCCATGTTTCTTAGCATAGGTATAAAGAAGGTAATCTGCCCCGCCAACCATTCCGCCATAGTTTTGAATAACAAACAAAGGCCTTTCTTTGTCTAGTTTCGGCAGCAGGTCATAAACAAAAGTAGGCATACCATATGAGTAAATAGGGGTGACAATAAAAAGCTTTTCGTATTCGCTTCCATTGCCATGATACTTTGGAATATATATGATTTCTCCACCAAATTTTTCTTTTACTTTTTGGGCTATATATAAGCTGTTACCTGTTGAACTGAAATAAAAAATACCATTCATAGTTTTTCCTTCCTTATACAAATTATAGTATAAAACAAATAAATTATCAATTGTTTCTTGCTTTTTTCAATAGGTAAAAAAAATATATGAAATTCCCTTGATTTTTTTGCTGGTTTTTGTTATTATAATAAAGCATATTAAAGATATGGCCTCTTGGTCAAGCGGCTAAGACGCAGCCCTCTCACGGCTGAATCAGGGGTTCGATTCCCCTAGAGGCTACCATAAAAAACACCGGAAGGTGTTTTTTTTGTAGCAGCTTTATTGCGGTAGCAATACGAGCGAAGGGCGAGGGGAATCGAACGGGCGGAGAAGCAAAGGCAATAGTATTGCGTTTGCCTGCCCCGGCATGATAGCGTTCTACAAGCGGAGCCCTGCCTATAAAGCGGAGTGATTCCCCTAGAGGCTACCAAAAAAAGTCTAAATCAAATTTTGATTTAGACTTTTTCTTTTTGATTTTTTATTGTTATATGATATTATATAAATATAGAGGTTGAACAAGATGGATATTGTTATTGAACTTGTTGTTAAAGATGTGCAAAAGGCGGCAGATTTTTATACAAAGTATCTTGGGTTTAAAATCGATTTTTGTGAATATGAGCCTGTATCTTGGATTCAATTAAGCAATGGTGCTGCTAAAATGATGCTAGTAACTTATGATTTTACCAAGAAAGATATTCCTGGCTTTAAAAAATACACCCCATCTACAAATCTATATAAGTTTCGTTATGATAGTTTAGACAAAGTAAAGAAAATGCGTCAAAAATTGATAAAGGATAAAAAGAACATTTTCCTTGACCTTAGAGAAGTTGATTACGGCTATGAAATGGGTGTGTATGATGAAGATAACAACATGATTCTCATATCGAAAAATTTCGACTAGGAAATTAAAAATAATAGAATAGGCTAAATCGAATCACTTGATTTAGACTTTTTCTTGCTTTTCCATAAATTTTATTGTAAAATCATACTAATGAAAAAGGTCAAAGTAGAGAATTTATCAAAAGAAGAATTGTTAAGTTTAAAAGATGACTATATTTATCATGGTAGTCATACGCTTTTTGATGTATGCAAGCCCCAGCAGGCTCATTGCGAAACTCATGCTGTGGAAAATGAACAGAATGCTATTTATGGAAGTGATAATATATTGTTTTCAATCTTATTCGCTTTTCGTAAACTACCAAGCGAACACTTTTCGTGGTCAGCATCTGTGATAGACAATAGGTGGTGCGGTGTTTTATACGACCAAACGTATATTGATAAAGATGATTTTGGATATATTTATTGTTTTGAAAAGTCACATTTTGAACAAACCTCGCCGGGCGGTAATCAATTTGTTTGTAAAACTCCATTACAACCCAAAAGAGTTATTAAAGTTTATTATTCGGATTTTAAAGACCTCTTCATAAGAAAAAACAGTGGAAATTCAAAATAAGCAAACAGTATGTTTCGATTTGTACACCTTTCGCTCTACCAAAATGGGAAAGCACCCGCGGGTGTTTTTTTGTATATTTAAATTTTAACTTAGATTTTTTAACAAAAAAGAATTTGTTTTCTTTTGTGTTTAATTTTTATTTTTGCTATCTTTTTGATATACTATAATCAAGAGGTAAATATGATTTTTAATCGGGGTAGAGTTAAAATTGGAATTGCTTTTGGTGGGGGCGGTGCAAGAGGGTTTACTCATCTTGGTGTGGTTAAAGCTTTTGAAGAATTTGGTCTGAAATTTGATTACGTGGCCGGTACAAGTGCGGGCAGTATTATGGGTGCATTTTATGCGGCGGGCTATTCCTTTAAAGAAATGTATGATGTTGCAAAAAATATTCGTGAAAAAGATATAAGGACAAGCAAGATTCCATTTACGCCTTCAAGAACTGATGGAATTGGTGACATTGTTAAAAACAGTTTGGGAGATATAAATATTGAAGATTTAAAAACTCCTTTTGCTGCAGTTGCAGTTGATATTATTTCTACTAAGGAGGTTTGTATCACCAAGGGTAACCTTGCAAAAGCTGTGCAAGGCAGTTGTGCCGTTCCAGCGGTTTTTCACCCAGTTGCGTTTAATGGTATGCTCCTTTGTGATGGTGGCCTTCAAGATACAATTCCGACAGATATTCCACTCATGATGGGGTGTGACTATGTGGTTTCGGTGGATGTAAATAAATCTAGGCTTTATGGTACTGATTCAAGTAAGCTTTCAGATGTTGTAATGTGTTCAATTAGAATACTTATGCAGAGTAACGCTGTAAGAGGATATATTAACGCAGATGTCATGGTGGCACCTGAGACGAAACGTTTTAAATCTACCAAGACAGAAGGCATGGATGAAATGATTGAAGAAGGATATAAAGCAGCAATTGATGTTATGCCACAAATTATCCAACTGTTTAAAAAGAAACGTCGCAAAAAATTTAAAAAGTTTCCAAATGATATAAAAATAATAAGGTAATTGAAATTGGTACGAAAGAAAAAGCATGTATTCCAAACAAATTATTTGGCGGTTAGGGCGATTCTATCCGCCGTAATTTTATTTGCTTTCTTTTTAACATTTTTCTTGGGTGGTGGCCTTGACTATTTCAAAACTGCCGCCGCGATAAAGAACTTTGTTAAATATCCGTTTGAAATTCATTTCATTGATGTTGGTTTGGGGGATAGCATTTTTATAAGACTACCAAATAATGAAACAATGCTTATTGACTGCGGTCCAGATAGCAGCGATAACACGTTGCTCCCTTATCTTACTGATTTATTTGGATATGAAAATATAGATGATATTGACCATCTCGTTTTTACGCACCAAGATGCAGATCATGTTGGGAAAGGAAAGAAGGTTTTGGATGCCTTTCAGGTAAACAATGTTTATAGACCTAAGGTTTTAAGCAAAGATGAAGTTTTGATATTTGGAAATCCTAAAAACTATAAAACTTCAACAACAGAAACCTATAATAATGCAATCATGGCAGTTTATGATGAGCCTAACTGTGAAATTCATTACACAGAAAGAGGCGTTAAGCTGTATAATTCTGACTTTTGTGTGGAGTTTCTTTCTCCAAAAGAAAATGTTTATTCAAACAGCAATAATTACAGCCCGATGATAATGGTTACATATCAAACTAGAAAGTTTTTGCTGACAGGGGATGGGGAAAGTGAGGCAGAGAAGGAGGTTATTAATGCCTATAAAGCCAAGTTACACGCAGATGTACTTAAGGTTGGCCATCATGGCTCCAATACCTCTACCAGCCTCGAATTTTTGAATTACGTTCAGCCTACCTATGCGGTTATAAGTGTCTCTGAAGAAAATCAATATGATTTCCCAAAGGTAGAAACTTTGGGAAGGCTGGAAAATGTTGGTGCGGAAATCAAATCTACATCGAAATTGGGCAGCATTGCAATGAGCGTTGATGAGAACAATAATCTTTTGATTTCGACAAGTAAAGGAAATATTAAAATAGATCTTCCGCTTCTGGTTGTCATAACTGTTATAACCCTTATACTTGTATGGGGTATAAAAGTAGAAAATAAAAATAATAAAGTTACTCAAAAAAGTTGTTAATATAATTTGATAAAAAAAATTTTTATGGTAATATATTTACATGAAATCATTTCCAAATACCTTAGTTATCATTTGCTTAAACGGTGAATTTGGCAAGATGTTTGCACAGAAATTGGCAAGGAAGCTTGACAAAACCTTTATAAATTGTGAGAGTTATATTGCTGAAAAGCTTTTAAATACCGAGTTGACTTCTGCACAAAGTATCGACTATTTGGAAAAACAGGAAAAAGTTTGTTTGGAAAACTGCTTAGTTAAAGAAAATTTAATTGTGAATACCAATTTTGATATATATAAAAGAAATAAAAGTCTATTTGAAAGAATAAAACTATATTATATAAAACTACCTGCAAGTTTATTAAGTGATAAAGATAAAATCAATTTACTTTCTTATGATAATCGTAATATGTATTTAATGGACAATTGCCATCAGGTTATAGAACTTTCCAAGTTGGATGTTAATGAAGCATTAAAAAAATTTTAATTAAGGAGAAAAAAATGAACATAGCTGAAAAAACTTTAAATTACGTCAAATCAATCACTGCACAATCAATCTCAAATGCTGGAAGTGGTCATACAGGTGCTGCGCTTGGGGCTTCTTCAATTTTACTTGCTTTATTTAAAGACCATTATAATTTTGATGTGTCTGATACAGACTTTTTAAATCGTGATAGATTTGTTTTATCCGCCGGACATGCGTGTGGTTTATATTATACGCTTTTATCTCTATTTGGTTTTGACGTAAATATTCAAGACTTAAGGGAGCTAAGAAAATATGGTTCTCGCACCCCGGGTCATCCTGAATATAAACTGACTGATGGAGTAGAAGTTTCTACTGGCCCTCTTGGGCAGGGAGTGGCTAATGCTGTTGGTATGGCTATTGCTGAAACAATGATGGCGGAAAGATTTAATTCTGTTGGTTTTCCAATCATGAACAATTACACTTATTGTCTTGCGGGAGATGGGGACCTTATGGAAGGTGTTTCACTGGAAGCATGCAGCCTTGCAGGAAACTTAAATCTTAAGAAACTCATTTTAATGTATGACAGTAATGATGTGACAATAGACGGTAACCTTTCCCTTGCAAATCGTGAAAATGTTGCAAAGAAATTTAAAGCAATGGGCTGGAATGTTATTCGAGTAAAGAAGGGGAATGATTTTAAGTCTTGCTCTCATGCAATTGCAAGGGCAAAGAAATCTGATAAACCAGTAATTATTATTTTTAAGACAACTATTGGCATAGGAACCGACAAAGAAGGAACATCTGCCATTCACGGAATGGCACTTAACTCTGAACAGATAAAAGTGTTTAATGAAAAACTGGGCGTACATGAAAGCTTCTATGTGCCAAATGATGTTCGAGATTGGTGTATGGCGAGTGCAAGACGTGGCAAACTCAATCATGAGACTTGGAATCAAGAACTTGCCGTTTATTCCAACTCAAATCCTGAACTATACAAGCAGTTCCTTCAGTATTTTGATCGCAAGAAGTTTGAAGTTGAAAAACTTGAAAAGAATGTATATAAATTAGAAGGACTCAGCACTCGTGATGTCAATAATGTTGTTTTAAATGAACTCGCCGATAAACTTTCACAAGTTGTTGGCGGAACAGCAGATGTTGCTCCATCAACACGGGCATTTATTGAAAATGGAAGCAATTATTCTGCGGGTAATCGTCGTGGAAGGAACATCCACTTTGGAGTACGTGAGCATGCAATGGGGGCGATTTGTAACGGCATTGCCCTTTACGAAGATTACATTCCATTCTGTTCAACCTTTTTGGCTTTTTCAAATTATATGCTGCCAGCAATTCGTATGTCTGCACTTATGAAGCTCGGTGTAATGTATTTCTTTACCCATGACAGCATTTTGATAGGTCAGGATGGCCCATCTCATCAGCCAATAGAGCAACTTGCAACATTACGTTCTATTATTGGGCTAAATGTGTTTAGGCCATGTGATGCAAAGGAACTTTTAGCAGGTTATCATGTTGCGTTATCTAAAACCGGTCCAACAGCCTTCTGCCTTACTAGACAAAATGTGCCTTATGTTGAGGGAACTTCATACAAGGATGCATCGAATGGGGCTTATATTGTGAAGGGCACAAACAAGGATGCTGACGTTGTTATAATGGCAAGTGGAAGCGAAGTGCCTCTTGCCTTGGAAGTGGCAAATGAGCTTAAGTCGCTGTCTGTCAGTGTGGTATCAGTGCCAAGTATGAATATTTTCGATAAACAACCATCAGCTTATAAGGCCAAAGTACTTCAAAATAATGCAAAATTGCATGTGGCTATTGAAGCCTCAAATGATTGTGCTTGGTATAAATATATTGGAAGAGATGGGCTGTTTATTGGGGTAGAAGGATATCAAAAGAGCGGGAAAGGCGACATTGTTTATACGAAAGCAGGCTTTAATGCAAAAGAAATTGCACGTAAGATTTTAAAACAAATACAAAATTAAAAAAGTGGCATTGCCACTTTTTTATTTATGCCTATGGTTAATTTCAACATATTTTGATTTTTTTCTTTATTTTTCTCCTTTTATCTTGGGTCATTTTCAAAAACTTGTTAGTATACTTAAAATAAGGGGAGAAAGTAGAATGTCAAAGAAAAGCATTGTTTTGAGTGGCAATAATAACAAAAAAGCGGTTTTATCGTTGGAAGAAGAAGGAGAAGATTTAAAAGGTAGACTCAGATTATATAATTTTAAATCTGAACCAAGCGGTATAATAAGTTTGGGCCTCTATTCAAATGGAAAGGTGGTTAAGGCTGGTTTGACTAAAAGTTCCAGCATGCTTTATTCTTTTACAAGTCTGAATTGTTCGCTTCCAGACAGTTTTTCATGTGCCGTTGTCAACTTTTTTGGCGGGGAAAGTGAGCCAATACTATATGGCAGCAGCGAGGGAGAAGTTAATGCGGAGGAGGTTTTTGGTGCGGTTATAAATTCTCTTCAAGAGGTAAAAACTGCTCAAGAAGTGGAAAATGTTTTGGATGAGCATGGCATTGAATACGATGAAGAACTTCAAAAAGAAATCGATAATGCTATTGAAGATGAGATAGAAGGTCATAATTGCAGCAAGTGTAAATATCGCGAATATTTTTATGCGAACTGTAAAGCACGTTCATTTCAAGAAGGCAACGAAAGCCATGGCGCAATCGAACCTGAGATTGATGATAAACAAGAAAGTGAAGAAATTAAAAATCCAAGCTTTTTTAATGAAATCGAGCCACAAATTAGCAATCTTTTTGATAAAAATCCACCTGAGGAGTATCTCCAACAAATGTTTCCTAATTCAAAATGGGTAAAAGTGGAGTTTGAAGAAGGTGGAGATTACTATGTTTTTGGTATGATGTATGAAGAAGGCAAACTTAAATATCTTTGTTATGGTGTGCCGGGAATCTATCAAAAAAATCCGCCTAAACAACTTTCAGGTTATCCTGTATGGTTCCCGCTTGATCAGTCACACAAGGAAGGTTTTGGCTATTGGCTTACTTATCAAGATGCAGAGAGCGGTGAAAGTGTCAAGGCGATTGTTGAATAAGGAAGGTTTATGAAAATTGTTTCGATTATTATTTTAAGCTTGTTGGTTTTGGTCCTACTTGTTTTAGCTGTATATGTTCTCATTGGTCAAATTTGCTTTAATACAGCAATGTCAAGAAAGAGCATTGTAAAAAAAAGAGCCAATAAAAATTTAAAAGATAATATTGATAAATATATGATTGATCTTGAATGGTGGGATGATGAAAAATTTGAAACTTTAACCGTGACTAGTAATGACGGACTAAAACTTTATGGACATTATTTAAAAAATGGGACAAGCAGTAAGACGGTGATACTTGTTCATGGTTATGGCGGCACCTATCGAGAGACTTATAATTATGCAAGGTTGTTTTATAAACGAGGCTATAATTTGCTTGCAGTTGAATGTCGAGGGCATGGCAAAAGCGAAGGCGATATGGTTGGTATGGGATGGCTGGACAGGCTGGATATACTCAATTGGATAGAAGTTTTAAATAAGCAAAATAAAGATATAAAGATTGTGTTGTTCGGCTTGTCAATGGGTGGAGCAGCCGTGTGTATGGCTTTGGGAGAAAAACTTCCAAGTAATGTTGTTTGTGCAATATCAGACTGTGCTTTTGATAATGTTTATAGACAGTTTTCATTTGTTTTATCAACACATAGTCATATGCGTGGTAAATTTTTAATGAACCTTTTTGCAGGTTATGTCAAACGTACAAAAAATTTTGATATGAAAGCTGCGGATGGAATTAAGCAACTTAAAAAAGCGTCTATTCCAATTATGTTTATACATGGTGAGAATGATACTTTTGTGCCAACGGAAATGGTTTATCGTCTTTCGGAGGCCGTTCCTGAAGATCGAAGAGAAGTATACATTGCAAAAGGGGCAGAACATGCAATGAGTTATCCAACAGACCCAAAGACATATGAAAAGAGGGTGGATAAATTTTTAAGCAAATATAATATGTGAAAATAATGACCTAGTTAATTAAATCTTAAAAATAAAAAAGACTTGAAGATTTTTTCAAGTCTTTTTTATTCCTATATGTTTTTTATTTTTTCTCTTTACGTTTAATTATTGAGTACATTTTGGCATCATACAAAGTGCCATCTCGTTGTAAATCATAACTTATCAATGTGCCTTCATATTGCATGCCTAATTTTTCCATAACTCTTAATTTTATCTGAGATTTTTTGTTTGATTTAAAACTGATAGAGCTTTGACACCTGTTTATTTGCTTTCACTTTGTGATTTTAAGTTTTGATATTGCTCGATTGCATAGGCTTTGTTTTGCTCGATGAGTTCCGCCTTGTTGCTATCTTCCATTGTGATTGCATATCGGCGTTCGCCACGCAAGAAGTCGGTGTAAGCCTCTTCATTCATATTGCTTTCAAGGTAAAGTTTCTTTTCGGTAGGGTTGTAGCGGTAGAGTGGCCAGTATCCACATTCAACCGCTTTTTTCATCTCGCCCATTGTGTTTGAAAGATTGAATCCTTGATTGATACAGGTTGAGTACGCAAGTATTAAACTTGGTCCGTTATGCTTTTCAGCCTCTTTGAAGGCTTTGATACACTGTGTCATGTTTGCACCAATAGCAACTTGTGCGACATAGACATTTGGATATCCCATTGCAATTTGGCCAAGATTCTTTTTATGTGTTGCTTTTCCGCCATCATTAAGTTTTACGCTTGCACCCATTGGCGTTGATTTGCTGCTTTGGCCGCCTGTGTTGGAATAACTTTCATTATCAAGCACAAGAATGTTTACATTTTCTCCACTTGCAAGCACATGGTCAAGTCCACCAAAGCCGATGTCATATGCCCATCCATCACCGCCGATAATCCAGACAGAGCGTTCTTTATCGCTGTGATAGCAGCTCCCCAGTTTGATACCGAGTCCAAATTCTGCGTTGTCCTCAAATAAGCTATTGGCCCAAGCGGGACCATTGCCTTCACAATCTTTTGTGAAAGGACAGGAAGGGTAGGAGCCTGCATATATACTTGAACAACCCGTTGCGTTGGCAATTAACATTTTATTGCCAAACAGCATTGTTGCAAGTTTGATATATGGCGTTTCTCCACATCCGCCACAAGCACCCGGAAATTCAAAGTAACTGTCTTTAAATTGGCATCCTTTGGCAAAATCGTCACTAAACAGATTTTGTTTAAGTTTTGGCAGGGTTAATGTGTAATTATATTTTTCGCGTTCACTTTCAAGTATTTCTTCGGCCTCCACCATTTGCAAGGCTTTTTTAAGAGCAGGGCAGGTATTGGCACAAACGCCACAACCTGTGCAGTCCTCAGGAGATAGTTGTATTTTATATATAGCATCCTTTATGCCCATGGCACTTGCAAAAATATCCTTATTATCTTCAGCTTTTTCACATTCAACCAGCACAGCACGCAGTGCAGAGTGCGGGCAAGCGAGCACGCACTGGCCACATTGCACGCAATTTTCTTTTATCCACTTTGGGAGTTTTGCTGCAATGTTTCTCTTTTCAAAAGCGGCGGTTCCTGTTGGGACAACTCCATTTGCACTAAATTTTGATACTGGAATACTGTCGCCATACCTGTTTGTGATAGGTTTGAAAATGTTCTCATAGAATTTTCCACTGCCACTGTCACGGCGTTTTGAAGGCACACCAGTGAGGGAGTGTACATTGATTTCAACAAGTGCATTTTCGGCATCCTTCATTGCTTGGAGGTTTTTGTTTACCACTGCTTCGCCCTTACGGGAAAATGTTTTAGTGATTTCCTTGGTCATATACATTTCGGCGTCTTGTACGCTCAGAAGTCCTGTTGCTTTAAACAGTGCCATTTGCATTATGATATTGATTTTTTCGCCAAGACCATTCTTGTTTGCAATGTCATGACCATTTATGATAAAAAGTTTAGCGTTTTTCTCTTTCAAAGTTTTGACATAACTCTCTGGAAGAACCTTATCAACCTCGCTGCTATCAAAGATTGAGTTTATGATAACAATTCCATTTTGTTTTAATCCTGCAAGGCAGTCATATTTATGAACAAATGAGAAATTTCCTATTGAGATATAGTCACTTTCTTGAAGAAGGTAACTGCTAAGAATTTCCTCCTCACTTATACGCAGGTGAGACACCGTTAGGCTTCCTGATTTTTTGGAGTCATACTCAAAATACCCTTGTACATATTTATTATAACTTTCGCCAAGTATTTTTATAGTAGATTTGCTTGCTGATACAGAGCCATCAGAGCCAAGTCCGAATATCTTTATTTCAAGTGCATTTGCAGGATGAAATTTGTTTGTCATAGCAAGGGAAGAGCCATACAGGTCATCGTTTATACCCACTGTAAAGTTGTCTTTTGGCTGATTTGATTGGATATTATCGACAACTGCCTCCACGCAGGCAGGAGTAAAATCTTTTCCACCTAATCCATAGCGGCCACCCACGACTGAGATTCCATTTTTATGCTTTTGTACAACGCTTATTACATCAAGAGCAAGTGGAGCGATTGCACCATCTTCTTTTGTTCTATCAAGCACGCTTATCTTTTTGACTGTTGTTGGAAGCACACTCAAAAAACTTTCATGGTTGAATGGACGATAAAGTCTGACGTTAATTACGCCGGTTTTTTTATTGTTGGTATTTTTTAAATATTCCTTTATAACATTGTAAGCACTGCCCATTACGACAATAACGTTTTCTGCATTTTTATCGCCATAATATTCAAATGCGTGATATTCGCGTCCTGTTTCTTGTTTAATTATTTCAAACACCTTTTCTGCTATGCTTGGAATTGCACGAACCTTCCCTTCGCTTGCTTCACGATTTTGAAAGAATACGTCAGGGTTTTGTGCCGTGCCAAACTGAGCTGGGCTATCAGGGGAAAGGGCACGGTTGTCATAGCTTGACTCTTCTATAAGGCTGTGCGGAACTAGACGAAGAAGTGATTCTTCATCAACAACATCAATTTTTTGTATTTCATGGCTGGTTCTGAAGCCATCAAAAAAGTGAAGCACAGGATTACCTGATTTATATGCAAGCATATGTGCAGCGATGGCCATGTCCTGACATTCTTGCACCGATGTTGAAGCAAGCATGGTTACACCTGTCATGCGGGTTGCCATAACATCAGAGTGGTCTCCAAAGATGTTGAGTGCATGGCTTGCAACCGTTCTTGAGGCAACATGTATGACGGCTGGAAGACCCTCGCCCACAATTTTGTATAGGTTTGGAATCATCAAAAGCAGACCTTGGCTTGCTGTGAAGGTGGTGGCAAGCGCACCAGAAATTAACGCACCATGCAGTGTGCCTGCTACGCCAGCCTCTGACTGCATTTCAATCATCTTTATTTCTTTGCCATATAAGTTTTTGACTCCTTTGGCATTTTGTGCAGAGCAATATTCTGCCATTGGTGTGGAGGGAGTTATTGGATAGATAGGAATCACCTCGGAAAGTTTATATGCAATTTGAGCGGTTGCGCTGCAACCATCAAGTATTTTTTTCATTGTTTTCTCCTAGGTTAGATTATACAGCGTGAAGCGGGCCTTAGTCAAAGAAAAATAGGGATTTGAAGATGTTTTATTTGTTTTTATTTATATAAAAATATATAATATAAACATGAAACGAGTCCTTTTAACAATTGAATATGATGGAAGTAGCTATTATGGTTGGCAGAAGCAGCCACAGTTTAAAACTGTCCAAGGTGAACTTGAAAAGGCAATTGAAAAGATAACAGGAACTGTGACCGAAGTTTTTGCAAGTGGGCGTACAGATGCTGGGGTACATGCTCTTGCACAGACTGCTCACTTTGATATAAATGTGCCAATTCCAATCTCAAAACTTGCGGACGTGCTTAACAGTCTTCTTCCTGATGATATTGCAGTCAAAAAAGCCTGTTATGTTGAGGATGATTTTCACGCAAGATTTTCTATTAAAAGTAAAACATATCAATACTGCGTCTATATTGGGGAAGAAAAGAAAGCGTTGCAAGCAAAATATATGGCCAGTGAAAAATATCCGCTTGACCTTGGAAAAATGCAAGAGGCTAGTAAAATATTTTTGGGTGAGCACAATTTTAAAGGATACTGCTCATCACAGGCAATTACAAACGATTTTACTCGCACCATTTATTCTTTAAATATTACAAAGAAAAAAGATGTAATATATTTTGAAATAGAGGGTAGTGGCTTCCTTTACAATATGGTGCGTATTATTGTGGGCACACTTGTGGACATTGGCCGGGGAAGGTTAACCGTGGATAGTGCCGTGAAGGCACTTGAAACAGGGGACCGCAGTTATGCCGGAGTAACTATGATACCCAATGGCCTTTATTTAAAAGCGACACGTTATTAAACCCAAATTAATTGCAAAAGTGATAACATATGTGTTATATTATTAGCGGAGATATTTATGAAAACAGACAGACAGATGAAAGAACTTTGGTTCAAATTTTTTGAAAAACATGGCTTTAAACGTATTCCGGGATATTCTATTATTCCAGAGAATGATCCAACCGTACTTTTTACAACAGCGGGGATGCATCCACTGGTGCCCTACCTTCTTGGAGAAAAACATCCAGCAGGCGAAAAGATCTTTGATGTTCAACGCTGTATAAGGACAAGTGACATCGATGAAGTTGGCGATGACAGCCACCTTACTTTTTTTGAAATGCTTGGAAATTGGTATCTTGGCTCATGTCCTAAGGAGGAAATGGTTGCACTCTCTTTTGAGTTTTTGACAAGCAAGCAGTATCTTGGCATTCCTATTGACCGCCTTGCTGTAAGCGTGTTTGAAGGCAACGAGGTTTCTCCTCGTGATGAAGTTGCCGCAAACGCATGGCTTAAATGTGGTGTTAAAAAGGAGAATATATTTTACCTTCCAAAAGAGAATAACTGGTGGGCACTTGGCGGCGGTGTTGGACCTTGTGGACCGGATACTGAGATGTTTTATATAACTGATAAACAGCCTTGTGGCAAGGCTTGTGGCCCAGATTGTGACTGCGGACGTTATTTGGAAATTTGGAATGACGTGTTTATGCAATATAATGTTGCAAGTGCGGGGGGAAAGGCTGAAAAACTTGCTCGCCCAAATATCGATACAGGCATGGGGCTTGAAAGAACCATTGCAGTGTTGAATGGCAGCAAGAGTGTTTATGATACAGGGTGCCTTAAAAAAGTTATCGACTTTATTGAAAGTAAAGCTCAAATCAAATATCTTGAGAGTGAGAAAGCAAAACGTTCTTACCGCGTTATCACTGACCATCTTCGTTCTTCCAGTTTCATTTTGGGGGATGAGAGAGGAGTGCTTCCTTCCAATGTGGGACAAGGATACATCCTACGCAGATTTATAAGACGCAGTGTAAACTGTGCAAGAAATATTGGTTTTGATGTTAAATATTTTGCTGACATTGTTGATATTTATGTCGATGAATATGGCAGAGATTATGAAGATATAAAAGCAAACCGTGCAAAAATTAAAGAAGAACTTATTAAAGAGGTTGAAAGATTCTCTAAGGCTCTTGAAGAAGGACATCGTGAGTTTGAGAAAACAATAAAAGGAATCGAAAGACATAAAGAGTTTGCCAAGGAAGGAGAGGTTGTTGAGAATATCATCTCTGGCAAGGCGGCTTTTAGACTTTATGATACTTTTGGATTTCCTATTGAACTTACAAAAGAACTTGCGTTGGAGCGAGGTTATGGTGTGGACGAGAAAGGTTTCAATGAGAAATTTGAAGAACATCAGGAAAAGTCCCGTCAAGCATCAGCAGGGCAATTTAAAGGTGGGCTTGCAGATGGCTCAAAAGAGAGTGCAAGGCTTCACACAGCAACTCATATCATGCTTGCAGGGCTTCGTAATATGTTTGGTGAGGATGTTTATCAAAGAGGGTCAAATATCACTCCAGAAAGACTTCGTTTCGATTTCAATCTTGACCATAAGATGACGGCGGAAGAACTTGAAAAACTTGAAAATTTTGTAAACAGCGTAATCAAACAAGGTATCCCTGTAACATGCGAAATTATGACAGTCGATAAGGCAAAAGCAAGTGGTGCTCTTGGAATATTTACCAACAAGTATGGTGATGAAGTGAAGGTATACACAATTGGGGATGTGAGTAAAGAAATTTGCGGGGGCCCTCATGCTGAAAACACCAGTGAACTTCACCATTTTAAAATCTTAAAAGAAGAATCAAGTTCAAGCGGGATTCGTCGTATTAAGGCGATATTAGATTAGACTTGAAAAATGTGTAGATTTATGTTATAATAATCAAAAAAATAGGAGGCGGTATGGCAAAAAGCGAGAGAAGAATGACAAAAGGCTTTGGTTTTTACCTTTTGATGCTGATTTTAATTCTTGTTGCAGCATTTTTCATAATTGTTTGTATTATGACTTTTTCTCCAAAAAAGGTGATCCTTGGCTATCAATTTTACACATATTCGGACCAATATGTTGTGTCGGATATAAAGGAAAATGAAAATACCGAAAATCCTACCATAACTCCGTTGGCTTTTAATGATTTTTCCTCAATAAACATCAATTGTAAGACATCAAAAGTGACAGTGTTTAAAAGCACTAAAGAAGAAAAAGATAGTATTGTTTTAGTTAATAAAGCAAGTGGTTTTGCAAAGTGGTCGGACAATGTTGATTATTCATACAAGATTACCCGAGAAGGTGATGTGCTGAATATTGTGGTAAATGAGCCACAAGGTTTCTTGAATTTTAACTATGATATGCAAATCGCAATCAGGGTTTCAAAGAACAGCAATTATGATTTTTCTCATACCAATTTTAATATAACAACCACAACTGGCCCTGTTATTGTTGGGTCGGAAATAACCGCAAAAGAGTTTAAACCTTCTTTCAATATTGAAAATCTTTCAATTATGACGGAAGGGGGAAACGTCAGATTGACAAAAGATATTGAATCCACATTCTCAAATCTTTTTGTTACCACAGGCTCAGGTTCTTTTTCGACGGATATTGCACAACTTAATGTTTCAGATAACATTAAAATGACAACTTCAAATGGCCGTATTACACTTCAAGATTTTGCTTATACCAATCATGAAGGTGAGTTAAAGAAGAAGTTTGAACTGAACGTTGGTGATGGTGCGTTTAAAGCAAATGATATTAATGCGTCGCTATCTTTTGTTGCACACAACGGCAGTATTGAAATTACAAAAGTGCATGGCGATTTTGATGGCAATGAAACAAGTGAAAAAATCAACAATGCCAATATTAAAGTGGGAGAAATCCTTGGTGATGTAAGTTTACTTAATATGAAAGACAGCAACATTGTGATTGATAAAACTGCAGGTCAGGTAAACATAGAAACCACGAACGGCAACATTACGGTGGGTAAAAATAATTCTGGATTAATTAATGCAAGCTGGCTTAAGACAAAGGGTGGTAATATAAATGCAATTATCTCTGACGATAATTCAAATCAAAAACATTATTACACAACCGAGACTGGAAATATTAATTTAACATTTGTGACCAATATTAATTCCCAGAATGTTATCGACAGCGTAAGTGGAAATGTCAATTTCCAATTTGAAAGTAAATATAAATTTCTTCTTGTATTAAAGGATGCAAATGAAAAGCCATACGAAACACTGAATGAAAAATTGAAATTAGACTTTATTACCGAAGGACAATTTGAAAATCCAATGTATGTAAATGATTATTCTGGAAGTACACATTTTATTGATATTTCTACTAATGGAATAATTTCAGCAAACTTAATAGCAAAATAGTCAACTAAAATTTAGTTGACTTTTTCTTTATATTTACATATAATATTAAGTATAAAAATAGGGGGATTAAAATGGATTTTATGTTTTGGGTTTGGCTCGGAATCGTGGTTGTAACCGCAATTGTTGAATTTATTACCTTAGATATGACTTCAATTTGGTTTACTGCTGGTGCTGTGATTCCATTTATATTATCCGCGATTGGCGGTGTATACTGGGTAATTCAAGTTGTTTTATTTGTGGTTTTGTCTTGTTTATTCATTTTCATGTTAAGACCTATAACCAAGAAATACCTACTGAGAAATGCCAATTTTAAAAGTAATACAGATGCTCTTATTGGCAAACAACTTAGAATGCTTTCTGGTTGCGATTTTGAAACAAATGGAACGGTAAAGGTAAGCGGAGTTGTTTGGAGTGCGATAGATAAAGACAATGGTGTAATAGAAACTGACAGTGTTGTTAAAGTCGTTAAAGTTGATGGAAATAAGTTGATTGTTGAAAAAGTTTTGAAGGAGGATAAATAATATGCCAGCATGGGGAATTGTTCTTATAGTTTTTGGAGTTTTAATTTTAGTTGCACTTGGATTTTCAATTAGAATTGTTAGACAGGCAAATGCAGTCGTTGTAGAACGTCTTGGAAAATATTGTAAGACCTTGGAAACAGGGATACATCTTATTATTCCATTTTTTGATAGGGCAAGCAAGCCTATTTCATTAAAGGAAATTGTTGCTGATTTCAAACCACAGCCAGTAATTACAAAAGATAACGTTACTATGCAAATAGACACAGTGGTATATTTTCAAATTACCGATGCAAAATTATTTTCTTATGGTGTAGATTCGCCTATCAAAGCGATTGAAAATCTCACAGCAACCACTTTAAGAAATATTGTGGGTGAACTTGAACTTGATGAAACTTTAACATCAAGGGATACCGTTAATACAAAAATGAGGGTTATTCTTGATGAAGCAACGGATGCTTGGGGAATAAAAATTAATCGTGTGGAACTTAAAAATATCCTCCCTCCAAAAGATATTCAGGACGCAATGGAAAAACAAATGCGTGCAGAAAGAGAGCGTCGAGAGCAAATTCTTCGTGCTGAAGGTGAAAAGAAATCAAGCATTCTTGTGGCCGAAGGTGAAAAGCAAGCAAAAATTTTAAGAGCTGAGGCAGATAAACAAGCAAAAATTTTGGAGGCAGAGGCTGAACAAGCTGCACTTATTGCAACTGCCGAAGGTGAAAGCCAAGCGATTAATCTTATTAACAAAGCAAATCCAAGTCCTGCTTATGTAACCATGCAAGGTTTTGAGGCCTTAAAAGCTCTTGCGGAAGGTAATTCAACAAAGATAATTGTTCCAAGTGAAATACAAAATGTTGCGGGACTCTTGGCAAGCATTACTGAAACAATCAAAGATCCCAAAAAAGATAAGAAGAAGGGAGAATAATTATGAAAAAAGCTAAAACAAATTTAAAGAATTTAATTGTAGATTTAATAATGCTCATTTGCCCAGTACTATTCTTTATCTTTATGGCACAAAGCTACGTTTCCGGAACTTTAGATTTAGGATTGTTGGGTTCAAGTTCGGGTTCACTTGCAAACGGATATCAACTTATTGATTTTAACGGTGATGGTGCCTCTGATTTTAATGCGGTATGCTTGATCCTTGCTTGTATTTTCGCGGGATTATTAATCGTGTTTGCAATGCTTTCTATTTTAAGAGACATAAATATTATAAAGACTAATAATTATGATAAACTTTTAAATGCGCTTAAGTTAGTTTCAATTATAGTTTTACTTTTAACAACTATTGCTTCACTTATTACTGTTTGCACACAATATTCAGTTTCTGGTTCTGTAACGGATTCAAATATGGGTGCAGGATGGGCAGTGATTGTAAACATGATTCTTTCTTTTGTTTTAGTGTTTACCTACCTTGTTTCGCTTATTGGACATGTGAGAAAGAAAAAATAAATATAATAAAAACGTCGAGATGTTCGGCGTTTTTTATTGTAATTTCATGTTTTAACCTTATTTATATTTATCTCATACAATATTAAATATGAAATATATATTTTTAGGTATTGGTGGAATCAGCATGTCAGCACTAGCCTTACTTTTAAAACAAGATGGGCAAAAGGTTGTAGGATACGATTCAACACCAAGCGAGTTGACAAAACGCTTGGAAGGTCAGGGGATAAGAATCTATTATAATGAAATATTAACACCTTTAAATCATGCAGATATCATTGTGGTAAGTTCCGCCATAAAGGAAGATGATAAAGTTTTGCTGTATGCAAAAAGCTTGCACAAAAAAATTATGACAAGGGGAGAACTGTTAGGCCAGATTTCCAAAGATTATAAAAACGTAATTGCCATAAGTGGAGCACATGGCAAGACAACAACAACAGCTTTAATTTCCAGTATTTTTATTGCTGCAGGTTTAAATCCTAGTGTACATATCGGTGGGCTTTTATGTGAACAAAACAGCAATGTTATTGCAGGAACAAAGGATTTCTTTATAACTGAAGCCTGTGAATACAAAGATAATTTTTTGTATTTAAATCCTACATTAAGCGTGGTTTTAAATGTTGAGGCTGAGCATCTTGACTATTTTAAAACTTTTGAAAATGTTCAAAAATCATTTTTACAGTTTATCAAACAAAGCAAGAATACTATTGCGCCTCCTCCTTATTCAAAAGAAGAATCTTATTTCTCCTTTAAAAATTATAAAGAAGATATTTCGGGCCTAAAGTTTGACTGCTATTATAATGATTCCTTTTTCATTAAAATAAAATGTAATTTACATGGTTTGCACAATGTAAAAAACATTTTAACAGCTATAGAAGTTGCTAACTTTTTTGGTGTGCGTAAGAAGGATATACAAAAAGGTATTGCTTATTTTAAAGGTGTAAAAAGACGTTTTGAAAAACATAGGTTTTATAATGGAAGTACTCTTATTTTTGATTATGCACATCATCCAACAGAAATAGAAAGAGTATTAGCCACTGTCAAAAGCATTTGCAAAGGCAGGTTATATGTAATTTTTCAACCACATACATATTCACGAACCAAGCTTTTCTTCTCAGACTTTGTTAATTGCTTTAAAAGGGCAGATGAAGTGATGATCTTTAAAACTTATCCGGCCCGTGAACCATATGACGAAAATGGGGACGCAAAGCGATTATACGAAGTGTTATCCTCATTTACTAGGGTTAGTTATTCTGAGGATTACAATATTTTAACCTCATTTGGTGATTTAAAAGAAAACGACGTGGTATTGGTGTTAGGGGCAGGCGATTTTTATGACAAATGTAAATTTTAGAACGCAATAAAAATTTTTGCAAGAATTTGACAAATTTTGTTAAAGGTGATAATCTGATAACATAAGGTAAAAACTATGAATTTAGATTATGATTATGTTTTGCAATTTGCAAAAAAGAAGCATGAGGGTCAGTATCGGGCTGATGGGATTACTCCATATATAAATCATCCGATACTGGTTGCAGAGCTTATTAAGAAATATAAAAAATCTAAGAATATAGATGCAATTGTCGCTGCTGCACTTTTGCATGACACTTTAGAGGACACATTTACCTCTTATCGTGAACTTATAGATTGTTTTGGAGAAATGGTTGCAAGTATGGTTATTGAACTTACAACAGCGGACTATATGTGTGATCTTGTCGGCAAAGCAAATTACTTAAAAACTAGGATGTGCATAATGTCTCCGTATGCCTTTATGATAAAACTTTGTGACAGACTTGCAAACATTATGGATAGTAATAATTTATCGCGTTCAAGACGAATAAAACTCAAAAATGAAACGATAGAAATTCTTGCTTACCTTGAAGAGTATAAAACTTTAACACCTTCACAGCAAAATCTTATAGATAAAATAAAAGAAGAACTTCAATTTATGGATATCACCCATGAAATTGTGGGGGAAGAAGAGCATTAAAAATATGTGAAAAAGAATGACCAACATTCTTTTTTTTGTTGTGTTTTTATTCTGTGACAAGTTCTTGTAAAAAATAACATGTTATGTTATAATTAACTATATAATAACATTTTTAGGAGAAAATATGGCGGTATTAAGGAAAATGGGGAAAATATTGCCTCATAAACTTACATTCAGAATATCAAAAACTGGAGAGGCAAGAAGTGGTGCAGAGTTATATAAAAGGCGTAACAGTCGCAGCTATCGTGGGTTGATGCAGTATGTAACATGGAATAAACTTATGACGGGGGAGATAACTCCAAATATCTTAAGTCAATATGGCAATGGTTGTTTGGTTTGGCTAAGTCCAAAAGAGTATTTTGGGGATAACTATCCCGAGAGAGCGGACAAGTTAAATCCAAAGTTTGTTTTAGGAAAAACTGGTTTTATTTATTATACAAGTATTGAAGAATACAGAAAGTTTCCTCCACTTGAAAATTGGAAGGAATTGTATGAATTGGAAACTAAGGGGAAACGAGAGAATGACAATTCATGGGTAGGCGATTATTGTTTGAATATTAAAAATACCAGCCATAAGAAGATTTCTGAAATCTGTAAGGATTCTGAGGCAAAGAAATCAGATATAGATATAAATATGATATTGCAAAACTATGGCGTTGAACTTCCATCTAAAAAACTTCCTAAACAATGTGGCATAGGTAACTATGACTACGATTATGCAAATGAGGAAATGATTGAAAATGTAAAGCTTCAGATGTTATACATGGCGTTAGCATGTGAGGATTCAAATGGACAAAATTTTAAAAGTTATTTAAAAAGCAATTATCAAAAATTATTGACGGAAGGTAAAGACGCAACGTTTGTAAAGAATATAAACTCTAATAATTATGATAAAATGTATGATGAGTTTTTCTTGGAACTTAAGCAGGAATGTGAGGAAAAAAGGCTATTAAATTTTGTAGAACTTCAGAAGGTGAATGCTTGGAACACAACTTTAAATAGGCCAATTTGCCCATTGTGTGGTAAAACTATGACTTCAAATGATTTTTTTCAAGCCATTGAACAAGCGGAAGGAAGAAAGGTGCAAGATAATACACAACGTGCCATTGTCCTTATGCATATAAATGCCTTGCGCTCGGGGCAGCTTAATCACAGGATTTATAATCTTGGGTGGGGACATAATTTTTGTAATGCAATTCAGGGTGATAAAAATATTGAGGACACCATAGCAGAGCTAAAGCGGGTTGTGGAGACTTTCGAAAAAAATACTGGACATATTGGTTAAATTTGAGGCAATAAAAAAGAGGATTTATTCATCCTCTTTTTTTAAATTTTTATTTGCAAGATTATAATAATTCTCATTAATTTCGTAACCTATGCCAAGTTTGTTGTTTTGTTTGCACCATAAAAGTGTTGTTCCGCTGCCAAGGAATGGGTCCAGTAGATATTTGTCCTTTTGAAGATAGGGGCTTACTAAATTTACTAATTTTATAGGGTATGGGGCGGTGTGATTATATATGTTTTCTCCTTTTGAGTTTATCTTAAACACCGGGTTTATTTCAGCAATATTTTTATGGTTACTTCCATGCCCGTTTTTATTGAAAACAAATATATGTTCATAACAGTTTATACACTTTACATAACCGCTAAAAAGGTTTACTGTTGAATTTCTTTTGGATTGTACTTCGCCTTTGTCCCAAATAATATTTTCAACTAAATTAAATCCTATTATTTCAAATATCATGCAAGAAAGGAATCCTAATGGTAAACGTCTATTTGACATTTGAGAAGTTATGTATATGTTGTCCTCGCCTACGATGTCGCCTATATTATATAGATAATTAGCGTTATCTGTTAATGTATTATACACTGCAGTAGCATTTATCATCATATCAATTAAATATAACAATAAGTTTTTCCACTGAGAATATTCTCGAGCGTTATAATATGGGGGTGATGTTATTGCCGTTCCGACTTGATTTGGCAAAAGCCGCTTTATTTCAAGGGAGGAATTACCATAATTAATTGAAATTGTTGATCCTATCTTTTTTCTGCCTATTGTTTTATCTATAAGATTAAATATCTTGGTAAATAGTTGAACTATTGGAAGGTCAGAATATGTTTTTGAATATTTTTCTGGCAGAGTAAATTGTTCATCTTGTAATGAGAAAACATTTCGATTGTAGAGTATTCTGTCGTGGTCTATGATATTGTAGGTTAATATTTTTTCTTCGCCCCAAGTGTAATATTTTAATATCATTTCTAGCCAGTTTGCATTTTCATTAAAAATATCCCTTCTCCATAGGCCATATAATTCATTTGTTATTTTGTTATTATTGTTATTTTCTTCAAGTTTAAAATTTCGATATACGCTATATTCATCGAAGCGTTTGCCTCTTCCAGACTTGCTTCGGTCTTGACAATTTGGATTCAGGCATTCAAAACTTCTTAAAAACATTTCAGGATAGGAGTTTTTCGCTTGATGGGTTGACATGCAGGAAGGGCAAGGTACAGCAGTTTCATCATGGTAGATTTTTTTCAAAGTTACAATTATGGTGTTTTGATTTTTTTCAATGAAGCAATCTTCAAATTTATATCCTGTTGAAATTCCTTCGTAAAATTTTTCAGCGATATTAGCTGAAGGATTATTGGGGAATCGATTGTTTATAAAATCTTGTAAGACCTTGATTTGATTTTTCTTTTTAAAAGGATAGTATTTATTCTGATACTGTATAAAATTTTCTGCATAAAGGGTGGTTTGGTAAACAGTTTTCCATGTTATGTCATTGTTGTTTTTATCAAATATTTGTCCATCAAACACAAGAAACATATAACGATAATTTTCAAGTTTATTGTAAAGAGAAGCAATTAAATTAAATATGTATTGATTGTTATAGTCATGATTTTTGAAATCTTCTTGATTTATTTTTAGGATAATTGAAGAGTAGTCAAACAATTTTTGACGTTTGCTTTCATAATATTTCATCCATTCATCTTTGAATGAAACTGTGGAAATATTATGATTTTGAATATTGATATACTTTTGCTTTATTGAATTAAGAATTTGATTAGAATCATATGTTTTTAGGCGTGCAATTATATCTTTGCATACCATATCGATATCGTCAAGTGTATAGTTTATTGTTGGAAAAGATTGAATGTCATATGCTAATAATATCTCTTCATTGCCATAATAAAAATAATTTCTCAAAGCTTTTCTTTCTATGGTATTAAAAATTCTATTGTTGTTTTTTTGTTCGCGTTTATATATTGCAGTAAGTTGTTTATCAAAATATCTAGTAGTGTCAAAAAGTATTTTGGTCAGTAAGGAGTCTTCGATGTCAGTTTCAAGCATCTGTTTTATCTGGTTTAGATTCGTATTTGGCATTTTGACTCCTTTATAAACTAAATTGGTGTTCCCGGGGCGATTCGAACGCCCGACCCTTCCTTAGGAGGGAAGTGCTCTATCCTGCTGAGCTACGGAAACATAAAAATATCGCGAAAATATTTCGCTAATAAAGTATATCATATTATGATTAGAAATACAATTAATATTGTTGCTAATTTGATTTTTTTGTGTTAATATAAATTCATAGGAGGGCCAGCATGTCAAAATTTTTTAAGATTTTGTTTAGAATTGGAACTTCGCAGGAAATGGCCAGACAGATTAAGTCTGATCCAGTAAAAAGAGAAAAAAGCATTAGGTTTGGGATTCTGTCGATTATATTGTCTATATTTGCATTTGCATGTTCTTGTTTGATGCTGTTATTTGGTTCAATTCAGGATTCAGCGTTACTTATTTTCCTTATGATAATAATTATTGCTCTTGGCGTTGCAGGGCCCGTGATACTTTTGATTGATTCACTGATTTATTGTATTACCCAATTAACAATTAATAAAAAATGGGTTACTTGGCTTGCAGTTGTTGTACTTGTGTTGGCATTTGCTGGAAGTATCTTTATGATATTGCATGGATTTAATACTATTTAAAAAAGAACGGGGCTCCGTTCTTTTTTATTATTTTTGCCAACATGCGTACAGGGTTACGTCGCCAGTGACAGTGTAGGCTGTGATGCCGCTGCCGCCAGTTGTTCCATTTTCCCAAGCAGAAGTACCCCAAGATGTCGCGGTAAATGTCTTTTTATCAAATCCAAAGTCTGTGAGGTATCCTTTCATGGTAGGGCGGTATTTTGCTTGAGTAAGGTCAAGTGTTGTTCCGTCAAGAATCCATTCTGCCTCTGGTGTGAAGGATGCTTCTGAAGCCCAATGTCCATTAGGGTAAACAAGACTCCCAGCTTGACTATTGGTTCTATATTGACGGGTGTCAAAGGTGACAAGGTAATAGTTTTTAAAATCTTCATATACATTTGAAATTAAACTTAAATCATGGTTTGCCATTGTTGTATAGGTATATTTTACTCCATTATCAGTATAACCGTCAAAGGTGTAATACATTCTTTTATACAGATGCCCGTCTTTATAGGTATCAAATTCATAAGCGTTTTGTTCTGGTAAAGTAAATGACTGATCTTGGTACAATTCAAGTGTCACTGTGTGAGATGTATGCGTAAATTTGCCATCTGCAAGCATTTCTTTTGTATAATAAGTGTAGGTTAAATTGTACTTATTACGGATATAAAGGGTAAGGTCGCTATTTGGCATAGTATCCGGCAGGTTGACCTGACAGGTATAATCTGAATCCAAATACCATTGTGTATTTTCGTTCACTTTTATTGTGGAAGGTAGTGTAATCTTGCCATCTGGCTCAATTCGAGTTGTATAAACTTCATTGTTTGCATCAATAATCTTTAAAACTCTTTCATGTGTAATTTTAATTATATTCCATTTTGCATATATTGTTTGATTATGCTCTGGCATTATATCATTAAAAGGAGAATTAAATTCTGGATCCAAAAACCAGCCAGCAAAACTATAAGTCGTTGATACCCCGTTTTTATTTATTATGAAATCGCTGGTGTCGTAATCGGCTGTAATATTTGCGGTGCTGTAAGAGTTGTAAACTTCAACTGAGTCTTTTTTTGCCCCTACGCCGGTATCAAAGGAAAGGGTGTATTTTGTTACTGTGTTGACAGCTTCAAATTTTGCATAAAGTTTATCACTATAGGTTGGAATATAAGTTATTGAATAGCCATCTTCATCAAACCAGCCAGCAAACTCCATTGTAATCTTTTGATTGTTAACTTCGACATCATAGGTCTTATCAAAGTTGACATCTTTTAACTTTGTTCCAACACGAGCATACTGAGAGTCAATTTTTATATTATTAACATAAAACTCAACGGTGCGGTAGCTTTCTATGCAGTCCCACTTGGCGTATATAGTTATATCCTTGTTCGTTATAACTCCTTCTTTATATTCAGTTCCTTTTGTGAACTTGGAAGAGGTGTACCATCCGACAAATTGAAGGACGTCTTTATCAGTTACTGTTGACTGTTCGAAAGTGGAGTAAGTTGGCAGGGTGAATGTTGTTCCAGTCTTTCCTGTGACACTTGGTATTGATTCTTGAGTATTTGTGACGAAGGTTACGGTAAACTCGCGTTCTTTTGATTGTTTCCATTCACCATTATAGGCGTCCATTTCTACATTTTCGTTATATTCATAGGTATTTATATATTGATGTAAGCCCTCAAAATCAATAGTTTCACCTATATTGATAAGAGAGAGGTCTTCTGAATTCATATCCAGTTGTATACCTGAAGCAAGAGGCATATTCATATTGAAGGTGATTAGACCGATATAATTTTTATTGCCAGTGCTTTGATTGTTTATTAGACCAAGGCCTATAGACATAGTCCCCATTTTAGAATCGCCGGTCAGTTCTTCCATGTTAAGTTCAATGGTGTATTTTTCATTATTGTTGACTGAAAAACTTTTAATTACATTCCCAAGGTCAACATCGTGTTCTTTTGAAAGCGTCTCACGTATAGCGTTGATTATGCTGTCACTAAATCCTAATCCATATTGGACATAATAAAGTACATCAGAGAAAACTGTATCAACATCTGCCTTTAACTTCTTTTCATAGATACGGTTTGAAGAGGCAAAAACGGGCACTTCTTCATGGCGATAGAAATAAACATAATTGTCTTTGTAATATATGGTAAGGATACGATTTAAGCCGGCATAAATGCCGCTTGTTGTATTGCCAAATTTGTAAGGAACGTCATCATTTACGCCCGGCACAACAGGAATGCTGGAGCCTTTTGTTCCTAACACAATCATAATTTCTGGTTTTCCATCAATAAGTTTAAGTTTGATATTAACAGGTATATTCCAGTCAATATTAATGCCGACAACTTCCATTTTAAGTTTTAATGACCCGCTGATTTCAAAGTCTTGAATTTCAGCTGTGTTGATCATTGCTTTAATAAGCTCATTGGCCCCTGAAATATCAACGTAATTTTTGCTTGTGTCGGGGGTGGTAACGCCGTTGAACTTTGCAAAGTCTATATGAAGATTAAAATGCTCTTCATTTGAAACTCCAGTATATAAATTTTTAATGTCAAGAGAGACAAGCTTGTTGCCATCGGTTACAAGTGTGATCGGCATGTTTTCAGCCCTTTCATTTGAAGAAATCTTGCTTCCATCCAGAATTATTTCAAGAGTATTACCACTTACTGAAATGGATTTAAATAATTCAATTATAGACAGTGAATTACCATTGATATTATTCAAGCCAGAGGCTTTGAGACTGTTAATGTCAAAATCATTACCATTTGCGATATCTTGCAAGAATGGAAGTATGCTTGGATCTATTCCAATCATTTTCATAATGATGACAAGGATTTCGTTTAAGTCGTTAGTGTTCATCTTGAGTTTTAATCCGTTGTAATCTACGTAGAGGAAATCTTCATAAACGCTTGCCTCTGCGTCCATTTCCATTTTGCCAGTCATTTTGAAATTGCCATAGAATTGTAATTTATTTGTAAGGTCAACTTGAAGTCCGACAGTTGCATTATATGTTATATCTTTTTGTTCAAAGACCTGTGCATTTGCAATAAAGTTATATTGTTTTGTTTCGATATAATTTTTTATTATCTTAACAAAAGGTAAAAGTTCAGATATATTAAAGTAATCTCCGCTTAATTCAATGCTTGAAGGATAATCGTTTAGAGTAAGTTCGCAATTTAAATCCTTTGTGGTAATAGTTATTCCATTAACTTTATCTTGAGCGTAACTTACTGATGCACTAAAGTTTGTCAGAGTAAGCTCAAGAGCCGAGTCAGTTAATTTAATATTAAAATCCTTTAATAGTTGTTTGAAGTCGATATTTGATGCTGAATTTTGTATTTCTCCAAACTTTCCTATTAAGCCATTAAGCATTTCTGATAAATCAATGCCAAATTCTTCTTTAATAAAGTTTGTCACTGTGTCGATATCTGAAATAGCAAAACTTAACTTAAGATTTGCAAGTTCAATAAATAGGGTGTCATTAAGGAATTTAACTTGAATTTTCATTCCGTCGATTTTGGTTTCTGCAAAAATGGAAATTCCAGATTTGTCATAATTGATAGAACCCACAACTTGATATTTATCGTAATTTAGATTAATACTTGCATAGACTGTTTGATTTTCGATAAGGTTCAACACAGAAGATGCAATATTTAAAACTTTTGTGACAGATTGATATTGTGTGGTGTCGATTGTTGGAAGTGTTATGTTTTCAGTGTCAGCGTTTAAATCAAGTGAGGCACTGAAGCCATTTATATTTAAACTAAGTCCATTAAGATATTCATCATAGGTTATTGTCAGCAAGGAATCGTTGTAAAGAAGAATTGAAATGCCTCCATCAATTTCTTCAAGTTTTTTGATGAACAGAGGGTTCAGATTTTTATCTAGAAGGATTTTAATTTGCTCTATCAGTTCATCCATATTAAATTCTTGGAAAGTTATATTAAATGAGCGTGAGAGGAAATCTTTAATAGAGTCAATGTCGTCAAGACTTGCATAAAGTTTTAAATCTTTAAAGCTTAAATATACCGAATTGTTGATGATGTCAATGCTGAACTTTTCTTGATATATATAGGTTTCAAGGTGAGCATTAAAACCTTCTTTATTAATTACTGTAAAGTAGAGGTCAAGCTTTTCATTTTCATTTAAGTTTAGGGTTGCCTTGCCCGTAAATCCTTCAAGTCTACTTGTATTTATTGCCGCATTTATTGTAGGGATTATTCTCGCAAGATCTATATATGTTTCAGCGTTTGAAGACAACATGTAATCTTGTGGCTGGGTGACAGTCAAGGCTGCACTAACTCCAAAACCTTCAAAACCTATCGTAGAAAGATTAGTATTGTTAATTCCAAAACTTATCATGCCGATGTCTCTGAGGGTAAGGATATAATTATTTCCATGTTTATTAAACTCTTGAATAATACTTAAATCAATTTCAGAAGGATTTGTACTGTCTTGTTTATTATTCCCAAAGTCGATTTCGGAAATAACATCAAAGAGGTTGTTATTTTTAAGTGCATCAAGGATGGCAACTATTTGCTCGACAGGAACATCTAAACTAAATTGATTTTTTAAAAGATTAGAGATTAAATTGACATCGCTTAGTGCAAATTTTAGGTATATATTGCCAAATTCAAAGTATATGACATTATCCTTAGCAATAAAACTGAAAGGGGTATCCATAACTTCAGTTTCAAACTTTGCTGACATATCAGTAAGGTTTGCACTGAAATTTCCATTGAGTTGCAAATTTTTATATGCAAGGTCTAAGTCAAAGGATATTTTATCCTGATCAATGTAGTTAAGTACTGCTCCTGCAACGCTGAAAAGATTGCTTGCGTCAATAAATTCTGATGATTCAGGCTCTTCAACTTCAACAACGTCTGGGTAGGATAGGGTGGAGGAGAGGGCTATACTTGTGCCCTCGGAAATGGTTGTTTTTGGAAGCAGCAACTCTTTAACGCTGTAGTTAAGGTCACATATAAGTTGTATTTGACCAACAACAGGAACCTTGATATTAAGGGTAATGGTGTCTTCTCCCTTGGTTTCAGTCAGGTCAGACAACATTCCAAGAATCGTATTAGGGTCAAGGGAAGAAAGGTCAAAACCAAGGTCAGGGATTTCAATTTTAAGTATTGATAAAATTTGATTTAAAGACTGCCCTATGTTATTGGTTTCAATTTTAAATTTTCCATTTAAAACTTCGATATATGCCGTTCCATTAGTATAGCTAAACAAAATATCAAAACTTTGCTCTTCTAATACAACGGTAAGTGCGCCTTCAGTTGAAAGATTTTCAAGCCCAGAGTCAAGGTCAAGCCTTGCGTCAAGTATAATATCAAAAGCACTTGTTGGAGTTTCAACATTCACATCTAGGTTCACATCAAGGGCTTTGACAAGTGTTAAACTGTCAAATATGTGGGAAATTTGTGGAGCTATATATATTTCTTCATTTCCTCCATCGGGTTTAGCATCATTTGATAAAAAGATTATGCCTACCGCTGTGCCAAGGGTGATAAAGATATAGACTAAAGCATAGCCGATAATTTTGCTGATTTTTTTAATAGCTTTTTTCATATCTTCCTCCTTTTAATATGGCATTGTGACTGGGCAGTTGAATGAATAGTCGGTTGAGAGTGTGCCGTTGCATGTCGCAGGTATTCCGTATTTTACAACATAAATTTCATTAATGTCTGTGTGTACAAAATTCCATTCGTCATCTAAATATATGGTCATGGTTATTTCGGAAAATTTTGGACTTGATGCAAGCCCGCTTGTTAGCATAACTTGTTTATGATAGTTAATAGCCCCTAGAACTGGGTCGAGTTTCATTGTGTAGGCGTAAACTGGTTTATCATTATAGGTTGTAAATTCAATTTGAATATCCCCTTCATTAAGCACTGTTTTGGAAGAGACAACGTATGGACTTAACCTGTCAGGCAAACTGCCGTTCAGTCCAACAAACTCGTTTGTCGTGTATTTTTTGTTTTCGCCATTCCAATCGGCACTTTCATCTTGAATGTTTGTTCCATGAATAAGGTTGACATTGTTTGAGCCCTTTTCATGCACTGCACAGATTGCAACAGTCATAAGCCCTTTGCTTTGACTTGTCAATTCATACTTTTTTCCATCATAAGCATGAACGCTGTATACAGATTGAGTGGCAATTGTGGCAACTTTCCCTCTTCCCACTGCCAAATAAGAACTTGCAAGGGAAGCCTTATAGGTGGCAAGTATAAAATTTTGGCTTGCGGAGAAGTTGAGTGGGCTTTTATGTTGTGCTTTTAAGCTTAACGCAAAATTTCGCAGTTCACTTTCAGTAGGATTATCCCTGCCAAGAGCATTTGCAAGTATTAAATTCGTATTATCAAGGTAAGGCTCTTCGCTTTCAGGATAGTTTACTTGTGTCTGGCTGTCTGCGTAGTTTTTATACCATCCTCCTAGAATAGAACCAGTCACCACGCCTAAAATAAGTATGCAGGCCAGATTGAATACCCGTCTTTTCCAAGAAGTCTTCTTTCTTGACTGAAGCTTTTTAGAAGGTGAGAATAGGGTGCTTTTTAAATCTTGGTCACGTTTAAGTTTTTGATATGGTTTTCCTTTGAAAAGTGGTTTTTGTTCTTTTTCAACCAGTATTGGTTTTAAAACTCTGAGGTCTTCAATTTTTCCAAGCAAAAAATCATCGGGCTGATTTTCAGTCCTAACTTGAATATCATCTTTTTCATTATGTATATTAACTTCAGAAAGGTCAGGCGGGGTGCCTTTGCCTTTTTGATTAGATTCGTTATTCATTTTCAATCCTATTTAAAGGGGTATAATATCAGTTAAAAGGTTCAGTAAAACCCTAAGTGTTAATTTATTATTTTGCATTTATCCAAAAGTACTCAGATAAAAGTTATGTATTTTATAATTAATATATATAAATATATATCAATCAAATAATAACATAATAACCTATATCTGTCAACAAAAATCAAAGAATTTATCATAAAAATCGTATTTTTCTATTTGGTTTTAAAAAAACTACATAATAATGTATAATTATTCAAAATTTGTTTGGTTTATGCAAAAAAATGTGTTATTATGTAAATACATTAGGAGGATTGACGTGGACAAGGAAAGCGTTATTGTTGATTTGCATGAAAAAAATATAGGGGTTGAAGGTGAGGAGTTTTATGCCGTTATAGGTGCTTATATTGATAAAATAAATGAACTCAACGGTAAGAAAACTGAACTGCCAATAACGCTGTTAAAACATGCTAGCAAATATGAAGTGAGCGGTAGTGAGGAAGACAAAAAGGCATTTGAAAAAGAGTTTGGTGATTTTTTAAAGAAACAAAAGGCAGAGGTGAAACAGGTTTGTGAAAGTTCACAAACCAACAAGGAAAAAGTTGAGGCTTTACATAAAATTGCGATAGAATATGGCGTTAAACGAAGTTATCAGGAAACTGTATCCAGATGCCGTACTTTCACGGTTGTAAACGAACTATTGGAGCATGAAAAGGCATCCTATGTTGAAAATTATCAAAATTATTTGGCTCTCCGAGGGATTAAATATGATGAAAAGGCCTTGGAAGAAATGATTAGGAAAAGGGCGGGAAATGTTCAGACTTCAATTGAGACAATAAAATCCACTATTAAAGGAAATATTGACAGTGAAGAAGATAAATTTCTTCTGGCCCAAATTAAATTTGTTGGAAGGACGGTTGGCCTTATTGTAGACGACAGGTGCCGGATTTTAAATTGTCAGGCTGATTTTGAAGAGGGACAGGCGTCTTAACAGGGATAAGGAAGATACTTCTGGTGTAAAGCCAGACAAATATTATCAAGAAAGATGAAAAAGTTTGTCAAAATGCTTGACATTAGCCTTTATATTATATAAAATAATAACGTCTTAATTTGAGGCGTTTTTTGTTTGCACTAGCCCCGCGAATAAAATTTGCCAATATAATGCGATAAATTTTGGAGGAAAAAATGAAAACATATATGGCAAAACCAGCGGACGTTGAAAGAAAATGGTACGTTGTTGATGCAACAAACATCCCTCTTGGAAGAGTGGCAAGCCAAGTTGCAGATATATTGACTGGTAAAAATAAACCAATTTACACACCACATGTGGATACAGGGGACTTTGTAATTGTTCTTAATTCAGATAAAATTGCTCTCACAGGCAAGAAGCTTGAAGAAAAGAAAATGAGATGGCACACTGGTTACATTGGTGGACTTAAAGAAGTAGGTTATGACAGGCTTATGGAAACAAAGTCTGACAAGGTTGTTGAAAAGGCAGTTAAAGGAATGCTTCCTAAAACAACTCTTGGAAGAAAGCAATTCACAAGACTTCATGTTTATAAAGATGGTGTTCACAACCATGAAGCTCAAAAACCTGAAACTATTGTAATTAAAGGAGCAAGAAACTAATGGCAGAGAAGAAAGTTAAGAAAGAAAACGCTCAAATCATCTCAACTGGCAGAAGAAAAAAGTCAATAGCAAGAGTTAGACTTATGCCAGGAAATGGGAAAATCACTGTAAACGGCAGAGAAGTTGGAGAATATTTACAACTCAACACACTCCTTTTAATTGCACGTCAACCACTTGAACTTACTGGAACATCTGATAAGTTTGATATCAATGTTAAGGTTGTTGGTGGTGGAATTTCCGGACAAGCAGGAGCAATCTGTCACGGTATTGCGAGAGCACTTGTCAGAGTAAGTGAAACTTACAAGAAAGAGCTTAAAGAGGCTGGACTTCTTACTCGTGACCCAAGAATGAAGGAAAGAAAGAAATACGGTTTAAAGAAAGCAAGAAAAGCATCTCAATTCTCAAAACGTTAATTGGCAAAAGTCGCATGCAATGCGGCTTTTTATTTTACAAGTATATTATATATTAATAACTTTTGTCCTTGAAATATAGGCAATTTTTGCTTTTTAATAAATTTGTGGAAATTATGATGTTGTTTGTAAATTTTTTAAATTTGATGTATTATATAATAAGGAGGCAATTATGCTTTATGATGTATTAATAATTGGTGGTGGTCCTGCTGGAATTACTGCGGGTATATATTTGAAACGCGCAAATAAAAAAGTGGCTATTCTTGAAAAATTTGCTGCAGGCGGGCAAATTAATCTGATTGGTAAAATTGAAAATTATCTCGGCTTTGAAAGTATTGAAGGAGAGGCTCTTGCAGGTCATTTCGCACGGCATGCAAAATTTTTAGAAATCCCTTTTATTCATGAAGAAGCAAAAGAATATGAACTTGATGGAGATATAAAGAAAATTAAAACACGCAAGAATGTTTATGAAGCTAAATGCGTGATTTTTGCTCTTGGGTGTCATAGTCGTGCCCTTGGCATAAACGGTGAGAAAAAGTTTAAGGGGCGCGGCGTAAGCTATTGTGCAGTATGTGATGGTAATTTTTTTAAGGGGAAGAATGTGGTTGTGGTTGGATTTGGAGATAATGCTGTTAGCGACGCACTTTATCTTGCTGACATCTGCCAAAAGGTATATTTGATGACAGACAGGAAAATGCAACTTTTTATGCATAATGAAGAGGAGCTTAAGTCAAACAATATAACAGTTCTTCATAATGCTGTTGCAACCGAGATTGAAGGCGAAGAAGCAGTTGAAAAAATAAAATATTGCGTTAATAGTCAAGATGAACAACTTTTCGTTGATGGGGTTTTTGTTGCGGTGGGACGTAGTCCAGAAACTGAAATGTTGGCAGATAAACTTAAACTTGATGATAAAGGCTTTATTATTACCGACCACAAAATGCAAACTTCCTTGCCGGGAGTATACGCATGTGGGGATGTGCGTGCAGATAATATAAAACAGATTCTGACGGCGTGCGGTGATGGTGTTGTGGCTGCAACTGAAGCAATAAAATATGTTTCATTATTAAATGTCAGAAATCTTAAAAATTAGATTAATTTTTTTGTTTTTGGTATTGACTTGCAGTCCGCTAAATGTTATACTCAAGTGTATTTTAAAAGGATTATATTATGCTGCATAAAAAATTTTCAAAATTAGATAAAGATTATATTATTTTACATTCAAAGTACCTTGTTGATAACAATAAACAAGCTTATTTTAATAGAATTGAGAAACTTGCATCACTTGGTCAGCTTAATGCTATTCAGGACTTTTATAAGTTTCGTGATGAAGTCAAGGGTAACGGCTATGTTAATGAGAAAGTTGAAGAGCATGTAAAACATTTTATAGATGACTATTTTATCAATTTTGAAGAAGCTTATGCCTTGTTGTTAAGGGAAGGGCAGACGGGTGACAAAGAATATGTTTTTGATGTTGTCAATAAAGAATTTAAGGATCAATTTTTTAATGATAGATTTGTTGCATGTGTTATTGCTGAAAGGGGTTTAGAAATTTATCACGAATTAGGAGATAGTAAAACCACCGCAACTCAAGCAAATTTTAAAAATATGCGAGGAGTTTTAAAAGAAGGATTGCTATACTTTAAAAATAATGAGTTAACAGGTGAGAAGTATGATATTATGAGTTATGTTACCACACTTTATAGCCTTCGCTGTGTTAAAAATAAAACTCATTTACAAGTTAAACGTTGTTATAATAATCTTAATCGACTTGCAAACAAGCCGCTCAGTCAAAATTACGAAGATGAAAATGTTTAATAAAATATATTTAAAAGCACCAAAAAAATGGTGCTTTTTTTATAACTAAAGATTCGAGTTTTTCTATAAAAATAGTGTTTAAGATGTCAGGTTGTGTTAATTTATTCATGTGGGTTTTTGCTGTTATTGATAAATTTGGCTTTATCACTTGCAAGTGATATGGCTCCATACTTTTCATTAATTTTATTTATTGACGCGGATAAATCGCTTTCATTTTCAAACATAGACAGTTGTTTTGCATTATCTGGACAAAAGTCAGATGTACGTAATCTGATGGAGCGTATTGGAATGCTATATTTCCAAAAACTATCCAAAAGTTTCAGGCCTTCTGATGCTAATTTTTTTATGTCGTGTGTGGAGGATATCTTTCTGCTTTTGCCAAACCTTTCCATTTTGTAAGTTTTTACACTTATGCCGATCGTATTTGCAAAAAGGCCATGCTTAA
The DNA here is from genome assembly GCA_948466185.1 of uncultured Christensenella sp. Classification (GTDB taxonomy): domain Bacteria; phylum Bacillota; class Clostridia; order Christensenellales; family UBA1242; genus Caccovivens. The sequence goes on from CAOJZM010000002.1 coordinate 82,038, forward strand.
CAAGTCTTGCTGACACTTTTTCTGCAAGAAAGGCAATGACAGAAATTATTTCCTCCCGGGATGTTATGTCCTTTAAAGTGGTGGTGCCATTACCAATACTTTTTGGTGGCGGAAGTTTATAATAGTTGCATACGGATTCAAATCTCTCGCCCAATAGACTTTCTTTGAGGTGGACACCGGTTATACCCATTATATCTTTGAGGTAATCATCTGGAAGAGTTACAAATTCGCCGATGGTTGTTATATTCATATTCTTAAACTTTTTTTCAAGGCGGTGACCGATACCAATGATTGAACCAAGTGGAAGGTTGTATGTTTGTTGCTTAAAGGAAGAGTGCGGAATAATAGTGGTGGCGTTAGGCTTTTTCAGGTCTGAACCAAGTTTTGCAAATATTTTGGAAAATGACACACCTATTGAAACAGTAAAGCCAAACTGGGTTTGAACTTTTTTTCGTATTTCATCTGCTATTTGTTGACCATTTTTGCCTAGGTAATTTAAACTGTCTGTAACATCTAACCAACATTCATCAAGCCCCAACGGTTCTACAAAATCGGTGTAGCAAAGGTATAATTCATGTAGTTTTTCAGAAATCTCCTGATATAAATCATAGTGGGGTTGCAAAACTACAAGCTCGGGACATAAATTCTTGGCTTCCCAAATGACCTGTCCCGTCTTAACACCAAATTTTTTTGCGATCTCATTTTTGGCAAGTATCACTCCAGTACGTTTCTTGGGATTTCCTGCAACTGCCACTGGTTTATTAAAAAGTTCCTGTTTCGACGCACATTCCACAGAGGCAAAAAAATTATTTACGTCTGAATGTAAGATTGTCCTCTCTTTCATTTGATTTAATGTCCCTTTTTGTTGTATAATTAGGCTATGTAAAAAGAGGAGTTTTATGCGAACCTATGTTTCCCAAAAAGGATTAAGGAACAGTTATTGTGATAGTTTAAAATCGTTTTTATTTCAGCATTTTCCATTGCAAGAAGTGGTTAAAATTAGGGCGCTGCCTATTAACGATGATGAGGATAGATGGCTATGTGAGTATAGTGTTATTAAAAACTTGTTTGCTGGGGTGAGAGAATTAAATCTTGGATGCAAATACGCCAATAATGCAATCTATATGCTGGATAAATATGGGTTGAGTGGGAATGCTGTGGTGCAAGAAACTATTGATTTGCCGGAAATTACGGATAGAGTGATTTTTCATGTGGTGGATGTGTTAGCATATAGTGAAAATGAACTTCAGGATATAGCCTTAAAACTGGGTCGAAGTAAAGTGCCGGTTATGATTACATATGGACGAAGTTTAAATGAAATGGGCAGTATTGATAAAGAGTATGGGCAGTCTCCAGCCACATTTTTGGAAAGCTTAGGCTTTTTGGATAGAGAATGCTTTATATTAGGAGGAAATTATCTTGACAAGGACGACTTGATGTTACTGGCCTCCTATGATGCCAAAATCATTGTTTCACCCAGATCGGATATGCTTGTTGCACGTGGGTTTATCAATCTTTCTCCGCTAGTCTCTCAAAATATTGAAATTTTGTTTGCTAGCGATGAATATCCCGAGGTGGATATGATAAGCGAAGTGGAACTTGGATGCGGACAAACGGGGAATTTAATGACCAGCTCCAAATATGCTGAACCTTCAAAGCTTGTGCTTAACGTATTGAAAGAGAAATTGAGCATAGATGATGAAATTCTTCATAGGGTTATCAAACTGGATGAGGATTTGACAAAGGAAAATACCATGGTTAAGCTTCGTTATTATGAACTGGAGAAAAAATTAATAAAAATATTTAAGGAGAAATTATGGAAATAGTACAAGAACTTGCCTCTGAGTTTGGCTTAAAACTCGAATATTCACAAAATATAATCAACTTGATTGATGAAGGATGTACAATCCCATTTATTGCACGTTATAGAAAGGAAATGCACGGAACTTGTGATGACCAGACTTTGCGTGAATTTTCGGATAGGCTTAAGTATCTTAGAAATCTTAATGCTGAGAAAGAAAAGGTGGAAAAGACTATTACAGAACAGGGGAAATGGACGGAGGAACTTGCGACTGCTCTTTCACAGGCTCGAACTATGACTGAGGTTGAGGATATTTATAGGCCATATAAACCAAAACGTAAAACAAGAGCTTCAGTTGCAATTGCAAAAGGTCTTGAGCCTCTTGCTGATATTTTGCAAGCACAATCAAAATCTTTTGTTATTATGGAAGAAGCAAAGAAGTTTATCACTGAGGAAGTGAAAACAGTGGAAGATGCTCTTGCAGGTGCGAAAGATATTCTAGCTGAAAGAATTTCTGACGATGCCGAACTTCGCAAAGTGTTACGTGAATATATAGCAGAGAAGGCGACCATTTCATGTGAACTTGTTGAAGGGGAGAATAGTGCAACCTACGAAACTTATGCCGGCTTTAAACAAGAAGTTAAAAATATACCAAGTCATAGAATTCTTGCAATCAATCGCGGCGAAAATGAAAAATGCCTTAAGGTTTGCATAAATGTTGAGCAAGAAAAATGTTTAAATATCATTAACAAAAGTTTTAAGAAAAATAATGAGGATACCGATGTTTTAATGAACGAGGCTATTGCTGACTGTTTTGAAAGACTCCTATTTCCTTCCCTTGAAAGAGAATGTCGAAACAATCTCACAGACCGGGCAAACGAGCAGGCAATAAAGATGTTTGAAGTGAACTTGAAGCCTCTTCTTATGGAAGCCCCACTTAAGAACAATATTATCCTTGGACTTGACCCAGCATACAGAACTGGCTGCAAGATTGCGGTTATAGATAAGCATGGTAATGTGCTTGATACCACCGTTATTTATCCAACGCCTCCGCAATCTAAGACGGAGGAAAGTATTGCAAAATTAAAAGTTTTAATTGAAAAATATAATGTTGATATCGTTTCTATTGGAAATGGAACAGCATCAAAAGAGGCAGAAATATTTGTTGCAGAACTTATAAAACATGTTTCTCGTCCAGTAAGTTATGCTGTGGTGAGTGAGGCCGGGGCCTCAGTATATTCAGCGTCGAAACTTGGTGCCGAAGAATTTCCAGACTATGACGTATCGTTAAGAAGTGCGGTGTCAATTGCACGTAGGCTTCAGGATCCACTTGCCGAGCTTATTAAGATTGATGTTAAATCAATTGGTGTTGGTCAGTACCAACATGACATGCCTCAGAACCGCTTAACAGAAGTTTTAACGGGTGTTGTTGAGGATTGTGTAAACTCGGTGGGAGTTGATCTTAACACCGCTTCTCCAAGCCTTCTTTCCTATGTGTCTGGGCTTAATATGTCAATCGCAAAGAATATTGTTGCGTATCGTGCAAAAGCGAAAGGAATAAAAAATAGAGAAGAACTTTTATCTGTGTCAAAACTTGGGCCAAAAGCATATGAGCAATGTGCTGGCTTTTTAAGGGTTGTTGGTGGAAATGAAATACTTGATAACACCGCTGTGCATCCAGAAAGCTATGACGCAACAAGAAAACTTTTGAAACTTTTCAACCTGAGCGAAGAAGATATTAAAAATAACAACCTTGTAGAGCTTCCAAACCTTGTCAGAGCAAAAGGGGAAGATAAGGTTGCTAAAGAGATTGGTGTTGGAACTCCAACCTTAAATGATATAGTGAATGAACTTTTGAAACCGGGTAGAGATATTCGAGAAAGTATGCCAAAGCCAATTTTAAGAAGCGACATTCTATCAATGGAAGATTTAAAGGAAGGAATGGTGCTTAGCGGAACTGTTCGAAATGTAATTGACTTCGGTGCTTTTGTGGATATAGGGGTGCATCAAGATGGGCTTGTGCACATCTCTCAAATTTCTGATTCATTTATTCGTCATCCATCGGAAGCACTTAAAGTTGGGCAGCATGTGGAGGTTAAAGTCCTGTCTGTTGACCCAGTAAAAAAACGTATTTCCTTAACGATGAAGGGAATAGAGAAAAATGAAGATTAATGACTTCTCTGTTACAGAAATACAATATATTGTAATTAGTACGCTTGCATACTAGCTAAATATTGGAGGTTAAAATGTCAAAGTGCCCATATTGCCTTACAACTTATAAAGAAATTATGCAAACAGGCTTTGTGGGCTGTGAGCATTGTTATCAAGAAATACCTGAGCTTCAAGAAGCCCTTGACAAACTTTATGGAGACAAAAGACATAAGGGGCGAAGATTAAAAAGAGGTGGAAATGGAAGTTTATGATGATATTGCAATTTCTTCCCGTATTCGCCTTGCACGTAATGTTAAGGGTGTGAAATTTTATATCAAACTTGATAATGACGAGGACGCAAAGCAAATAGTTAAAAGTGTTAAATTGGTGTTAGATAGATTTGACTTATTTAATTTTTTAACTCTTAAAAATCTTTCATTAAGTGAATGCAATGCACTTTTTGAGCAACATTTGATAAGCCACGAGCTTATTGCAAATAAGGACATATCTTCGGTGGCAATCAGCGAAGATGAAAAGGTCATTGTTATGATAAATGAGGAAGATCATATTCGTGAGCAATGCCTTGAAAGCGGCTTTAATCTTTTAAAGCCTTATAAAAGACTTCGGGCTATAGACGATGCAATCCTTGGTGAACTTGACATCGCTTTTGATGAGCGATTCGGTTTTATAACTGCAAGCCCTTCCAATCTTGGCAGCGGTATGCGTGCTTCAGTTATGCTTTTTCTTCCAGCCCTTGAGCGTGCTGGAAAAATCAATGAGCTTTTTGACAGAGCAGGAAAAAATGGTCTTACCATTCGCGGTATTTATGGTGAGGGAAGCAAGAACGAAGCAAGCTTTTATCAGATATCAAATCAAGGCAGCCTTGGCAAAAGTGAAGAAGAAATTATTGATGATGTGAGCGAAATTATATACCAAATTTGTAATGAAGAAAAAGAAATGCGTGATTATTATATGCTGAGTGAACGGGCAGAAATTAACGATGAGGCATTAAGGGCTTATGGTACACTTGTAAATTGCTATATGCTGAGTGAAAGCGAGATGATGAGGCTTTTATCTAAGGTTAAATTTGGAAGCAGTCTTGGTTTTCTTGATATTCTAGATATTGACAAATTCCAAAAACTTTACTACGAAGGAGGAAGTGCAAACCTTAAAGAAATTTTTGGTTTTTCTGATACAAAAAAGGAAAACATATTAAGAGCGGAGTATATATCTAAAAAGATAAAAAGTCTTGTTAAACGGAGGTAGAGGGAATGAATTATCAAAGTGGAACATTTTCAGACAGCATTGAGAAGGTGATAAAAAACGCAAGTAAATTTGCACTCAGATTTGGAAGCAACCTTGTGGGAAGCGAACATATTTTGTATGGACTTGTATCGGTGCGTGAATGTCTGGGAGCAAAATTTTTGGCAGAGGAAGGGGTAACCGAACCAGCACTCTTTGAGTTTTTTGAGGAAAATTCGCCAGAGGATAATCTATTTGGTGATGAGGTTGAACTTACCCCAAGAACCAAGGATTTGTTTAGGATTGCACAGCAGATTGCTCTGCAGTTGAATCACTCATTTTTGGGCACCGAACATCTTTTGCTTGCACTGCTTTCAAGTCCAAGTTCGGTTGCATATAAAATTCTTGTAGGTCAATTCGGAGTGGATGTTGACGCCCTCCGAAACAAACTGGTTTCGGTCATGCGGCAAAATCCTTCAAAAGAAGAGAAGAAGGAAAATAAGCAGTCAGGAAGCACTCTTCCAGAAAAGCTTTTGGATATGGGCACGGATATAACACTAAAAGCCAAAGAACATAAACTTGACCCTGTGATTGGCAGGGAAGAGGAAATTGAACGTGTGGTTGAAATTCTATGCAGAAAAACAAAAAACAATCCCGTTTTGATTGGCGAGGCAGGGGTTGGTAAAACAGCGGTGGTAGAAGGCCTTGCACAAGCGATTGTCAGCGGTAATGTGCCTGAAATACTTAAAGACAAGGTTATATACTCTCTCGAAATCGGGGGGCTTATGGCGGGTACAAAGTATCGAGGTGCAATGGAGGAAAAACTTAAAGACGCCATAGAAACCATTATTTCAAGCAAGAACATAATTGTTTTTATTGATGAAATACACACGCTTGCACAAGCAGGAAGCGAAAAGGGGGAAACTTCGCCTGCCGATATGCTTAAACCATATCTTGCACGTGGAGAGTTGCAAACCATTGGAGCAACAACCACTGACGAATATCGCAAGTTTATCGAAAAGGATAAAGCCCTTGAAAGACGTTTTCAACCAATCATAGTTAATCCACCATCTGTTGAGCAAACTATTCAAATTTTGAAGGGCCTCCGTGATGCGTATGAAGCATTCCATAAAATCACAATCACCGATGAAGCCATTGAAGCGGCTGCTGTTCTTTCTGACCGATATATTATGGATAGAAGCCTGCCAGATAAGGCCATTGACCTTATTGATGAGGCAAGTAGCAAGGCAAAAGTCAATTATACAGTAAAACCTCAACCAATACGAGATATTGAAGAAAAGATAAAATCACTTTCAGCGAGCCGTGATGAAGCGTCACTGCAGCGTAACTATGAAAAAGCGGCAAAGTTGCAATCTGAGATTATCAATCTTGAAAATGACCTTAAAAAGAAGAGTGATAAACTTAATATTAAACAAAAATCAGCGATTCAGGCTATTGGTGCAAATGAGATTGCTGAAGTTGTTGCAAAATGGACAGGAATACCGGTTACCAGAATAACAGAAAGCGAGAGGGAAAAACTTATACATCTTGAAGATATTCTTCATAAACGTGTTGTTGGACAAAATGAAGCGGTGGAAGCGGTTGCTAAGGCGATAAGACGTAGTCGCGTTGGCTTGCAGGATTCTAAACGCCCAATTGGGTCATTTCTCTTTATGGGACAGACGGGGGTTGGTAAAACCGAACTCAGCAAAGCGATAGCCGAGGCAATGTTTGATGATGAGAATAATATTGTGCGAATCGATATGAGTGAATATATGGAGTCGCATACGGTGTCTAAACTTATTGGGGCACCTCCCGGATACGTGGGCTTTGACGAGGGTGGTCAACTTACCGAAGCAATACGCCGCCGACCTTATAGTGTTGTTCTTTTTGATGAAATTGAGAAGGCTCATCCCGATGTCCTCAATTCTCTGCTTCAAATCTTGGATGATGGCAGACTTACCGACGGGCAGGGACGAACGGTTAGTTTCAAAAACACAATCATTATAATGACAAGCAATCTTGGTGCAAAAGAGGTGAAAGAGCACCATAAATCTTTAGGCTTTGTTGATGGGCAGAAAGAGGAAGAGGTTGATTCCAAGAAAATCTATATGGATGCTTTGAAACGTAAGTTTAAACCTGAACTTGTCAACCGTATTGATGTTATTTGCATCTTTGATACTTTGTCACAAAATGATCTTATCAAGATTGCAAAAATTCTTATAACAAACATTAATAAACGCTTGAAAGAAAAGAATTTATCTATCAAGATGACTGAAGAAGCTTTTGAATATATTGTTTCTCATGGCTCTAACGTTGAATATGGTGCAAGACCCCTTAAAAGATACATTCAACAGGAGATTGAGGACCAAATCGCTGAAAAGATACTGCTTGGCGAATTGAAAAATGCGGGCTGTATTGTCATTGATGCGAATGAAAATGGACTTAATTTTGTTTCGGAATAAATCAAAATATAAAACAGCAACTGTATTTGTTGCTGTTTTTGTATTGTTTCTGATATTGACTTTGTTTTTATATCATGATATAATTTTGTTAGGAGAAAAGCCAGATGAGAATTGAATACGGTGTGTTGCTTGATGGATATTGGAATATTGACAAAAACGTTCCATTTATCTCGCCAACTAATGTACATACTATAGGCGCAAGGGCATTTGAAAGGGCTTATGATCTTAAAAAAGTCATTTTGTTGAATAAAGTAAGATTTATTGATACGCGTGCCTTTTCTGAATGTAAAAATCTGTATTCTGTCTGCGGTGAAGAAGTTCAAAGGATTGGTGATGGGGCGTTTCTGGGTTGTGAAAAACTTGTTGAAACAAATTTCAAACATGTAAAAAATATTGAACACTTTGCCTTCGCAAATTGCAAAGCCTTGCAATCTTTATATTTCCCTATTGTTGAGAGGATTGGAGCTTATGCTTTTATAGGATGCGAAAGTTTGCAGGTGATGCATTTGCCAGAAACACTGAGATCAATAAGTAGCCATGCCTTTATGTGCTGTAAAAATTTAAGAAAGATTTATATTCCGACAAACGCAATTGTGGAAGAAAATGCTTTTGAAGAATGTCCGAAGGGGCTTGAAGTTGTAAGGTATAGACCCCAAAGAGAAGCTAATAGAAAGATGAATGATAGTGAGCATAGTTAAAAATCAGCCAAGTCCATGGCTGATTTTTTAATAAAGCTTTTTATAAAAGACGATGAAATTGCTTTGAAAAAGTTTTATTATTTGTTATCATAAATATATATAAGGAGGTAAATATATGAAAGTTGAAATCATTGAAAGAGGGAACTACAAGGCCAGCCAAAGACTTAAAAAAATTGTGGCAGATAAGTTAAATAAACTTGATAAATATTTCGATGAAGAGGCAAGAGCAAAAGTTATATGTCTTAAACAAGACAAGAAAGAAAAACTTGAAATCACGATCACAAGCAAGGGCTTTCTTTATCGCAGTGAGGTGATAAGCCCAAATATGTATGACAATATTGACCTTGCACTTCCAAAACTTGAAACACAAATTGTTAGAGCAAGAGATAAGAAAAAAACAAAAACCAAGAAAAGTGTAAAATTCATGGAGGTCGTGCCATTTGAGTTCTTAAAAGAAGAGCCAGAAGAGCTTCCAGAAGTGTTTAAGAAAAAGACCTTCTCTCTTGACCCAATGCTTATTGACGATGCAAGATATGCAATTGAAAGACTTGGACATGATTTCTATGTGTTCTTAAATGCTAAGACTGGCAGAGTGAATGTCATGTATAAACGTAAAGACGGTAAACTTGGTCTTATAGATTTAAAATATTAGGAGGATAAAACTATGTCAGGAAAAGAAAAGCAAAAGACAATTGCGGAAGTTGTGTGTGGGGCACTGAGCGGCGTTATTATGATACTTTGCGTGCTTGCATACTTAATTGTGGGCTTTACTGTGGGCGTATGGCATCCATACTGGCTGATTATTGTTGGTGGAGGATTATTCACAGCGATTATGAACATTGTTGCCGGCCTTGTGAAAGACGTAAAGCAAATTAAAGCCAATGAAAACAAAAAAGATGAATAGAAAAAAATAGATGGTGTTACGTAGATGAAATTGGAAATTTTTAAGAATAAAAAACAACTTTATGATTGGCTGGATATTGCTAAATACTCAAATTATCCAGAAAGTGAAAAAGAAAATAATATAAGAATTAGCCATTCTTTTTTGAAAGAAATAAAAACAAGTTTTTATTTTACAAGAAAATTTCATAAAAGCATCTGCATTAATGATGGCTTTTCAATTTTGTTAGCATTAATAAATGAGAAAAAAGAAATAATTGGCACAGCAACGATACGCAAAGATTATCATAAATCTTGTGCTTGCCAAATTAATAATGTTGCTATAAAAAAAGAATATAGAAGGCAGGGATTGGGACAAACTTTAATACACGAAATAGAAAAGTTTGTTGCTGAGCATTCTGAATATAAGTTAATAACTTTGACAACAGGATGTTCGAGGGGGTTTTACGAAAATATTGGAATGACATTAGCTGGAATCCTTAAATTTGAAGACTGTGAAAGATATTTCTTTTATAAAAATATAAATCGAACATAGATATTTTGTATTCAAAAAAAACAACTCGTGAAACGCCGAGTTGTTTTTTGAGTTAACTGTTTTTTTAAAAGACGAAATAAAAAAGTGACGTTTGCCACTTATTTTGATTTTTTTAAGTCGTCTAACATTTTTGCATAGTGTGCTTTCTTGCGGTTTGCACTGTTTGTGTGAATAACATTGTCTTTTGCAGCAGCATCCATTAAAGATACAACATCTTTGTAAGCGTTTTCTGCAAGGGCAACATCTTTGTTTGAAACTGCAAGTTTAAATTTCTTTGCATAGGTTGAAATACGAGACTTGATTGCCTTGTTTTCAGCAGTTTTTTTCTCGATAACTTTAACTCTTTTTTCAGCAGATTTAATATTTGGCATAATGTTCTCCTTAATAAATTTCTTAGGCAGTATATCATAAAGCAGGGGAATTTGCAAGCAAAATTTGATATTTTTTTATAAATTGTTCAAATTAATTTTATGTTTGATTTAATTGATGAAAGTGGAAAGGATTTATCCCAGTATGGATATGCTGTGAAAACTCTTCCATGTGGCGATGCAAGCCTTGCATATTTGAAGGTTGACAGCCATGAAAAAGCGGAGCGGCTTGGCTTTTTCATGGGGGAATATTTTATCATAAACGCCCAAAAACTTTTGGAAAAAGACTATAAGAGTTTGGATTATCTTTCTGGCGTCTGTGCCAATGCATTAAAGCAGATTATAGAGCAAAAGTTGAATAATAAAAAGCACCAAAGGTGCTTACTTGTTGGGCTTGGCAATCCGGATATCTTGGCAGACTGCCTCGGTAAATCAGTGCTTGACAATGTGGATATTGAGGGCAAGAAAAATGTGTTTAAATTCTGTCCCAATATTTATGCACTCACGAATATTGAAACCTTTGATTTTGTCAGCTTTGTTCAAAATGGGGTTGGGGCCAACCTTATTATTGTGATTGATTCACTTGCAACAAATGAGATTTCTCGTCTTGGCTGTTCCATACAAATAACCAGCACGGGAATTGCTGCGGGCAGTGGAGTGGGTGCAAAAAACAAACGTATTTGTGAAGAAAATTTGGGGGTTCCCTGCATATCAATAGGAGTACCATTTATGATGTTTGCAAACTCGCTGGCTTCTGACGCACCGAAAGACCTGCTGTTGTCGCCAAAGGATATTCATGAAAATGTTGATGTTATGGCGTATATAATTGGCAAAGCAATAAATGAAATGTGGGGCACAAATGATGGAAAATAACCCTTTTGTCATCCCGACTAGAATGCATTATATCTCTTTTATCATCTTGACAAAATTTTTTTAAAAAGTATTTCAACCAGAATTTTAAAATGTCATCCCGACCGAAGTGGAGGGATCTTTTTTAAGTACGCTAGATCCTTCGACTCCACTGCGTTCCGCTCAGGATGACAGTGCGGGCTTGAACGTTGTCATCCAGACCAGAATTTATAAAATGTCTTCCCGACCGAAGCGGAGGGATCTAAAAGGACGATATAAAATTGTTATTCAACTCTTCCTGCGATATAGTCAAGACTAACTTGAAAATAGTCAGCAAGCACAATAACCGCATCTAAGTTTGGCACACGCTTATTTAATTCCCAGTGACCAATTGCTCCTTTGGATATACCACACTCTTTTGCAAGTTGTACTTGTGTCAAACCTTTTTCTTCTCTTAACTCTTTTAATCTTTCTGGAAATTTGTTCATATTTTTCTCCTTTTATAAGATTTTACTACAAATGTAGCCAAAACGTTTGACAGGATCCAAATGTATGCGTATACTATCAAAGACTACAAATGTAGTCAACAAAAATAAAGGGAGGTGAGATTATGGATGCAAATTTTAGATTAAAGGAGGTCAGGCGTTCGAAGGCGATATCGCAAAAAGAACTTGCACAGCGAATAAATGTTTCGCAGGCTACTATTTCAAAGTGGGAAAACAAATTTATGGAGCCGAATTTGTTAAGGCTTGTTGACCTTGCTCTTGCTTTGAAAGTGTCGACTGATTATCTTATAGGACTTAAAGACTGATTTCTTTGCATTAAAATTAAATTATTACAAACACTTGGAATATGGATAGTTTATATTACCTTATTCCAATGTTTTTTATTATCCTTTTAACTGTCCCGCTCTTTATTCAACTGCGGGTTACTTTTCGTCTTGAAGATTTAAGCGGGGTCATTTGCCTATATATTTTTAAAATTAAAATTGTGTATTATATGTATCAGATTAAAGGTAAGAAGATTATTCTGCAAAATGAGAAAAAGACCAAAGTAAAAGAGTTTGATTTTGACCCTAGTCAACTTGTTATTGCGCAAATCTTCAAAGCACAGCTTAAGGATAAAACGCGGGTAAAGGAACTTTTTGTTTTTTACAACATTGGACTTGGCGACGCATTTTTATCCAGCATGGTTGGAGGTCTTATCAATGTCGGCGTACTAACCTTTTTCACAATGCTCAAAAACACAAGGCCTACGGCTTCAATGGGAATTTATGATACCATTTCTTACAACCGAGAAGTGTTTGAAGTTGCAGGGAAAGGAAGTGTCAGCATTTCTTTATTTGATGTTGTATATTCTTTGATAATGTCGGTTATTCTAATTAAGAAACTTGCGAAAGGAAACAAGGGGGAAAGAGCATGAAAGTTTACACAAATAATGAAACAATTTCAAATTTAATTGACGGAGCTATGGATAAACTTAAAGGTATTATCGATACAAGCACGGTCATCGGTGAGCGAGTGGAAACCCCAGATGGCACCGTTATTATACCTATTTCCAAGGTTAGTGTTGGATATGTTGTGGGCGGAGGTGAATATGCTGACCTGTCTTCAAGAAGGGTGGCAAATCATTTTCCAATGGCCGGTGGAAGCAGTGGTGGTATGAGTGTAACGCCGGTTGGATTTTTAATAGAAGCGAAAGGTGATGTTCAATTTATCAATGTTGAGAATAAATCACTTTATCAAACAGTTCTAAATATGTTCAATGCTTTTTTGGTTAAAGCAGAAAAGGATGTAAGTGATGAAGAAAACTAAATCTATTTTATCATTATCCCTATGTGTTTTCTTCGCATTGGCGTTTTTCTTAACTGCAATCTGTGGGTCATTGCTTTTAATCATGCAGCCGGCAGTAAAACTTACAAGTGCTGAAAGCTATACGTCAGCTAAAGCGATGTGTGTCATGGAAGCAAGCAGCGGCAGGGTGCTTTACAGCAAAAACATGGATGCCCAATTACCTATGGCAAGTACCACAAAAATAATGACAGCCATAACCGCTATTGAAAATTGCAATGACCTTGATGAAAAATTTGAGATATCACCCAAAGCGGTTGGCATAAGTGGAACAAGTTTATATCTACGTAAAGGAGAAGCATTTTCTATTCGGGAACTTCTTTATGGATTAATGCTTATTTCTGGCAATGACGCCTCGGTGGCAATTGGAGAACGCGTTGGTGGAAACTGTAAAAACTTTATTGAGATGATGAACAGTACTGCGAAGAAAATCGGTGCGACAAATTCACACTTTGACAATACCCATGGTTTAGACTCTAAAACTCATTATACAAGTGCTTATGATCTTGCATTAATCACAAGCTATGCATTCAACAACGAAGTGTTCCGTGAGATTGTCAGCACCAAGAACACCAAAATTGTCAATGCTGAAGGCAAGACCAGATATCTCAAGAATAAGAATAGGCTTCTAAACAGCCTTGATGGGTGTAACGGCGTTAAAACTGGTTTCACTGATGACGCTGGAAGATGTTTGGTTTCAGCTTGCGAGCGTGACGGCATGCAACTTGTGTGCGTGGTTTTAAATTGCGGGCCTATGTTTGAAGAAAGTGCAAGCCTTCTTGAAAGAGGATTTGCAGAATACAAAATGGTGGATATAACAAAAGATTATGACTTTGCAAAATTTGTGAAAATGGAAGATGGTATAAAGGAATTTGTGGAGGTTGGCACAAAGGAAAACTTCTCTTATCCAATGAGGGAAGGGGAAGAAAAGAAGATTGCTTACATCTATAAACTTCCAATCAGTTTGCCTAGTCCGGTTGAAAAAGATAAAGAAATCGGAGAAGTAAAAGTTTATTTCGGTAATGACTTGCTATTTTCTGAAAAAATATATACAATGGAAGATGTAAGGGGAAATACCGTTTGGGAGAAAATTAAGGATATCTTCAAAAATTGGTAAGTATGATTGTTACATGAGATTAAATAAATTTTTAAGTGGAAGCGGTGTCGCTTCAAGAAGAAAAGCAGACGAATTAATTTCGCAAGGTAAAGTTTCGGTTAATGGCAAGGTTGTAACCGAACTTGGTACTCTTGTCAGAGAAAAAAAAGATAAAGTTTGTGTTGAGGGGAAAGAGGTTAAACTTCCTTCCTCTTTTGTCTATATAAAACTAAATAAGCCTAAGGGTTATGCTTGTACAGCAAGTGACGAGAAGGGAAGAAAGACTATTTATCAGTTAATTAAATGTGAAGAAAGACTTTTTTCTGTTGGTAGACTTGATTATGACACTGAAGGCCTTTTGCTTCTTACCAATGACGGCGACTTTGCAAACGCAGTTATGCATCCTTCTTTTCAAATAGAGAAAGAATACCGTGTCAATGTGGAAGGAGAGGTTAAGGAGAGTGAACTTGCCGTTATGCGTGCAGGGGTGGTTGTTGATGGCGTGAGAATGCCAGAAGCAAGGGTAAAATGGCTTGGATATGAGAATAAAGTGACAAAGCTTTCAGTTGTTATAGACGAGGGACAGAATCGTCAGATAAGGCGTATGTTTGAGGCCATTGGAAAATCAATCAAACTTTTAAAACGTGTGCGAATTGGGGATGTTAAACTTGGTGGGCTTAAGCGAGGAGATTATCGCGATTTGACCACTGAAGAACTTAATAGTCTTGTGAGGGGCAGATGAGAATAGCGATAATCGGAGCGGGTGCGGCTGGACTATTTGCTGGTGGACACTTGGCACGGTTTGGCGGAGATGTTACCATTTTTGATGGGAATGAAAAGTGTGGAAAAAAACTTTTTATTACTGGTAAAGGCCGATGTAATATAACTAATGCATGCGATCGGGAAAACTATTTAAACAATGTGGTTCGTGGGCAGAAGTTTATGTATGGTGCAATATCCAAGTTTTCCTCCTCAGATTGCATGGAATTTTTTGAAAGCCAGGGCGTTCCATTAAAAATTGAAAGAGGGAATCGCGTTTTTCCGACATCTGATAAGTCTAGTGACGTTATAAAGGTTTTGCAAAAATTTTGCGAGAGTGCTAAAATAAAGTTGAAGGAGAAGGTTGTTGCAATTTCACAAAAGGGAGATTGTTTTTTAGTTAAGACATCAAATGCGGTTTACAATTTTGACAAGGTTATCATTGCAACTGGAGGCTGCAGCTATAGTGCGACAGGAAGTGAAGGCGATGGCTATAAATTTGCCAAAATGCTTGGCCACAGTGTTGTAAAGCCTTGCCCTGCACTAGTTCCCATTGAACTTGATGAGCGGGTGGGGATATTGCAAGGCTTGCCTCTTAAAAATGTAACCCTTCATGCTGATGCGGATGGACAGCACTATAGCCAGTTTGGAGAGATGTTGTTTACTGATATCGGTATAACTGGCCCTATTGTACTTAGTATATCAAGTTATATAAATAGAGCAAAAACTGTAAAATTATATCTTGATTTAAAACCAGCATTAAGTTTGGAGCAGCTTGATGTAAGGCTTCTTAGAGATTTTGATGAAGGGAAAAATAAGTCTTTGTTCAATATTATGAGGGGACTTCTGCCCAAAAATTTTATTGAGTTATTCTTGTCCAAAGTTGAAATTGACGCAGGCAGAAAAATAAATTCAATTACTGCACAGGAGCGTGCAAGAATTGTTAAATTGTTAAAACGCTTCCCTCTTGCATATAAAGGTTTATATCCTATTGAGGCGGGTATTGTTACAAGCGGTGGAGTGGAATTAAAAGAAATTAATCCGAAAAGTATGGAAAGTAAATTGCATAAAGGGTTGTATTTTATAGGTGAGGTTCTGGATATTGATTGCTTGACTGGGGGATTTAATTTGCAAACCGCATTTGCAACAGCCTATACCTGTGCAACAGCGATAATAAAGGAGGGGGTATGATTTATAGATTAGCACAAATTTTGTTTTGGTGGTTTTTTAAATTGTTCTATCCAACCAAGGTGGTTGGAAGAAAAAACATGCCTAAAGGTGCAGCAATAATTTCTTCCAATCATACTTCAAATTTTGATGCTATTTTGGTTGTGCTCAATACTTGGGAGAAAAAGTATTTTCTAACAAAAAAAGAATTGTTTAAAAATAAATTTATGTCCTTTCTGCTTAGAGGGATGAATTGTATCAAAATTGATAGGCAATCCACTGATATCACTGCTATTAAGCAAAGTTTGAAGGTCCTTAAAGACGGTAAAAAATTATTTATCTTTCCAGAGGGGACAAGAAATAAAAGTGATAATCTGGAACTTGGCGAAGTCAAGCAAGGGGTAAGCATGTTTGCTATTAAAGCGAAAGTCCCTATTGTGCCAATGTATATTAGCCGTAAGCCCAAGATTTTCCATAAAACTATTATTACCATAGGAGAGGCTTTTGAGCTTAACGATTATTATGGCCAAAAAGCCAATGAAGAGGTGCTTGACCGCGCGAGTAAAATTGTTACCGAAAAAATGAAATTACTTCAGGAACAAGCTATAGAGTTTTCAAATAAGAAAAAAACAAAACGCAAAAGAAAAATAATAAAAGAAGCCTAATTTTCGTAGGCTTCTTTTATTGTTCCAACTCTTTGCTAATTGTTTTAAGCAGTTTGTAATCTTTGTTTATAATTTCTTTTCTGTCCTTACTCCAGTCCGCATTCTTGTTTGGCTCTGCAAGGGAGAATATTCTCGATTTAATTTCATTGTTAGGTAAATTTACATAAAAAATATTTTCATTATTGTAATCGGTTAGTTCTTTGGTAATACGATTAAAAAGCATAAACATTTTGTTTGCTTTTAAAGCACTCCTTACAAATGTAAATAACCCTTTTTTGCAAAGCCCTTCATTCTCATAATCATTAAGTTTTAAATAAATGGCATCCAAAGCTTTTGAAAATTCATATTCAGATTCACGTGCGGAGTTGTTTTCAAGTTTAGCAATATGTCTTTGTAATTTAGCAGCATACTCATGTGCTTTTAATATTGAACGCTTATTTTCTTCTTTCATGGCAAAAACCTCTCTTGATGGGAGTTATTATACTTTTTACAAGTAGTTTTGTCAATACTCTAAACCTAATAACTCCAAACAATGAAAGATTGTTTACTGATTCTCTCTTTTTAATTCTTTTTCGTGTTTAGCAAGGGATGAAATTATTCCCTCAAGATTAACTTTTTCGCCTTTGATTTCTTTTTCATAAAAAAGTATGACCCGTGCTTTTTCTAACAATTTGTTTCCGCCAAGACTTCCTATTACGTCAGCAAGCAAGGCTTTGGATTGTGAGGTTTGTGTAAATTCGGACAAATTCATAATATCTTGAAGTGTAGAAAAATCTTTTATATATTGCTCTTTGGTTATGTGATTTTTTATTTCAAGGTTTTTATTATTCATGGCAATTATAACCACGTCAATTGCCGACAGGGCGGTAGTGTTGATTTTTTCCCCAACTTTATTGATTATATAAGTTTCGCAGGCTTTTTCTGCATAAGGTGCGTGTGCTATTTGTGCACCGAAGTCAAGTAATCCCTGTTCTTCATCGATTTCTTCTTGTGTTTTTCTATATATTTTTGTTTCCATATTATTTCCTCCTGATTTGATGTTATCATATCCCCCCCCCGTGTCAAGTGTTTTCGAATAAAAACAAATATTTTTCAATCCGCCTTAATAATTTGACTTTTAATTGTTATTTTGGTAATCTAAATATAAAGTGAGAAAAAAATGAGTGATAATTTTAATTTAGATATGATTGATAAAACCTTTACAAACTATAAAAAGGGGCAAATGTTTGATGGCGTGGTTGTTATTAAGCGAGATGATGGTGCGATTTTCAACATTGGCGGAAAAAATGATGCCTTTATACCCAAGGATGACTTTGATGATTTTGACGGCTTGAAAATAGGGGATAGGTTTAAAGTTGTAATAACCAATAAAAAGAATGAAGAAGGAATGATTGAGGTGTCAAAGCGTCTTGCTGATGACAAAGTGCTTGCAACCCAAAATGCACAGAAACTCAAACTGGGCAGCACTTTTAGTTTTGTTGTTGCTGGCAATAGAGATGGCGGGCTTGTTTCGCGAATGGGAGATTATGAAATCTTTATTCCTGCTGATGAAATCTTTGTCGATGGAGCAAAAGATGTAAGGCGTCTTGTTGGGAAACAGTTTGAAGCCACGGTTACCGAAATCAATCGTGAAGATAAAGCTATAATTGGAAGTATAAAGCTTCTTTCTGAGCAGATAAGAAAGACGAATGAAAGTTTATTTTGGAATTCAATCTTTATCAATAAGCTTGTAAAAGGGAAGGTTAAAAAGATTATGCCTTATGGGGCCTTTGTTGAGGTGGACGGGATTGATTGTTTTCTGCATATTTCAAACATCTCATATTCTCGCCTTTCAAACCCAAGCGAAGCGATAAAAGAAGGGGAAGAATATACCTTCAAAGTGATTGAACTGGACAGGGACAATAAGAAGGTGGCTTTAAGCCTTAAAGCGTTGCAAGAGAGTCCAAATGCGCTTGCAATAAGAGAATTGCAGGTGGGGCAAACTTACAGCGGAACGGTGGTAAAAATACTTAAATTTGGAGCGATTATAAAACTTGAAAATGGAGCGAGCGGGCTGTTGCACATTTCAAATGCCACAGAGGATAAACAAAAACAGATTTATGAAATTGTCAAACTTGACCAAAAAGTTGATGTGATTGTGTTTTATAAAGATGAAGAGGAAGAAAAGGTGTCTTTTGCTCTTGTAAATCAGTAGAATCAATATAATGTAGGTAATATTCGCATACTTCATACAATATTTGGTGGTAGTATGCGTAAGTTGCCACAAATGCTGATGTTGCACAGTTGGTAGTGCATTCGATTCGTAATAATATACTTTACCATTTGTTTTGTAGCACCTAATATATTATAATATAATATATTAAGGCACTTTTTGAGATAAAATTTTAACCTTTAAAATCAAAAGTGTAATAGAAATGTAAAAAAGGTTGTAAAAACTTAACTCTGGGGTTATCCCCAATATGCTGATGTAGCACAGCAGGTAGTGCGACGCATTCGTAATGCGTAGGTCGAGAGTTCGAACCTCTCCATCAGCTCCAAATTATTTTTAGAGGTTGTAATGAAAATAAATCGAAAATGGGAAAGTATAAACCTGTCTGCTTGGATAGTGTCAGTTATTTTACTAATACTATTTTTTGTTTTGGCTATGCTATCTCATTTTAAAGTTAGACTGGAAGAGGATATAGAAAATATTTTTTGGGGACTGACAGGTGTCTTTGCAAGTTTTTTCTCAGCTTTCTTTATAGCATGGGTGGTTGATAAACAATCGAATGATAGCGAACAAGCAAGAATAGATAGGATTAGGTCTTATTATTTAGATAAACCTATAAATAAAGTTAAGAGTTTTCTTTCGCTAATCACGAGTCCTTGTGAAGATTATTGTGGAAATTTCAAACCTTATTTTATCGCTGGCAAATTAAATTTTGATAATCTTATTTGGAATTTTAATTTTGTTTTCCAATTAAAGTATTTAGTCAAGAAAAAAGATTTAGTTAATTACAAAAGAGAAATAACAGTGGATAAAGGCATAAGCCAAGTGATTTCAGGTAGCGAAGTAGTATCACATGTGGATATTATTTTAGAAGACTTGAAATCTATTGCAGATTTATTTGAAAAACTTTCAAAAGATATGGAAGAACAAAATATTTTTAATAAGATAGAAATTTTTAATAAGCAAGAAATTTCTATGGCAAAAGAATTGTATCAGCGTTATGTAAGTAATAATGATTTAACAAAAATTATGCACTATGAATTATTTGACGATTTTCTAAAATCATTAAATGCTATTGTTGATTATTATGATATAGAAATTGAAGAATGTGCTGTGGGCAATATGCTTAAATCACTTGTTAAGTCATTAGACAAAGTTCCAAATATGATCAAAGACGTAGAAGATAAAATAGTTGCAATTAGAGAAAGTGCAGAAGAATACATTAAGTCAAAATTTATATAGTTTGCAACACATAAATAGGACATTAAATATTAATGACCTTTTTTATTATACCTTTCTTGGTCGTATACTTTCAATATCGGGCAAAAAATTATCATCAAAAGGTTGTGGGTTATCTTGTGTTGGCTGTTCTTCTTGCTTTCGTTTTTCGCTCGCTTGTGCTTCTTCAAAGGCTTGTATGAGGTTGTTTGTATAGTCTTTTGAAAATGGGTTAGTAACATATTCAATGTTTTGAAACTGCAACTCTTGTCCTTTGTAGTTCTCAGTTTTAAAGATTGTCAAAAAGCAATAAACATATTTATTCAAAAAAGTTTTATCAAAGTCAATCTCTATGTTTTCATCTGGTTTGTAGCGATAATTAATTGCTTTTCTCAATTTGTTGTAACGCCAATTAAACTTGCCTTGTGGATGCACATGAAACTTATTATCACATATCAAAGAGCCTTTATGGCTACCACTAATAAGTTCAATTGTGATTTCAAATTGCTTTGCACTAATATCTAATAAATCAATTTTAACTATTCTCGCCAAGACACCTTTTTCTTCAATAGGTGTCTTGGTTATTTCTCTTCCTAATAATTCAAACATATTAAATTGCCTCCTTGTATTTATTTTGAAATTTCTCAATTTTTTTAAGTTTATTGAAAAGTTTATTTTTGGTTGATTGAATATCATCAGTGTTTGCTAATGAATTAAAGATTAAAAAGTCGTCATGTTTATATTTGGTTGTTTCTTGTTCTTCTTGGCTTACTTGCTTTTTGAATAGCAGTAAAAAGTCTATTATCTCGCTAACATTACAAATTGGGTTACAAATCGGCTCACAATACAATGGCCATAGATATTTCATAGCAAAGTTTTTCATAAACATATGGTCTTGTTTTTTGCTACCAGTTTTGATTGCTATATAAATAATCATTTTACCATCATCTAAAAATCTTGGCCATATACAAAAGTATGAGTCAGTTAAAAGTTCCAAAGCGTCATCAATAAAACTTTCTCTGCACATAAAGTATTCAGCCCATGAGTTAGATTGAGAATCAATCTTTATCAAAGTTGCATTTTCAAGTATTGGGTTAATGATTTTTAGTTTATTGATTTCATTGTCAATATAACTAATCAATTCGGTTTTAGTAAAGTACTCACTTTTAGGACATTGAGCGAGGTCCATTTTTGTATTTTTCATATAAAAATCTCCTTAATATTTTTCTAAAAATTGACACTAAAAAAGCATGTAGAGTGAAAATGAACCCTATTAGTTTTTTAGTTATAAAGTGATATTGACAACGCATATCAAGTCAGTTATAATATGCGTGTCAAAATTAAATGATAGTTAATAAATAATTAATTAACACCACATAAGAAATTATTGTATGTCATAGACGCTTGTTCTTGTTGTCCTTGTAAAACATGCGTGTAGACTTGAAGTGTGAACGCTTCACTGGTATGACCTAAAATTTGAGATACAACTTTGATAGGTACACCACTATTAAGCATCAATGTAGTAGCAGTGTGGCGTATGCTATGACATGGTACATGCTCAAATCCATGTTTTATTTCAAATTTGGTTACCCATTGTGTGAGCGTGCAAGGATTAATGACATTGCCATTTTCTTGTAAGAATAAAAAGTCAGTATCAGCCCATAAATCTCCATGCAAAAGTTTTTGTTCTTGCCACCAAGTTATATATTCATTCAAAATTTCTGCTAACATTTTAGGCATAAACAATGTTCTTTTTGATGTCTTTGTTTTTGGACTTTTAATTTTAACACCAAACTGACTGCCAGCATAAATGCAATTTCTATTGACTGAAAGTGTATTGCTATTAAAATCAATATCATTTTTGCAAAGACCTGCAATTTCGCCTTTTCTTAAACCTAACATTATTAAGATTGATAGTACTGCTTTCTTTCGTAAATCTTGTTCGTTTAAAATGCATTGAACAAATCGCTTTGCTTCATCTTCGCTAAATATAGTTTTCTTTTTAACATTGCCAGTAAGTTTTTTAGTGTATTCTTTGGTTGCATAATTGTGATCTATTAAAAGTCTACGCTTTGCTTCTGATAGTATCATAACAAGTGTGGTTCTAATTCCAGCAATTGTTGCTTTTGAATATCTACAACTTGTTGTCGTTATATCAAAATATTTGTTTATAGGAACTCCAAAATATTTACAAATTGATTTTGCTGTTGTCATGCTTACTTGATTTCCAACATTGCTTGCCATTCTCAAAGTTAGTCGGTGAATTCCTATTTGTTCAGCAATCTCATGTTGGTATAATTCACTTTCTGTTATGAGTTCCTTAATTGATTTCTTAACGATAACAATTTGCTTTTCATATGTGTTCGCAGAAAGAGAATCATAAAAGTTTTGAATTAAGTTTGGTCCAATATTTTTAAGTTGATAATCTTTGAAGAAGGGGATTATAACGCTCAAATGTTGCTTTGCACCTTTGTAATAAGTGTAAGAGTCTGGGTTTCTAATCAAAATGCTATCAAGCCATTGATTAGCAAAGTCCACAAACATAATATTATTTTCAATTGTGCGAATACCTTTTGAAAGTTTTTCAACTTCTTCCTCAAATTCATATTGTGCTTTCTTTAAAAAGTGTTCGGTTTCTTTTTTAGAAAGGTTTGGTTGTACCTTAATGGTTTTTGTATAGTTTTTATGCTTGCCACTATATGTGTCTTTTCCACTGCAAATAAGTCGGTAACTGATTAGTTCGCCATTTTTGTTTTTTCGTTCTTCTACATACATACTGGCACCTCGCTTGGTTCACTATTTAGAAATCTAACAAGGTCATCAAAGTTAACATGCAATTTATTTCCACTCATAAAATGCTTAACTAAATTTTGTTCACATAGTTGCCTAATATACCACTCGCTTATTGAAGTGCCTTCATCAAGTTTCAATAGTTCTTTTTTACATTCAGCAACAGTTCTAATTTTTGGTATTGACATAATCTTTTCTCCTTTAATTCATGGTTATTATAATTCGGTGTTTTTTAAAAAGACACCACTGGGCGAAACTTTTTTCAAAAAGTTTCAAATTTTTTAATCAAGCATTTCATTTCTTAAAGTGGAATAAGAAACTCGGTAACTTTGGTTAACAAATTTCAACTCGTGTTTATCATAATTTCACCTCGCTTTGTTTTCTCTTGTGGGTTGCAACCTTATTGAGATGCCTCAATTTTATGATAAACTAGTTCGAAAGTAAAATCTGTGTCAAAAAACATAAGATTTGGTTTGTTTTTATGGCTTTAAAGTTGTATAATGTATTTTAGAGGTGTAAATATGGGAAATCAAAAAGTTATAATATTAGAAGATAAAGTCAAAAAAGAAGAAATTATAGAAGAAGAGGAGAAACACAAATTAACAGATGGTGAATTAAAAGAAAAGTTTATAACTAAATTAGAAAGTTTAATGAAAAAGGCCAAGATCAAAAAATATAAAATGGCTGAATATATGAAAATTGATAAACAAACTTTTTATAATTGGTTTGGAAAGAAAAAAGAAGTGCCTAATTGGATTATTCAAATGTATCGCATGAATGTTTATTTGTATAAACAAAAAAAATTAAATTATAACCCACTTATGCTTTTTAATGATAAGTTTCAGCAACTACAAACTCAACAAATTGAATCATATAAAGAAGTTTCAAAAGTGAATATGAATTACATGATAAAAATGGATAAAAACACTACACTTTATTTTGGTAGGAGTAAACATGGCAGTATTGATTTTAGATTGCTTTTTTCAAATGGTAACTTATATGACTTGCTTTATGACTTAAAATTAAATTATTGTGATTTACCACCTAATGAAAGGAATAAAGGTATAGGTAAAAATTCTGTGAGCAGTATGAAAGATAGACTTTTTGAATTTTTTACTGAATTTATTATTACTCATAAAAACGAAAGAGGTAAATTTAAATATTTAATGAAAGATGGTTGGTTTGAATAGTAAAAAATAAGAGTCTCCAAAAATGACATTTGGGGACTCTTTTTGTTTGGTTAATATATTTTATTAGAAAGATTATTTGTGTGTCTTTGGGGTTACTCTGGTGTCTTCTGGTTGAATTGTGGGGTTATGGTCATAAAGATAAAAGAGAGATTAGTTCTTTAATCTTTGCCATATTGTGAGTTTCAAGTGCGATTTGAATTGTTTCGTTCAATTTGTCTTTTATTAGGTTTGACAAGATTTCTATCAAATCATTTTCAAATGTTTTTGTGTCATTAAACTTTTTTTGTTCCATATTCATTGCTCCTTTTAAATTTGGCTCGCCATGATTATTATAATTCGCTATTTCAAAAAAGGACAACAAGTGGAGCAAGTTTACATAAAAAATAAAGTATTCCAAATTTTAATTCTGGGACACTTTATTAGCAAGTATATATATTTTATTAAACAAACTATTTCCGTTAATTCTGGGTATATCTGGTTAACTCTGGCGATATTCTGTGCATAAAAAAAAGACTATTCAATTTGAAATAGTCTTATTTTTTGCTTTCATTTAATATTTTTTGTTTGCTCATAAACTTAACAAGAGAATTGCACATTTTAATCAATTTTTCTTTTGACACAATTCTATATGTTGCTATACAATCTACTGCATTTTGTAATATTAAATTTTTCATTACAAGGTCAGCGTCATCATAACTAATATTATATAATCTTTGTAGAGCAGTGATAGATATAATATCAACATTTCCTAAATCTTTAATATCAAGTTGTGGGACTTTCTCTTTAATGGTTATTTTAATTTGTTTATTATCATCTTTTACAAGTTTCATATTATTTGCTCCTATCTCTTTTAATGCATTACAATAAATTTAGCTTAATAAAAAAGACCACATAACTGTGGTCGAATTTTTAATATAGTTTGTTATTTAATTTCTGATATTATTTTATCAACTGCTTTGTTGTATGTTTGTTCATCAATAACACCTAATTCTTTCAAGTGTTTTAATTCATTGATTTTGCTTTCTATACTATTTGATGGAGTATATTGAGATTTCATTGATTGTTGTGTTTGTGCAAATTGTGGATTAGGTTGAATATATTTAGAATGACCAGCATGTTCTGCATATTTATTTTGATCAACAAAGTTAGGTAAGCATACAACAACAATTTCTAATACAAATGATACTATATTTCCACTAAGTATTGAGAAAACGATGAAACAAATTTGCTTTGATTTTGTATTTAAAACGCCTTCTGGTCTAACAGGGCTTTTAATAAGTAATGCACTAAAAACTATTGTACAAACTGATGTTGCAAGAAATATAATTCCAGGAATTAAGAAAGGTAAAGCAAAAGAAATCAATCCTGCAGCGGCAAATGCTCCTGCTAATATTATACCCTCAATAAATAGGTATAATGAAGTTGCTAACATTCCAGTTCCAGATACCACTCCGAATATACTAGCAACTAATTCTAATATTCTTTTTGTTTTGTTATAAATCATATTTTTTTCTCCTTTTATATACTTGTTTTTTCCGCTGATTTTTATATCAGTATTTATTGAGTTATTATTACTTGCATTTTGCTCATCTTCAATCTTGATTGATATTCGATTTTCAGCAATATCTAACTCTAACATTTGAAATGCTTCTTTTATGCTTTCTGCACCTTTATAAATATAATCTAAAAGTAGTTGTGCATACTTTGCTTGCGATATTGAAATAATGTTTATCTTGTAAATTTGATTATAAATATCTGCAATTTTTCTATGGGTTTTATTGATATTGTCAACATATTCCTTGAGTAAGATAGGGTATTGTTCGACATTATATTTTTTGTTTTCTTCAATCTCATTTAATGCTACTTTATAATTTAATTGGTCTAATAAAAATTTAGTTTTATGTTTAAAGATTAATACAACTCCAAGACCTATCACAGCAATCGAAAAAAATGAGAGTATACATTCTAACATTGTGTTAAGACCATAACTGCCAATGTTTATACAAGCACATAGAAGAACGGGACAAATACACATAAAAGTTGTAGATAAAATTGACACATACTTTTTAGAAAATTTGTCAATAAACTTTTGTTCTTTTTTTGTAATTTCAATATTATTTTGACTAATAATTTTTTTACATTTTTTTGTTGTTGCAATTTTATCCAACAAAACTAATCCAATAGTAAAAATTATAATAGCAATTATAGTTATAAAACGACTTAACATAAATAGAATGCTATTTTGTCCATCTAAATATTCCCTACAATTGTCAGCAATAGATAAAAGAATCCAACTTACAATATATATAGAAGAAGATAATATAAACATAATAACACTTAAAATATTATTTTTCTTTTTAGGTTTTTTTGGTGGCTCTTCTGATTTCTTTTCGGGTTTTGAATCTTCAACTTTTGTCTTTTCGTCAATAGATTCTATATCAGCAATTTTGACTTCTTTATTCCAATCTATATTTGGGTCTCTAATATCATAAATTGCTGATTTACTCAATTCTTGTAATTCAATCCAGTGATTCGCTACTTGCTTTAACTTTTCTTTGGTTTCTTGCAAATTAGTTTCTTTGGTTTGTGCCATATACACTCCTTGATACAAGTAATTATAACATACAATTCGATAAAAGTAAACAATATTGAGAATATTTCAATATTATATTGAAAATGCGTGTATTTTACCAGTTTTGTTTCAAGTAGTATAAGTTGCTCCATATTTTATAATTAAGATAGCATTTTGGAGGTTAAAATATGGATAAACAAGACTTGATTTTTAAGATAAGCACTATTCGCACAAATGCAAACTTATCTGCAAGAAAGTTATCACTAAATATTGACATGCACGATAGTTATATAAATAGGCTTGAAAGTCAAAAAGATTTCTTGCCAAGTATGGAAGTGTTTTTTAAGATACTTGAAGAATGTAATTGTTCTGCTGAAAAGTTCTTTTATCATGACTACAACAACTATGAAAGTGATATGGAGATTTTAGAAAAGTTTAAGAGTTTGAGTGAAGATAAGAAAAAAGCATTATTAGAGTTTATAAAATAAAGTAGTCGGTTTTGACTACTTATTTTTTTGTGGCTTATGAAAATACTGCTTGTCTATGCAAGTGATAATTTCGCCAGTGTTTCGGTCAATAAACTTATGTTTATCACTAAAACAATAAAGATTGTTGCCAGTTTCTTTTATGCTGTCTTTATTTGCTTTGTCAAGTATATCACAAACACCTTGCTTATTTGTGGTTATCTCATGCTTATTTGAAATTGGAAAATCTTTGCTATTAGATATGATTTGCACAAATTGTGGTAGTTTGGTGTATGTGGGGTTATCTGGGTTTATATTTTCGGTTTTAGGCTGTGTTATATAATCAATAACACCATAAGGCTCAGTTGCTATTTGAAAGTCTATAAAACCTTGTTTCCAACTCTTTTTAACCCATGTTTTAGTAAAGTTTTTTGGTATTTCATTTTTAAACATTAAAATCAAATGTATATGAAAATGAATGTTATCTTCAAAAGATTCAATGGCACGAATATAAAAGCACTTACCAAAGTTTCTTTTGATACATAACATAAAAGATTGAAATTTCTTTTTTAATTCAGTTCATAACATTATATTTGAAGTAGTTAAAGTTAAAAAGACACATTTATTAGGAACTAAATCAAAGGTATATAGTTTGTTTCTAAACTGCTTTAATGTCTTTTCATATTTTTTGGTTGTTATAAAAGGATTGTCTTTGTTTCGTGTTTTAGTGGGTAGTACACGATTTTTAACAATAGCACCTTTAAAATGATTATAATTTTTTTGAATTACTATTCTATCATTATTATAGATAGTAACTTTGTATTGTTTATTTTTCATATTGATTCATCTCCATTTATTTTGGTTTATCTTTTTTATTGTTAGAAGTATTGATTTAAATTTTGTTTTATGCTATACTGATAAAAGTTTTAAGAAATGTTCACAAAAATGTATATATATATTAAAACAAGTATAGAGTTGGGCATTTAGTAATACGCTTATGGTGTAAAAAGTGTAATAGAAAGTGTAAAGAATGTTACACGAATTACAAAAGATAAATTGAATAAATAGAAATTTTAGGATTTATTCAAAATATCATTTGGGTTTACACAAGATACAATTTATTAGTACTGTAATTTGGAGTTAAAAAGATTGATTTTGAATTAAAATATTATTCGTAATCGAAAGGTCGCGGGTTCGATCCCCGCCATCAGCTCCATATGAACTAAGTAAAAAGTCTTTTTTGAGAGGAGATAAAATGAAAAAAAATTATAAAGCCTATGAAAAGCCAAAAATGGAACAAGATAGATTAGACTTGCAAACAAAAAACGGTTCAAAATTTACTCAAAATATTATTGAGAAAGCATTTGAAGAAATTCCTAAAGATGCCGTTGTAATGGATTTCGGTTGTTTTAATGGAAACTCAACGAAGACCTTTTTTAGTCAAAATGAAAATCAATGCAAAAGAATTATAGGTTTAGATTTTGTTGCTGACGCAATAGAGCAAGCAAATAAAGATACGCATGATGGAAAATATAAATTTATTTTTGCCGATTTAGAATCTTCTGATCTTGAAAAAATAATTTCAGATTGCTTAAAAGTGGAAGGGAAAAAATATATAGACATAGCCTTTATTTCCTATGTGCTTTTACATTTAAAGAAACCTGAAAAGTTATTGAAGTTAATTGCAAAGTTTTCTGATTGTAATACAGTTGTTATAATTAAGGATACGGACGATGCATTAAAAATTTGTTATCCTGGAAACGAGATTTTACAAGAAGAAATAGAGGTGTATTCAAGACTTCGTTTAATTTCTAGATATAGTGATAGATTTATTGGAAGGAAAATTCCTAAAATGCTTATGCAGGCGGGATTCAAAAATGTCGAGTGTTTTCAATCAAAAGGAACAACTTTGGGAAAAACTTTAAAAGAACGTAGAGATCAGTATGAAGTTGATTTTTCATATCGAGAGTATCCGGATTTTCCAGAAGTAGACACAGATACAACTGAATTTCAGGCATTAAATAAAAGAAATAAGGAATTATTAAGAAAGATAAAAAAATTATTTGAAAAAGATGATTTCTTTTATTTAAAATTCACATTTACATTTATCGCAAAAAAATAATGTGTCGCAAAATCAAATGCGAAAATCAAAAGCAGACATTATGGAGTGCAAGCCCACAAAATTTTGCCCACAAAATTTTATTTGTTTTTGGCAAAACAAAATCTGCAAATTTCATTTGCAGGTGGAGCCTATCAGCGTTCTCATTCGCTCACTGAACAGCTCCATATAATCTAAGTAAAAAGTCTTCATTGGATGTTGACACGCAAAATAAAAATTTATATATCATAAATGAGGGGTCTATGACAAAGGAAAAAATATTTGAGTTTATTTCAAAACAAAAAACAGCATTTATTTCATCGATTAATGGTGAGGGTTATCCTGTGACAAGGGCTATGCTATGTCCAAGGGAAATTGACGGCAATGATATTTATTTTTCAACTAACACATCAAGTAACAAAGTTAAACAATATTTAGCCAACAATAAAGCCTGCGTTTATTTTTATAAGCGTGGAAGATTTAATTATGAAGGCGTGACAATATTAGGCAGAATGGAGGTTTGTACTGATCAGCCCACCAAAGATAAAATTTGGAGGTTTGGTGATAAAATCTTTTACAAAAAAGGAGTGACTGATCCGGATTATTGTGTCTTAAGGTTTACAGGCGAGGAAGTTGAATATTATAGTAATTTTAAAATTGAAAAAATAAAGTTGTAATATGTTATTTTGCATTTTTTAATCCGTTATAAGATGACTGAAAAGATTTTTATTAAGTTTTTGAATGATTTAATTCACAAGTTGCTGCTTGTGAATTTTTTTATGTAGTCTTTAAAATAGGTGATTAAGAAATTAATATGAAGAAATTTGTTTGTATCTTTTAAAAAAAAGTGCTACACTCCTTAGTGTTATAACACAAGGAGTTTCAAATATGAAAAATTTAACTACCCAAATGATATATAGAATTGTCTTATGTTGTATCTCGGCTCTTGCTGTGATTTTGACTTTTAACATATTCTATGTGGGACAGGGGCCGAATGATTTAACTTGGGAATTTTTGAAATATTATACCAATATTTCGAATTATTTTGTTTTTGCTGTTTCAGTTATAGTTCTTGCTGATAATGTTAAACGTGTTAGGGCTGGTGAAAAAGAGGGGAGTAATAATAAATTACACAACTTTAAGTTTATGACAACTGTAATGATTCTTGTTACATTTCTTGTGTATTGTATATTGTTGGGGAATCCGCTATCTGCTGACTTTTGGCGTAATCTTGGAAATCTTTCCTACCATGTTGTTGCACCTATTTTATTCATACTTGATTATTTTCTTTTCGAAAAGAAGAAGAGTGTGTCTATCTTTGCTCCTTTGTTAAGCGTTATCATTCCACTTGTGTATGTTTGTTATATTTTTATTCTTGGTGCTGCTGTTCCTGACTTTGAATATCCTTATTTTTTCCTTGATGTAAATAAACTGGGTTATGGCGGAGTTGTTGTGTGGGTTGTGATCCTTGTGGCTGTATTTATAGTGCTTGGCTATCTTTTATGGTTTTACAACCGATTGGTGAAAGAAAATGGCAAATGGAAATTTGATATGAAACATCTTCTGTGGTTGCGTAAACCACCAGCAAAAGACATGAAGACAGAAGAAAAGGACTTGGATTCTATAAAAACTATTGAATAAAACTATGTTAACCGATTAAGGCGTAAAGTAAATCATTGGCTTATAGCAGCAAGCTGATGATTTTTTATATTGTCAAAAGGAAAATTAATAAAAAATAAGTTTTGTGCGATAAACACTTGCTTTTTTGTCGAATTTATTTATAATAAATATTGCATGTATAGGATGTAGGAGAAAGTTATAATGGCTTATATGGATATAGTTAACTTAATAATGATCATTTTGGGTGCTTTATTAGCAATTTTTCCAATTCAATATTTTGTTATTTTTCTGTTGGGGATATTATCTAAACCTAAGAAGTTCCCTCAGGCAGATGAAAAACTTAGGTATGGAATTGTTATAGCGGGCAGGAATGAAGAGAAGGTAATAGGTAATTTAATACAAAGTGTACAGAAAAGTAATTATCCGCAGGATAAAATTGACATATTCGTTGTGGCACATAATTGTACCGATAAAACAGCACAAATAGCCCGCGAGAACGGTGCGATTGGATATGAATACGACAATCCTGAAGAAAGAACAAAAGGTTATGCACTTAAATATATTTTTGAGCGCATCAATGAAGATTATGGCATTAAGAGTTATGATGGTTTCCATATTTTTGATGCAGATAATGTCTTAGATAACGAATATTTGAATAAAATGAACGATGCGTTTCTTGCCCATGACAGAAAAAATGTTATTATGGGATTTAGAAATTCCAAGAATTTCGGGGCAAACACTTTAACTTCATTATACGGTGTTTTGTATATATCTGAATGTAGAATTGAATCGGTCGGCAGGTCGGCAATTAATGTTACAACAAGGTTGATTGGTTCAGGATATCTTATAAACTCTGAGATGTTAAAAAATGGCTGGGAATCTGTTATTATGTCAGATGATATAGATTTTACAGCAGAACAAGTTCTTAACGGAGAAAATGTTGTTTATTGTAGTGAAGCAATGTATTATGACGAACATCCAACAACATTTAAAGCTATGTGGCGGCAAAGATTGCGTTGGGCTAAGGGAGTAATGCTTGTTGGTAAGAAAAGATATAAAGATCTTTTCAAGAGCATGTTTAGGAGAAAGAAAAAAGGCTCTGTTAGTGAGCCAAGCAAACCACCTTTAAGGGTTTCCTCCTTGGATTTGATTTTTAAGGTTGTTCCGTTTGCATTTTTAGGCTTGTTAGTTACAATATTGCAAATTATATTAATCGCTTTGGCCCATCTTTTTGGATATGATGCTGCAACAGTATGGACTGATTGGGCAATATCCTTCGCTATTAATACTGCAATAGGATACGGAATATTAATTATATGTCCAATTATGAGTTTTATTTTGGAGCGAAAGAGGATAAAAAATGTTCCTTTCAGGTTAAAAATCACTGCCACTTTAACTTGGCCATTGTTTATTTTACTTCTATTGCCATTGCAAGTTGTAGCGATGTTCACCAAGAAATTTTCTTGGAAACCGATTGTGCATACCGATGCATCAAATTTTGAGACATTCAACAATACTAAAAATGTTGATATAAAAAATGGAATTCAAAAAACAAATAAAGTAAAGGAGAAAAACTAATGAAAATTGTAATTTTATCAGGCGGTTCAGGCAATGATGCTTTAGTAAAAGGTTTAAACAAATTATTTGCGGGTAGGGGAATAGAAAATCTTGACGTTAATGTTATTGTTAATGCATATGATAATGGTAAATCTACCGGAGTATGTAGGGCTTTAACAAATACTTTGGGTGTTTCTGATATCAGAAAGAATCATTCTCGTATGTACGAATCCCTTTATGGTGATAAGGTAAACCCTCAACTTGTTGAATTCTATAACAAAAGATATAATTTTGAAAAAGGAAAAGAACTTAAACAAGTGTCCGAATTACTCAAGAAATGGGGAATGACTGAATATCAAAAATATGTTAATAACTTTTTTGCAAATCCTGACACAAAGAATTATGAATTTAAAGATTTTAGCGTATCAAATATAGTTTACGCACAAATGTTTAAGGAAATTGGTTATGAAAAAACAAATAAACATTTCTGTGACAAGATGGGGATAAATGATTTCGTTGTTCTCAATTCTTTTGATAACTTGTTTATCAAGGCGCAAACTGAATCAGGATATGTTATACAAGATGAGGGCGAAACAGTTTTTTGGAATAATCCTAATGACAAGATTATTAAAACCGTTTACGATGTAAAAACTCGTTTTGGATTAAACCAAAGGGCAATAGATTTGGTTCAGCAGGCTGATTTGCTTATTATATCCACAGGAACTTTCTGGAGCTCTATTCAACCAACAATTGAATATCTTGACTTCTACAAACATATCAACACTTCAAATGCAAAGAAAGTTTGGGTTATTAATAATGAAGAAGATGGAGACTCTTTTGGTGTTTCCAGTTTGGAATTTGTTGATTTTATGGCGGAAACAGGTCTTGACTTGAAACAATTTACTATCCTCGTTAATGCTGATGCAAGAGACTCAATGAAGCTTACCAACAAGAAATATAATTTTGTTGAAAAGTCAATGGGGAATAATAAGGGGAAACATGATGGTGATAAATATGCCCGAGCTTTACTAGAAATTTATTATGGACTTGAAAATAAGGATGCATATGACAAGATTTTATTTGACTTTGATGATACTATTTGGGCAAGAAGCAAAACAGATAGTAATTTAGCTCTTTCAAGCGAAAACATGCAACTTATTAACGATAATCTCGCTGATAAAGCGGTCATAGTTAGTGGAAATTCATATAACAGCATAAAAGATAAACTTGCTGGAATATATGGGGATAAATTAGAGGGCTTGAAAGTTGACATCTGGGCAGATGCAAATTCATCACTATACAGACAGGATAAACTTGTCGATTTCATGGACAAGTTTGTTCTTGATTCACGTGCAAAAACATGTGTAGATCAACTGGCAAACGATTATGGATTTACAGTTGAAGAAGTTGGTTATAAAACTGTAAACTACAAGATAAAACCACTCTCGTCTTTAGAGCGTAAACTTTTGGTTGACTTAATAAAAACTAAATATAAAAAGCATTTTAAAGCTGATATAACCGGAAAAACAACGGTGGATATATTGAGCACAAACAACAGTAAGAAAGGGGTGTTTGAACACTGTAATTTTGGCAAGCTTAAAACTCTTTTTATTGGTGATGAACTTAAAGATGGCAATGATTCTTCAATTGCAAAATTATGTAATAAAATGATAGAAGTAAAGAATGTTGCAGAAACTAATACAATTCTCAAACTTCTTATTGGAGACTAGAAATGACTTACGGACTAATCATTGCAGCTGGCAATCAATCGCGGTTTAAAAGTGAAACCCCAAAGTCCCTTGTTGATATAAACGGTGAAACATTATTACAAAAAAATATAAGAAATATGGCACCTTTTTGTGACAAAATTTATGTTGTTTGTTCTTACAATAATGAGCATTTCTTTACTTGTGAAAATAAGATCGTAATTGAATCGGGCAAGGGAAGTGGTGATGCTGTATGGCAAGCACTGGAAAAATTGGAAATACAGCAAGGCGACTCATGTTTTATATTATGGGGAGATTGTTTTCAATCTAAAAGAATATATGAAACTGTTAAATCCGAAGATGATCGGGTATCGGCTTTGATTCCTTGTGTTTTTGAGGAAAAGCCGTATGTTCAAATAATACCTCAAGGTAAAGATAAGGTTTCTGTGCATTTCTCAAAATTTAATGAGTCAATTACATCAGGATTTCATGATTTAAGTTTGTTCTATTGTCAGGCTTATGAGTTGTTAAATTGCCTCAGAATGCTTCGTTCAAAGATTACTGACAAGTACGGAAACTATATTCATAAACATGGAAACGAAATGGAGTTTTTGGATGTGTTTAATGAAACTCCTATAAGGGCAAATTGCGTGGAAATCGAAGATTATAAAGATTTCTCATTCAACACTGTGCAACAACTTGCGGAACTTATTGAACGTGATGAATTTTCCGAAAACCAATAAAGTTTAAAAACTGTTTATATTATTTCTGTAAATACATTTTTGATAAGAAAATGTTTTAGTGGTGATTGTTGAAATAGTTATATAAATAAAAAGGAGATAAAATTATCTCCTTTTTTGTTAAATGTTGTTAAGCAATTTTTACAATGACAAGATAACCGTTGATTCCATCATCATCCAAAAATGTTATAGCACTTGTGCTGTTAATTTGAATGTTGAGGGTGCTATTAGCAGTTGTGGTTTCTATTATTGCACTTGCATTTATCATGGTATTATTTTCCAGTCCACGTGCTGTGCCTGTTACTTCCGCACCATTAAGGAATAGTGACATGCTGTCACCTGCAGTTGCACTACTTGCAACATATACTCCGTAATCGATTCTATAAATACCAATGTCTGGAAGTGTTACAATACCTGTTGCATTGTCTACGGTAATACCTGCGGCTTCAATAGTATTTGTAAGCGGGAAGGAAGAATTGTCAACAGATTGCTCAGCCGTAGTGTAAAAACTTCCGTAATCCGAAACAGCGGCAGTGCCAGTTGCACCCGTAGGACCAGTAGCACCCGTTGGACCGGTTATGCTAGCACCCGTAGGGCCGATTTCACCCGTAGGACCAGTAGCTCCAGTAGGGCCAGTAGGGCCAGTCGCACCCGTTGGGCCCGTTATACTTAATCCAGTGGCTCCGGTTGGACCAGTAGCACCAGTTGCCCCAGTTGGACCAGTTGCCCCAGTTGGACCAGTCGCCCCAGTTGCGCCTGTAGGTCCAGTGGCTCCAGTTATACTTGCCCCAGTTGCACCTGTAGGACCAGTAGGGCCAGTTGGACCTTGTGTTCCAGGAACACCTTGAAGCCCTTGCACTCCTTGAGGGCCAGTTGCACCTGTAGGACCAGTGATACCGGTAGCTCCAGTTGCACCGGTTGGTCCTGTGGCGCCAGTTGCACCAGTTATGCTTGGCCCGGTTGGTCCTGTGGCTCCAGTCGGCCCGATAGGACCAGTTGGGCCAATAGGACCAGCAGGACCTTGTGGACCACGAGGACCAGGAACAAATGTTTCGCTGGTTGCCACAACTGGAATTATGGTATTTGTGTGAATGTTGCAACCATGGTTACAGCCGCAACATCCAATATTTCTATTAAAAAAAGACATACATATTTTCCTTTTAGGCAAGAATTTTCCTGCCACTCACATAGTATTCTGCTATTTAGTAAAATGTTTATTTATTATTTTCAAAATGTAGAGCTTATTGACAAAGTAATCAAATTAATGTTAAACTTTAAAAGTTAGGGCAAAACTATGAATACATTAAAAAATAGAATAATTCATTATATTAACGATAGATTTTATGTGGAGCCAGAATACTTATGGAGCAAATATCCTGAATATGCTGTTTTTAGGCATAAAGATAATAACAAATGGTTTGCTGTTATTTTATTAGTGAAAAAATGTAAACTAGGGTTAGATGGTGAGGAAATGGTCTATATTTTGGATATTAAAGGGGATTCAATTATTAATGGCTCTTTAATTATGAATGATGGCATTTTCCCCGGATATCATATGAACAAGCAAACTTGGTTATCTGTGTTATTAGATGGAACTGTAATGTATGAGACAATATGTGATTTGCTTGAAATGAGTTATGATTTAACGAAAAATAAAACAACCAAATAAAAATAATGTTGGATAT
The DNA here is from genome assembly GCA_948466185.1 of uncultured Christensenella sp. GTDB lineage: Bacteria > Bacillota > Clostridia > Christensenellales > UBA1242 > Caccovivens. The sequence goes on from CAOJZM010000002.1 coordinate 118,433, forward strand.
CCTATTTATTTGACTTTTAGTTCAATTTTATGATAACTTAAATATGTGGTTATTTTAAAAGTTGAAAACAAATAAAGGAGTAAACAAATGAAAGTTGCTATTACCGGAGTTACTGGGAATATGGGGAAACAAGTTTTAAACGAACTTGTTAAATTGCCAGAATTGGAGTTTAAGCTTCTTATACTTCCTGATGATAGAAGGATTAAAGAAGTCAAAAAATCGAATAAAAAAAATTTAAATCGAATTGAAATAATATTAGGAAATATTGCAGATAAGGCAACATGTGAAAAATTGGTTGAAGGGGTGAGCTATGTTGTGAACATGGCGGCTGTAATTCCTCCACATTCTGACCAGCATCCTCATAAAGCTATTGAGTGTAACGAAAAGGGAGTAGATACTCTCGTTTCTGTTATTGAAAAGATGGAAGAACAACCTAAACTTATTCATATATCAACCTTAGCTCTATATGGCAACCGTAATGAAAAACGACCTTGGGTCAGAGTTGGCGACCCACTTCTTGTCAGCCCTTTTGACATCTATTCTGCAACCAAACTTCGCGGGGAGTTTAGAGTGCTTGAAAGTGATATAAAAAACTTTGCAGTCATTCGTCAGACTGCAATGCTTCACAATAATATGCTCAGCGACAATATGAGTGATGGACTTATGTTTCATACCTGCTTTAATGCACCGCTTGAATGGTCGACAGCAGAAGATTCTGGACTTTTAATTGCAAATATTATTCGCTGTGATATGAAACAAGATTTATCTAAAAAGTTCTGGCATAAGTGCTTCAATCTTGGCGGAGGACTTTATAACTGCGTTACTGGTTATGATGTGCTTAATGATGGTTTTCAAATGATAGGAGGATCTGTTAAGGACTTCTTTGAACCTCAGTTTAATGCAACAAGAAATTTTCATGGTACATGGTTTTACGATAGCAAAGTGCTTGATGACCTCTTCCATTATCAAAGACAAAGTACTGCGGATTTTTGGAAACAGTTTGAAAAGAACCATAAGATATTTAAGGTGGGGAAGATAGTTCCGAAAGGACTTATTAAAAAGTTTGCAATTAAAAGACTTTTTAAAAGCCCAAACTCTGTGGCTTATTGGAAAAAGCATAAGGATAGTGCAAGACTTTATGCGTATTTTGGAGGGGAAGATAAATATGATGGAATATCAAGCGACTGGTCTAAGTTTAACCTTTTAATCGAAAATAAAGGGATGAATGGCGAAAAGCTTGACCTTGCGAAATTAAAAGATCCAAAGAACGCAAATCTTGTTGACATTGGCTATGACCCAAATAAAGAGGTTGGGATTAAAGAACTTAAAAATATCGCTGAAATGCATGGTGGAAAATTATTGTCTAAAAAATGTAATAGTGTTTTAGATAAATTGCAATGGCAAAACAGTGATGGGGAGACATTTACAGCACGTGCATACACAGTTATGGCTGGGCATTGGTGGAACCCAACTTATATTTCAAATTGTTGGGATTTTGATCGCCTTGCAAAGAAGGATAAAATTTACGCTCAGGCTTGGTATGACAGCCATGGAGAAAATGAAGATAAGTTTTATTATTACGATGAAAATTTTGATGCAAAATTTGAGGATATAAAAAAATGAAAGTTTTAATATGCTATTTTTCTGGTACGGGAAACACACGTAGGGTTGTAAATAAGTACGCAGATTGTTTAAAACAAAAAGAGGTTGATGTTGATGTATATAAAATAGAAGATGTGTTATATAATTCAAATCAATGGCCTGTCAACTTTGATGAATACGACATGGTAGGTATAGGTTATCCTGTTCATGCGTTTAACGCACCATCTATTGTTATTGATTTTGTAAAGCATATGTCAAAACAAACAAATGAACATAAGGCATTTATTATTAATACTTCTGGAGAGCCTTTAAAACTTAATAATATTTCTTCTATTAAGATAAGGAAATTGTTAAAAAAACGCAACTATGAAGTTACTAACGAATTTCACTATTGTATGCCATATAACATTATTTTTCGCCATACTGACCTTATGGCATATAAGATGTGGAACTATGCAGAAAGCTTGATTCCTATGGATTGTGACACACTTTTGAGCGGAAATAAAACAAAACTTGGCTATGTGCCTATGGGTCGTCCTCTTGCTTGTATATTCAGAGTGGAACATTGGGGTGGACGTGTAAATGGAAAACGATATAAGGTAAGTGAAAACTGCATTAAGTGTCAGATGTGTGTAAAGATTTGTCCAACCCATAATATAACTATTGAGAATGGTGAATTTAAGTTTGGCAAGAATTGCCTTATGTGCATGCGCTGTGCACACCTTTGCAGCAGGGATGCAATTAAGATTGGATGGTTTAATAAATGGAAAGTGAATGGAACATATAATTTCCAAAAGCCTACAGAAGAGGAAGAAAACAAACATAAAAGGTATTGCAAAAAGGCATATGAGAGATACTTTACCGACTGTGAGCGTCGGCTTGGACTATTGAAAAATGATAAACAGAAAAAATAAAAGTGGGAGCCCACTTTTATTTTTATAAATGAATGTAAATAATACTTGACATTTAAAAACAATTAGCTTATAATGATAATGTAAAGTAAACTTTACGTTTGATTTCAATAGGGAGGTTGATATGGAAAAGAAAGAAATATTGGAGAAGGCATCAAAGAAAAAGGCATTAATTGGTGAAATGGAAAACCAGAAAATTGGCAAGATTAACTGGATTTCTATGATGGTTGCGTCTATTGTTGCGGGTGGACTTTGCATTGCACAAGGGGCACTTGGCTATCCTGCAGGTGTTTATGCAATTCTTGCAATATTCTCAACTTGGTCCTGCGTGTTTTATACTCTTCAATACTTTGTTGCAAAAAGGCCTTGGGGGGTACTTATAGGTGCTATTTTAACAGGGCTTGCTGCAATTGGCTTGATTATTTGTTTTATTCTTGCTAATATATACGCATGGTGAAGAATATGAATAATGATTTAATCTTAAAGAATAACTTAAGGGAAGCAAGGGTGCAAAAAAGACTTTCACAAGAGGAACTTGCAAGACAGGTGGGAACAACAAGGCAAACGATAATAGCAGTAGAAAAAGGACAGTTTAATCCATCCGCTAAACTTGCATTACTTTTATGCTTTGCACTGGATAAAACTTTTGAGGAGTTATTCTATTTCGACTAATTAAAGAAGACTCATTATAAGGGTCTTTTTTAATTAGTTTGACTTAGATACTAAGTTATGATAAAAAATAAATATAAAAAAATTTAAAAATAATATAAAAAACCCTTGACTCTCCAGTTTGCTGTAATGTTAATATGGGATCAAGCAAGGAGGAAATATGCTAAAAATAGGTGAAATTTCTAAACTTTTAAACCTTCCAGTTAAGACAATTCGTTATTGGGAAGAGTTTGGCCTTTTCAAACCTTCATATGTTGATGAGTATACCGGTTATCGTCAATTTGATGAAAAGGATATTGAAAGACTGAGTCAGATTCTTTATTTGAAGGATTTGGGATTTGAGCTTAAAGAAATTAAAAATCTGGATGAAAAAGTTGTAGCAAATAAAACTAGAACTTTACAAAGCAAGATTGCTCATCTAACAAATAGTCTCAAAGAAATTGCCTCTTTGCAAAAAGATAAAAAGGGGGAATTTATTATGAAAAATTTTGTAAATGATGAAAACGCGATAGGACATTGGAGACTCTTAGGCCTTGCAGATTCTATGGAAGAGGCAAAAGCATTAAAGTTAAGACACAACCATGATTTTAAAATCGAAGAGATGTATTTAATGGAAAATGGCAAGGAGTATTGGGTGCTTGCTTGGACGAAAGGTGCAATCTTTATTAACGGTCGTAAAAATCCTTATGAGATTGTGGGGGATAAAATGATTGTTTCTATTACTTATGATGGCGAAATTGAGGGCTATGCTGTATATGAAAGGATAGACAACAAAAATCACCAAATTAAAGATTTCTTAAGGGTTGACAAAGTGGATTATCCATTTGTGGTTGACAAAAAAGCACTTGGTGTTTGGAAAAGTTTTGATTTTATTAGAGATCTAAAGAAATTTGATCCAGATAAAAAAGAGTGGAAAGGTGAGAGTTTTATTAGACAGCTTTCTATTTTAGAAAATGGGGAGGCATTCTTTGAGTATGACCGTGGACAAATTGCAAAACACACTTGGGCAAAAGGACATCTCTATTACTACTGGGATAAAGATATTGCAACTGATATGAAGTATTCAATTGTTAAGAAAGGTTCTGATGAATATCTTATCATGGAGTGGAAATCTGGTGACTATCTATATGCTGGAATAATTAGCGGTTATTATGTTTTCAAAAAAGAGGTATAATATGGTTGACAACATGGAACTTCCATTTAATGCTGATGAGGATCTAATAGGAGCTTGGAAATATTATAACTTTATTAAGTATTCTGCCAAATTCAGTTTGCTTAAAAGAAAATGGAAAAGTGATAGGGTTGTTGCAGGCTTATATTTTGAGCAGGATGGTTTAGGTAAAATAAACTATTGTGCTCCTCATAAAATGTCACAAGAAATAAAATGGACTAAAGGTCATATTTTAAATACGAAAGAAGGTTTTGATATGCTGTATACCATTGACACCAAATTTGGCAAGAAATATCTTTTAATGGAATGGAAGTCAGGAGATTATTTATATAGAAATGAGATTCGCGGCTATTATGTTTTCAAAAAAGAGGCTTAGAAAGCCTCTTTTTCTACATGTTGTATCAGTTACGCATGCATACTAGCGGTATCTAGTGCGAAATTGCATTTCTCCAATCTTCAATGTTATATCTAGGATTTGCTGAACTTGTGGACGGCATGCAAAAAATAGGAATGTCAGTTTTATAATTTTCAGTAAATAGATGGTAAGCCGTTTTGCCGTTGCAAAGTATTTTTTCCACCTTGGTGTTTGGGGGCAAGAGCGGGGCAAATGCACCAGTTTTAATGTTGGATTTTTCAAGTGCATAGTCGGAAGAGCCTTTAAGGTCGCTTTCGATAATCACATCATAAAGTGCGATATGGTGTTTATGTAAAAAGGATATTTTGGAGGGGATATCGTCCTTGATTTCTTCATTAAAAACCTGTGAGAGCATTTTCCAGAATCGATTTTGTTTATGTCCATAATAAAAACCCTGTTCTCTGCTTTTAACGCTGGGGAAACTTCCTAAAATTAAAATCTCTGAATCTTTGTCATAAACCGGCTCAAATCCTTGATTCATATTATCTCCTTTTTTATTTGCCTTTTTACTTGCTGTTTGTTATTATAATAAAAGAATACTAAGTTTTGATTTTTATGTCAAGTTAAGTTGAATGAAAGAGGGGGTACAAAATGTTTAATGTTGCAGTTGACGGTTTAGGAGGTTGCGGAAAAAGCACGGTGGCACAAGGTATTGCTGAAAGATTAAAATTTAAGGTGCTAAACACGGGTGCAATTTATAGAGCTCTGGCATGTGCCTATCTTGATATGGGGCTTGGAGAATTGTCTGATAAGAGGGTTAACGAATTTGCATGTGACCTTGCAATAGATGTTTTTTTTGAAGGAAAGGATCAACACGTGATTGTTAATGGTAAGGATTATACTCCTTTTTTACGGAAGGAAGAGATAAGCAAATTTTCTTCCATGATTTCTCCATATCCACAACTTCGCGAAGTGGTGAGAAGGGTGCAAAGAGATTTTGCTAAAAAGTATAATTGTATAATTGAAGGCCGAGGAATTGGAATAGATGTTTTGCCTGACGCAGACTTAAAATTTTTCTTAACCGCTACGCCTGAGGTTAGGGCAATGCGAAGGTATGTTCAAATTAAGGATACGCCGAATGCCCCAACTTTTGATGATGTTTTGGCCGACCTTAATGCTCGCGATTATGCTGACGAGCATCGCGAGCATGGAACAAATATTCCAGCAAAAGATGCAGTTATTTTAGATACAACAAATTTGACTCTGGAAGAATCACTTGATATTGTTGAAGAAATTGTTCGTAAAAGGATAAAAAATAAAAAGCAATCCTAAATAGGATTGCTTTTTAGATTTCTTCATCATCATTATTCTTTTTATAACTTATTATTCTCAACGCGTCTTGATCATTTGTGCATTCATGTGAAAGCAGTGCGTTAATATATTTATCTTGTATGCTTGTCCCGGCATAGACTTTGGTTGCCATAAATTTTTGTGCAAATTCATTTATTTCTCTGTTATATTCCATCTCTTTGCCTTTTTTCAAAATGTATATTTCAAAATCATTTTCATAAACAAAAGTGATTGGTTTGTTTGTGTTTCTATTAAAAGCCCAAACGGAGTATGTTTCCTCATCTGAATTTGGTATAACTAACCAGTCGTTGCCAAGAAAGTTTTGTATAACAACTTCGGCGAGGTTCTTTGTGATAAATTTATATCTTCGTTTTTGCAAATATTTTGGCAGTAAATCGTTATAATCTTCCATCTTTTCCTCTTGAGAAGATTTTACCACCTTTATTACTTGTTGTCAAGAGTGAAATTAGAATTTTACAACGCCGCCAGTTGTGCTGAAACATTCACCAGTAATAAAGTTGGCTTTATCACAGGCAAGGAAATATACAAGATTTGCAACATCTTCTGGCTCCCCAATTCTTCCAAGAGGGGTGGCGTCAACTATCCATTTTCTGTCTTCCTCATTATATCCTTTGGTCATATTGGTATCAATACAGCCGGGAGCGACGGCATTTACTCGTATTCCGATAGGTGCCACTTCGTTCGCGATTGATTTGGTTAGACCAATTATGCCTGCTTTTGCAGCGGAGTAAATGGCTTCGCACTCTCCACCAGTAAGTCCATATATAGAAGCAACATTCACAATGTTGCCATGTTTTTGTGCTGTCATATGTTTTAATATTTCTCTATTAACCAGAATTGTACCTCGAAGATTGACATTTAAAATATCGTCAATTTCCTTGGTTGATTTTTCTGCTAATAATTTGACTTTTTCTGCCTTACCCGCATTGCATACTGCAACATCTATGTAATCAAAATCTGAAAATATTGTTTTAATGCAATCCGAAATTTCCTTATCATTTGTTTGGTCGAGTTTGTAAGACTTTACTTCAACGTTGAATTTTTTAAGTTCTCTTTCTAATGCTTTGGTGCTATGACTATTATAGGTTAGTGCAACATTATATCCGTTTTTCGCAAATTCTCTTGCACATGCTGAACCAATTCCTCCCGACGCACCTGTAATTAATGCAGTCTTTCTTAACATATCCAACAAACTCCTATTGCCGGTCCGATGTGTGCAGCGACGACTGGACCAACTTCTCCTTCATAAGTAGGGACATTAAACATTCCTTTTAACTTATTTTTTAACAGGTCAAAAAATTTGCTGTTTGCAATATGAATTATAAATAATCTTTTAATATTTTTTGGAATCATCGATATAAGTTCAGCGATCGCCTTATTAGTACCGATTACTTTTTTTGCACAGTTAAGATTACTTTGGTTAAAAGTGAGAATTGGCTTTAACTGAAGTAGATTTCCAATGGTTGCACTAAGCTTACCAATTCGTCCACCACGCTTGAGATATTCAAGACTATCGGGGACAAAAGTTACTTGACTGCCAATTTGAAGTTTTGCTATTTCTTGTATGATTTCATCTCTGCTCATTCCTTTATCAATCATTTCCTTGGTTTCCATGATAAGTCCCCAAGTGGTTTGACAACAATTTTGTGAATCAATAACTGTTATTTTTTCAGGGAATTTACATTGACTTTTCGCTAGATTTGCAACGCTGTTGGTTCCAGATAGCACGTATGAAATAGTATAAACGATAGCCTCATCTCCATTGTCAATAATTTTGTTGTAGGTGTCTATGAATTGCATTAAAGAAGGTTGGCTGGTTTTTGGGAAGATCTTTGTCCTTGTAAATTTTTCAAAGAATGACTCGTATGAGCCTGGAAGCCCTTCATCAAACTCTTCGTCATCATACAGTATTCTTAGGGGAATGACGGTGATATCATTTTCTTTAAGATATTCAAGTGGAATATAGGCAGTTGAGTCAGTAATTATTTTTATCATATTGTCTCCTTTTAAGTATTTTAACACATCTTTTATTTTTCTCCTAATAACTTTTATAAGTATATTATTTTATGTTGATTTATGTTTTCAAATAGCAATAATTCTTTAAATTTAGACATGTAGATGGTCGGCTTTTTACAATTTAAATGAAAAACTTAGTTAAAAAAAGAATTAAACTGAGGTTGTTTCAGTTCAAAAGTAATTTCTTTTTTATTATAGTTATTATTTCAAGTAACCCCTGATAATTAGTTCTTCAGCTTCCTCATTTGTAAGGCCCAAGGTTTTTAATTTCAATATTTGATCGCCAGCTATTTTGCCAATCGCCGCCTCATGCACAAGTCGGGCATTAACATCTTTTGCAAGTATCTTAGGCGTGGACTCAATTGTTGCATTATCAAGAAGTATACCATCACATTCTACATGGCCAAAGCATTCATTTTTGCCAATTATATTAGAAAGGAATTTCTGTTTAGATTGATTTTTAGCGACTGAACGGCTGATAATATTTATGCTTGAATTGGCTCCAATTAAGTTTGCAGTAAAGCGGGTTATTGCTGTTTGATTTTCAGTTGTTAAAATTTTTTCGGTAATATTTAATTTCGCTTTTGCTTTAAGGCGGGCAGTGGTAACTCGGTTTGAATAAGTAACCCCACCAAGTTGAAAGGTCTCCATTTCAAATTCACTTGTCTCATCCATGTATATTTTTGTAATGGGATTTAAAATTTTGCCTGTTTCTTGTTTTCCTATTCCTAAATGTTTTTCGATATATTTAACTTTACTTCCTTTTCCCAAATGGAAGGTGTGAATGCCATTATGACTGCTAGGGTTGTTGGACGTGTTGTGTATTCCGCATCCTGCCACAATAATAATCTCTGCATTTTCGCCAATGTAAAAGTCATTATATACAAGGTCATTAAAGCCGCCCATGGTTACTATAACTGGGATATGAATACTCCTGTTTTTAACATTTGCTTGGACGGTTATATCTATTCCGCTTTTATCTGTTTTTGAAATGATTTCAACTTCTGAGTCAGAATGGCGACCGATACTTTCGCCATTTTTTCGTATATTATAAATGCCTTGTGGAACTTCGTGCAAGTTAGTTATTTGAGTTAAAAGTTCTTTATCCACCTTATTCATTTTTGCCTCCGTTTAACCTTCCGCAATTTTCATATTTTTTAATTCTGTTTAACAGTTTCTGTTTAGGCCCATATTCTAAAGGGCGAGAAGGGCTTAAAATAAGGATATTGTCAGATATATCTAATATTTTTTGTTGATGGCTTACGATTATCACTGTCTTGCCTTTTAGTTTTTTAAATATGTTTATAAGTGCGTCAAAACTCCACAGGTCAATGCCAGCTTCAGGTTCATCAAACAGAAATACATCGCCGCCTTTTGCAAGAGCAATAGCCAGTTCAATGCGTTTCAATTCTCCACCAGACAGTGTGTCGTCAAGTGGGCGATTAAGATAATCCCTTGCACATAAGCCGACCATAGAAAGATATTCACAGGCATTTGGTACATTGCTCTCTTTGCGGCTTGCTGTGTCAAGTAAATCTTTTACAGTCAATCCTTTAAATTTCACGGGTTGTTGAAATGCTAAGGTAAAGCCGTTGTTCGCACGGTAAGCTGTGTCAAGTTTGGTTATGTCTTGTCCATTATATATAATTTTTCCACTTGTTGCCAATTCTAGTCCCATGATAAGTTTTATAAGAGTGGATTTTCCACTCCCATTTTGGCCAGTTATAACAGTGATTTTCTTGTCTTCGATTTTTAAATTGACATCTTTAAGAATTTGTTTTTCTTTTCCTTCTTCAAAAACGCTATAATTGATATTTTTTAATTCTAACATGGATAAATAATACAACTTTGTTTTTATTTGGTCAAATATTTTCGCACTTTTCCCAAAGTCATAAAATATAAATTACTATGTTTGAAATTTATAAATTATTTGATACGTCTCATACAAGAGCGAAAGAGTTAATTAAATATTTTACCTTCGTTTCCATGACTAAAATTGGTATGCTCATTGAAGTTGTTTCAAGAAATTTAGATAAAAATGAATTTAAAGAAGTGCTTCCGGGAGTTTTGGTGCATAAAGATGCCAGCATAGCAAAAAATGCTGTTTTATGCGGTCCTTGTATAATTGATGAAGGAAGTGAGCTAAGAACAGGTGCATATATTAGAGGAAATGTTATGGTGGGAAAGAATTGTGTTGTCGGAAATTCAACAGAACTTAAAAATTCAATTCTTTTTGATAATGTTCAGGTGCCGCATTTTAATTATGTTGGGGATAGTATTTTGGGCTATAAAGCACATTTGGGGGCAGGAGCTATTATTTCAAATGTAAAATCTGATAAGGGATTTGTTGTTATAAGAAATGAGGGATGCGACATTCATACCTATCTGCGTAAATTTGGTGCACTTGTAGGCGATAATGCTGAAATTGGATGTAATAGTGTGTTGAACCCAGGCACAATCATAGGGAAAAATACAAATGTGTATCCACTTTCATCTGTTAGGGGTGTTATTCCTGAAAATTGTATTTATAAAGGAAAGAACGATATAATTGAAAAAAGTTAGCTAAGCTAACTTTTTTTGATCTTCTTTTTTGGAATGGGTGTTATCTTTTCTAAAACATGAACAACATCCAGAGAAAGTTCAATATCCTCTATATCAAGGATATAATGCTCTTTGGCACCAGCATATGGAATGCCGACCTCTGAATTTTGTAATAAATCTTCAAGCGGGGGTAATTTTTTAACATAGACGGTGTTGTTGCAAACAAGAAGCAAGGGTTTATCATTTACATAAACCATGTATTCCCCAAACATCTTTTTGTATCTAACTGACCCTATGCACGCAATTTGTTCGCAAACAAACTCAATATACTCTTGTGAAGTTGCCATTATTATTTCTCCTTATTATTTAAATCTGAGTTTTTATAACTGATTATGATATGGCAAGTGCCAAATATTATTGCAAATACAATTAATGGTATGGAAGTTATCATTATGCCGCAAAATAAAAACAGAAGGGTAGGTGTGATAGACAGCCATAATGCTTTTGTTCGGCTGTTGTTCTTATGAAATATTATCCATCCTAAATAATAAATGACCAATATAGCTCCGCCAATTGTTAAATAGAATATAAAAGCATTATTGAACCAGAAACCAAAATATGTGCAAGGAATATTAAAAACCATAAATAGCATACAAGCATATCTTCCGATTTGTTCTAAAACGTGTAGTGGCTTGTTGCTGAAATCATTATAAGAGATGTTTTTATTAAATATTGTCCAAATTATATTGGGTATTAAAATCATCACAATTGCAATAAGTCCATAATAGTTAAACCATAACATAGTCCTATTTTACTGATTTTTTTGCCAAAAATCAAATTTATAGGGGATAAAACAGTAAAATTAACATGATTGTAACAAATATTTTTAAAAAAATATAAAATGATTATGTCTTTTAAAGATAAACTTGCAAAAGGTTAATTTTTTTGAAAAAAGTTGCAAAAATCCTTGACATATTTCCTCTTTTATTATAAAATGACCTAGCAAGCATGAATCACGGGGTGTGGCTCAGTTGGTAGAGTGCGTGGTTTGGGACCATGAGGTCGGGGGTTCGAGACCCTCCACCCCGACCATAACTTGTAAAAGTTGATTGATGTTTTGCAGTTTGGACCTTTAGCTCAGTTGGTTAGAGCAACCGGCTCATAACCGGTCGGTCCGGGGTTCGAGTCCCTGAAGGTCCACCAGGGTTTTGCCCAAATTTAAATTTTTGCCACGGTTGTGGCCCGATAGCTCAGTTGGTTAGAGCGCTAGCCTGTCACGCTAGAGGTCGAGGGTTCGAGCCCCTTTCGGGTCGCCATATGAAAAAACGCTTGCTGTTTTTCAGAGAATTTAAACCATTGCTTTTAAGGTAAATATTTATCGCAATTAATATGCGACAAAACGCCAACAAAATGTAATGGAGTGCGATTTCGTTTGGTCGCAAGAGACGGAAACTTGCGATCTGACCGTAAAAATTTAGAAATAAATTTTGAGGTTTTAAAGCAAGATTTCCATTTCTTGCCCTGATAGCTCAGTCGGTAGAGCAAAGGACTGAAAATCCTTGTGTCGGTGGTTCGATTCCACCTTAGGGCACCATGCTGGTGTGGCTCAATGGTAGAGCAGCTGACTTGTAATCAGCAGGTTGAAGGTTCGATTCCTTTCACCAGCTCCATTTTTTTTAATTTGGGTAGGTTGCAGAGCGGCCAAATGCAACGGACTGTAACTCCGTCGACTTTCGTCTTCGATGGTTCGAATCCATCCCTGCCCACCATTTAATTCGCCATGATTATGCTTGGCGATTTTTTATATTAAGTATTGACATATGAGTGAATTCGTGATAAATTCTTTATATGGAAAATAACGAACAGAAAATTGAAAATAATAGTCTTTGTGCAAAATGCGGCGGACTGTGTTGTCAGAAGAGTGGTTGTGGCTTTATTGTCAGTGATATAAAATCCTTTAAATTTGCAGATATGAAAGCACTGCTGGATGAAGGTAATATCTCTATTAAGGCGGTCTTTACACCATATAGAGCTAATAAAATGACGATGGTCTTAAAGATGAGAAGTGTGGACAAGGAAGTTGTCGATTTGTTTTCTGCAAGCACAGCATGCAAGTTATGGACAAGAGAGAAGGGTTGTCCACTTCCTCTTGAATTGCGTCCAAGTCTTGGTGCAGGGCTTATCCCCGATTTGCAAGAGGAATGTTCCAGAAATCTATATGACATTGAAGAAGTTATAAATGATTGGGAGAAGCATCAGGATTCACTTGCAAAGTTTGTTAAAATTTACACAGGCAAAAAAGCAAGGGATGTCTACGAAGAGCAAATTGAAGTTACTTGCTACAAAGTCTATAAAAAGTTTTTGAAAGACAGGAAAAGCTTAACGCTGGGAGAAAGTGAAATATTAAAGTCAATTCCTTGTATGGAAACTGAATTTAAGGACGTGATTTTACTAGGAAAATACAGGGCGATAAAAGAACTTAACGAAGAAAAGATTTAAAGAAAGCCAATGAGAATAAGGAAGTTTCCTTATTCTTTTTTTTTACTCTTTTTTCGGCATAACTACAAAATTTTTGCAATTTTGATTGTGTTAATCTTGAATTAGAAACGGAGGTGGAGCATGCACATCAAAAGTAAGACCTACAATAATACCTTATATGTAATGCTATGCGGCGAACTGGACGAGCATTCTGCAACACATACAAGGCTTACACTTGATGAAACTTTTTCAGGAAGAGGTTTTAAGCAGGTGATTATAGATTTATCAGAACTCGACTTTATGGATAGCACGGGAATAGGGGTTTTGATTGGAAGATACAAGAGGATGAAAGAGAAGAATATCCCAATATTTATCGCGAACCCATCCACACATGCAGAAAAGATATTTAAGATGACTGGGCTTTATGATATTATGCCCAAAATTGTTTAGGAGGTTAATATGACAAATAAAAACTTTATGGAAGTGGAGTTCAGTTCTGATTCAATTAATGAGGGGTTTGCTCGTGGATGTGTTGCTGCTTTTTGTTTGCAACTAAATCCCTCTCTTGATGAAATTTCTGACATAAAAACTGTTGTTTCAGAGGCTGTTACAAACTGCGTTGTTCACGCTTATCCAAAAAATAGAGGAACAATAAAAGTACGCTGTGAGATAGAAGGAAGAAAAATTAAAATTCAAATCTCTGACGGCGGTGTTGGAATTAAAGATATTTCGGCTGCAAAACAACCTTTCTTTACTACACGTGCCAGTGAAGAGAGAAGCGGAATGGGCTTCACAATTATGGAAAGTTTTATGGATAAAATGGAGGTGGAAAGCAATAAAGCTGGGGGAACTGTGGTTACTTTGTATAAAGAACTCAAAGCTAATGCTAAGGTTGCGGAAGGTGAATAATGCTGGATTCCAATAAGATTTTAGAATATGTTGCACTTGCTCAGCAAGGAGATCAAGATGCAAAGACTATACTTATTGAGGAAAATTCGCCACTTATTAAAAGCGTTATCAAACGGTTTCGCGATAAGGGGATTGAATATGATGATTTATATCAGATTGGTTGCATTGGATTTTTAAAAGCCATTAAAAATTTTAATCCTGAATTTGACGTTAAATTTTCTACATATGTTGTACCTATGGTTATTGGTGAGATAAAACGATTTATGCGGGATGATGGTGCAGTTAAAGTGTCAAGAGCCTTGAAAACTTTGAATTTGCAGATAAATAAATATGTGGAAGAGTATGCAGGTATACATCAAGAAAAACCGTCTTTTGAACATCTTGCCAAACATTTTAAAGTGGACGAGCAGGATATTATCATGGCTATGGACTCGGCCAAAATGCCGGTGTCTTTATATGCTCCGCTTGAAGATGACAGCGGAAGTTTGAGTGTGATTGATAGGGTGGAAATGGAGCAAAGCGATAAATCTGACTTGCTTGAAAATATAGCCTTAAAAGATATGATAAAACGCCTTGATGAACGTGATAGAAAAATAATTATGCTACGCTATTATTTTGATAAAACGCAAAGCGAGATTGCGGACGAACTTCATATTTCTCAGGTGCAGGTGTCAAGACTTGAAAATAAAATATTGGATTCTCTGCGTGCAAAAATGATATAAAAAAAATATAAATTGCTTTAAAACATTTGGTAAAAGTAAAAAAGTGCTATATAATAAAAATAACAAAATAAAAAGGAGAAAGGAAATTATGAAGAAAGCAACAAAAGTTGCCGTGGTCATAATATCCCTGATTTCCCTTCTGTCAGGAGGCATAATAGGACTCTTGGCGGGGGGGGGATTTTTGATTCTGGCAAAAATGAACAACTTAGCATAGAGGAGACTATTGCAGCAACCACAACTATGGACACGTGGGATAACCATGCAGCAAGTGCATATGCAGGTGGGACTGGCTCTTCAACAAACCCATACAAGATCCAAACTTCCGCACAACTAGCTTTACTTGCAAAACAATCAAAAACAAATAAATTCAGCGGAGTGTATTTTTCACTTGAACAATCAGTAGATATGTCTGAATATTTGTGGGATGGTATTGGAGTAGGTTCTTATAGTTTTGCAGGAAATTTTAATGGAAACCTTAATTTTATTAGGGGAATAACTATTTATGCAAAAGATGGGACGCATGGCTTTTTTAATATGACAAATAATGCTTCGATTAAAAAAGTTTATCTTACAGAAGGTCTAGTGTATGTTGACGGTGGAGAAGAAGAGTATGGCGGCCTTGTGGCATATGGAAGTAATACTTCTATTGACAGTTGCGTTGTGGAAGGATTTACTTTTAAAGATGTAAGCAACACTCATAATGAGGCTGGAATTATTGTTGGAATGTTTTATAATAGCACAATTACCAACTGTTTGGTTAAAGATTGTATGAGTGAAAATCGTTTTTATGTAACGGGGTATTGTGATGACGGTTGGGACAGTAGTACAATAAAAAATTGTACAGCAATAAATGTGAAATATCTTGGATTCCCGTGGTCTTTTGATGATTCAAAGTTGTCTTTTTATGATATAACAAGAATAACGACAGCAGATGGAGTTGTACGGACAAAGTATATTTCTGGCTCTTCATCTGACTATGGAGATTTTGTGTATAGTGCAAATCTTAATGGGGGTTATCCGATACAGAAATCACTGGCTTTAATTGCGAATGTGAGCTCGCAAACATCATCACAGGTATATAATTATTTGGTATCGAATAAAGGATTTTCTAAATAAAAAAGAGGTTTAAATGCACCTCTTTTTTATCCTTTAATAAGTTTTTCAATTTTTTTGTTGGTTTCAGCATGATTTACACCAAATATATTTAAAGCTTTAGTTCCCTTTGGTACAATTCTGTTTTTGGTGTTTTCTATATTGTTATCTTTGTGAGTATTTGTAGTAGAATGAACTTTATCATGCTCTTTTTTTATAATTTTGCCTTCAATAATTTTACATTCACTCTTTGTCATTGGCTCATTTACTTCATTTATTTCATTGTTAATTGGAGTGTTGTTTTCTTGAAATTCAACGTCGTTATTATTTACAGGTATAGGTGTGTTATTGCCGTTATTGTAATAATAACCATTGTTATAATTTGAATTATACCCGTTGTTATTAGGTTGAACTCTATAAGTGTCAATGTTTCTCATCTTTGGTCCATAGGTGTCGGTGTTACGATTGGGATTAAAAGCATTATTCCTATAGTACCCGTTATTATATCCATTGTTATACCCGTTGTTGTAATATCCATTGTTATATACAGGGGTATTATAACCATTATTATATGTTTGATTAACATTGTTTATATTGCTTCCGTTTGGCTGATAGGTGTCAATATTTTTTGTGTTTTTGTTATTCTCTACTGGATTATTCCCTAAGTTTGAATTATAGTTTGGATTATCTTGCATATTGTTTTGGGCATTGTTTGAATTATCACAATTCTCACAAGTCAGTATGTTATGTGCTTGATTTATGGAATTTAAAAGATTTCTAAAATAGCATAATCTTGCGTCCACATGATTGTTAAGGCTTTGATAATATGCACCCATCTGTTCCACATTATAAGATGCTTTTGAATTATATTTTTTTATATTTTTAATTGAATTGTTTATATCTGATTTTGTAGAGTTTAAGGTGGTTGTATATTTGCTTATACTACCTGTCAAATTATTTAACGCATTGATTTGATTTTTGCTCAATTTAAGTTTTTGGCTTATTCGACTTTTTAAAAGGGCGGTTTGAGAAAGTATTTGTTGCTTTAAATCTTCTTGTTCGCAAGCACTTCCTTCAAGTTTTGCCATTTGTGACCCAACATAGCCTTCTCTATTATAGCCATAATCACAAGAACTGCTATATGTTTCAGTTCTATCTATTGGATAGAAGTTCTTCGAAGGATTAGTCATATAAGCTTGGGGTGCAAGAGATGTAAATTGATTTGTTGTCATGCTATTTACTGTATTTGTAACTCTATCTAATTGACCAGATAGATTTTTAATCGCGGTGTCTTGACTAGAAGCCCCACAACCAATGAATGTCAATGCCATCAACCCACAAACAGAGCATAAAATAATTTTTTTCATATTCCCTCCAATGATATTTTTAGTTTGTTTTAAAACACAAAAAATATACAAAAGTGTTTAATTAATAGTTTTTGGGCAAAAATCATAGCGGGAGAATGTTTATATGGATGATAAGAAACGTAACGAAGCCTATAATAACTATGTTAAAGCAAAAATTCCAAAAACGCGACCTTGGCCGAGTTTATTTAATTCCTTTTGGATTGGTGGTGTAATATGTTGTCTTGGCCAAGGTATTAATGACCTTATTATGCTTGCTTTTCCAAATATGGCGGAGCAGACTGCGTGGACTTATACGTTGGTGGCTTTAATTTTTCTTGCCTCTTTCCTCACAGGTATTGGTGTCTACGACCGTATAGGCAAGTTTGCGGGTGGTGGGTCAATTGTTCCTATCACTGGATTTTCTAATTCAATTACAAGTCCAGCGTTGGAATTTAAAAATGAGGGGATTATTTATGGTATGTGCGTTAAGATGTTTACAATAGCAGGGCCTGTCATCGTGATTGGAATTATCGCAAGCATATTGGTTGGTCTTGTCTATTTGTTTATATAAATATAAGATTGGAAGGGTAAAAAATGGCAAAAAATCAAACGGTAAAATTTAAAAATAAGCCCGTTATAATCGGGAGTTATTCTATTGTAGGGCCAAAGGAGGGAGAGGGTAACTTTGGCGAGTTTTTTGACTATGTAATGAAAAGCGACAGCTTTGGTGAGAAAACCTATGAAAAAGCAGAACGTAAAATGATACAACATGCTGTTGTTGGTGCCATTGAAAAAGCAAAAATAAAACCGTCAGATGTTGATTTGTTTCTTTCTGGGGACTTACTTAATCAAATTATCAGTTCTTCATATGCTGCAAGAGACTTTAATTTCGCTTACCTTGGTTTGTTTGGGGCTTGTTCCACCATGGCAGAAAGTTTGGCCGTTGGTGCATCGCTTGTGGATGGAAAACTTTTTGACCATGTTGTTTGTTCCACATCCTCACATTTTTCAACGGCGGAAAGGCAATTTAGGTTTCCGCTTGAGCTGGGAAATCAGCGGCCGCCAACTTCTCAGTGGACAGTTACAGGTGCTGGTGCATGTGTGCTGGCTCCAAAAGGTAAAGGGCCAAGGATAACCATGGCGACTTTTGGTAGAGTTGTGGATTATGGCATTAATGATGTAAATGACATGGGGGCCGCAATGGCACCCGCAGCGATGGATACTCTACTGGCCCATTTCCGTGATTCAAATACAACGCCTGATGATTATGATCTGATTGTCACAGGTGATCTTGGAAAACTTGGCAGTGAGATATTAATTGATTTAATGGAAGATCAGGGGATTAAATTAGGATTAAATTATAACGACTGTGGTCAAATGTATTTCACGCGAAAACAAGCAACCTTAAGTGGAGGAAGTGGTTGTGGGTGTAGTGCAACTGTTTTTAATTCCTTCATTATGAAAAAATTGCGAGATGGTTCATATAAAAGGGTGTTGTTTGCACCGACAGGAGCATTACTTTCCACCACTGCCACGCAGCAAGGAGATACAATTCCTGGAATTTGTCATGCAATTGTTGTTGAAGGCGTGAAAGAGGAAGATTAAAAAACGGAGGAGATATGTATTATTTATGGGCATTTTTGATAGGCGGGCTTATTTGTATGATTGGTGAGCTGCTTATAATAAAAACAAATATAACTTCAGCACGTATTCTTGTGACATTCGTCCTTGTGGGAGTGGCACTGGAAGCATTTGGCATATTCGACCCTATTTCTGAGTTTGCTCGTGCGGGGATAAACGTACCAATTGTGGGCTTTGGTGCTTCACTTGCAAAGGGCGCTATAGGTGCAGTTAAAGCACGTGGTCTGATTGGTGCATTTACTGGCGGCCTCGAAGCCACAGCTGCTGGAATAGCTGCTGCGGTTGGTTTCGCATTTTTGTTTGGGCTTATCTTTAAGGCTCGAACTAAAAAGTAGGTATAAAATTTATCGATACACAATATATAGTATTATGCAATGCATTCAACATGTAAAATAAGTCAATTTTGTCAATAAACGCTGATTAGTTTCATATATATTAATATAATGAAACCCTATGTATACACAAAGAAAAAACGAAGATTCTCAGGGCGAACAAAATTCAGAATTGCATTGTTTGTAATCCTGTGTTTTGTTGCATTATCAATTGTGTATTATTTCAAGGTTGTAGCACCAATCGTCACAACTCTTAGTGAAGAAAAAGTACGTTCACTATCCACCCAAATTGTCAGTTCCTCGGTGGAGAGGGTTATAAATGAGGAAAGCATAACATATGACAAACTTGTTCAAATTGAATATAATTCCAATAATGAAATTACACTTATTTCAACCAATTCAGTGGAAATAAATATTTTTGTAAGAAAGGTGACCTATTTAGTGCAACAGGAAATGGATGCTCTTGGAAAAGAGGGCATTGATATCTCTTTGGGCACTTTTACAGGAATCCCTTTTCTATATGGCATTGGTCCTATGGTTTCGGTAAAACTTGTACCCGTGGGCACGGTTAATACCATTTTTAATTCATCATTTACGTCGGCGGGAATTAACCAAACTTTACATCGACTTTATTTTAATGTGAATATTAATGTCGGAATGGTGCTTCCAAGTATGACCAAAAATATGATGACTGATTTGGAGGTTGGAATCTGTGAAAGCGTTATTGTTGGAAAGGTGCCAGATGTCTATCTTCAGGGTGTAATTTAGGGCTTTCTGCCCTTTTTCTTTGTCTTGATGGAGGTTTCGACACTGTATATAAGGTGGTAAAGTCCTGCGGCTTGTGCCGCTTTTTTGATTCTGATTATTTTACCCAAGTCACGCCCAAATTAAATGGGGCATAATGCCCCCGGAAAGCGTGAATATAGTAAAAAAGTAATATAAAGAGGGCTAGATTCGAAGATACTCCAAAACAGCGTAGAAATTAAAGCGAAAACGCTTGACGCGGGGGGGGGGATTTGGTAAAATGAAATCGGCTAGAAAGTCTCGAAATATGCAAAAGCAAATTTCTACGACCAAGACGCCGTTTCATTTTACTCGCGACCAGACATGAACGCACTAGCGTTGGCGTTCAGTCGCGACTCTCGTGCGAAGAATGGCTAAGCTGGTGTAATGGCTGATTATGGATCCCTCCAAAGAGGAGCAAAAACTCGAATGTTTTCGCAATTAGAGTGGAAGGGTAGAGACTTAATGTCATCCTGAGTGCAGTCGAAGATTAGTGAAAGTGCTTAATGTCACAACCAATAGTAAGCATGCTTGCATGCTGTCATTTCGACCGGAGCGAAGCGGAGTGGAGAAATCTGAAAGTGTGTAACAAAAGAGTCTAGCGAGTCGAAAAAAGGCGAAAAATAAAAATACACGTAAAACGTTTGATTTATACGCCAAAATTGCGTATACTAAAATGCTAAGGAGAAAATATGAAGAAATCAAAGAACATATTCATGGTAATGATTTTAGGTATTGTAACGTTGCTTTCAGGGATGGCAATGTCAATTTTTCCAAATGTTATATTTAATAGCAGCTCGAATGAGATAAATAAAGAAATAAATTTAGAGAAGCCAGAGGATACGACGGCAGCAACGGCGCCCTCAAACACCTCAGGCTACTGGATAGATAGCGGAAGATATTCAACAAACTGGTCAGGCTCTGGAACAGAAGCTGACCCATATCTGATATCCACCGCTCAACAACTTGCAGGCCTTTCATACATGGTGTATAGTGGAAATGGGCCAGTAACAAATACAAACCAACATTATAAAAAATATTATAAAGATAAATATTTTAAACAGATTGCAAACATAGATTTATCAGCATACTATTGGCAACCAATAGGGATACGTTATAATAGGAATGAAAATGAGGTAAGAAGATATTTCTCAGGGACTTATGACGGAGATGGTCATACAGTATCCGGAGTATTTACGCCAGCGGGTGCTACAGATGCAAATATAGATCAAGGGTTGTTTGGGTTTGTAGATGGTGGCACTATAAAGAATATTGGTGTCGTAGATTCATATATTCAAGGCTGGACTTATATTGGTGGCGTTGTAGGATTTACTAATTTGACAACGATCATAAATTGTTACAATAGAGGGAATATCAATGGTAGAGCAATAATGGGCGGTTTGGTTGGATGTTTAGGAGGTACATCATCCATAATGGCCAATTGTTATAATACAGGAGAGGTGACTGGTAACAGTGAGGTTGGAGGGCTTACAGGGTCTGTTAGTACGACGTCTAAACTTATTAATTGTTATAATATAGGACGTGTAAATAAAAGTACTACGAGTAATAGTACTGTGTTCGGAGGCGTTGTCGGCTCTTGTTCAGCAGGTAAAATTTCAAACTGCTATTATGGAGGATTATGTACATTAACAAAAGGTGTTGGCTATACTGGTACAAATGGTATAGATAATACAACTAAATTAGTAAATTTACATTCAACCGATTACGCAAAAAATATAAACTGGTATACAAATTCATCAAACTGGGATTCAGAATACCCATGGAACTTTGTTGATACTTGGTTTATTAATTCGAACACCAATAACGGATATCCAACTTTAGTACCATCTCCTACTAACTCAGGCTACTGGACGGATAGTGGAAGATACTCAACCAGCTGGAGTGGGGCTGGGACAGAAACAAACCCATACTTGATATCAAATGCTCAAGAATTGGCTGGACTTTCATACATGGTTTATAGTGGCGGTGGCCCAGTAACAGATACAACTCAATTTTATAAAGATAAATATTTTAAGCAGACTGCAGATATAAACTTATCAGCATATTATTGGCAACCAATAGGAATTTTTTATAATCGATCAGGAATTCAGACAAAAAGATTTTTTGCTGGAATTTATGATGGCGGTGGATATACGATTACAGGCCTTTTTACTACCGCAGGCAGCAGTGACGGACATAGTAATCAAGGGCTTTTTGGATATACTTCGGGTGCAACAATAAAGAGAGTAGGGCTTATTGACTCTTATATTCAAGGTTATAAAAATGTTGGTGGTATAGTTGGACATGCAATCTCGACAACGGTAACAAATTGTTATAACAGGTCAAATATAAGTGGGACTAATGCGGTTGCTGGCATGGTTGGATATGCTGATGGAGCAACGGTAACAAATTGTTATAATACAGGGAGCATTAATGGAACGAATGCTTATTCGGCGGGAATAATTGGGCTCCAAGCATCAACTACACTTGTAAATTGTTATAATACAGGTATTGTTAATAAAAGTTCAAACGGTGGAGATGGTGGTGTAGTTGGATATATAATCACACCATATACAATAGCAGGTTGTTACTATGGCGGAGATTGTGCCTTGACAGTGGGTCATGGTGGAGTAACAGGTGCTTCTCCAACAATTACCAAGTTGTCGACTTTGAACTCAAGCACATATGCAAAAAATAAATCATGGTATACAAATACATCAAACTGGGGTTCAAGCTATCCATGGGATTTTGATAAAGTATGGGAATTGGATTCCAGCAAGAATGATGGCTATCCCGTTTTAAAAACAGTTGTGCCAACCTATTGGACAGATATAAATGCATTAAACCCAAATGGAGATCAGGATTATGAAACAGCATATTTTGATGTAACAGTCAATGATACAGCAGGTACACATACAGGCACATATACAAATTGCTATAACGAACCAAGTGGCTCAGCCGGCTATGGAAATCACATGAAATTGGGATACGGTTCTACAATAACGATATCCAATATCCGTTCATACACAAGTGGGAAATATCAACTTGCAAGTGTCAGTGCAGGAAAAGGAATAACCAATAACGGAGACGGAACCTATACATATACAGTGACAAGTGAAGGGGATATAATCATAATCCAAATGGAATGGGTAAGCCAGTGGTTTGATATAAACACAAACTTGGATGGAGTGCATGAATCATTGGAGCAAGAGTATGTGTCATACGACGTATATATAGACGGAACACGAGTGGCACAGAACAGAAGTGATTTTAATGGACACTTTCATTATGGACAAACTTATGAAATAAAGAACTTGGTACTAGGAAATGACAAGGTATATGAAGGAACGACTAAGGGAAGTTTATCAGGGACGATAACTGGAAGCACTGAGATTATCTTAAAGATCCGCACAAAGACATGGGAGGACTATGCAGCGTCCAGTTATGCAGGCGGAACCGGAACGCAATCAAAC
>CAOJZM010000003.1 GCA_948466185.1 uncultured Christensenella sp.
ATCAGTGGCTCAACCAATGTTTACAACTTTCTTAAAAACACACTCGGGTTTACTGTGGCGTAGGTGGGCAGGCCCACAATTCTTTGGTTGTGACATTAAAAAAGGTGCATAATGCACCTTTACGCTAACGCTAGATCCTTCGACTGCGTGCAAAGCACTCCGCTCAGGATGACAGGGTGCAAGCAAGCTTTACTTATTGGTTGTGATGTTAATAAAGTTCGTAATGCACACAAAAAAAGAAGAGAGGTTATCTCTCTTCTTTTAAAAATGGCAAAAGTCTTTCAATATTTTTTCGTTCGAACTCTTTTAGTCTTTCGATTAGCTCATCGATTTCTTTATTTGCACCGCCATGGTCATTTTGGTCTTTATAGCAGGTAAGTATGCCCATAAATGTTCCTAGAAGCATAAGTTCTGCTATGTGTCGGGCAGACTTGTCCATCATGGTCGACATATTGATGGAGCCCCACAATCTTGCTTTTTCTATAAAGTTGTTATCTTTTATATCGATTTTTTCGCTTTTGGCCAGAACTTCACATTCTTTTGCAAGAGCATAATAACTATCTTCCTCCATTGCGAGTTCTTTTTTTAATTCCTCATTTTCAACTTTACCAATTATATCATCTATTGATTGAACGGCGGTACGTATATTTTGATAGACGGCGTTCAAATACGCTGTTGTTTCTTCTTTCATTTTTTCCTCCATATTGATTATCTTGTGCCAGGGCAGGAATAATATTCAAACTTTAGCAAAAAATAAAAGTATGAAACTATCAACAAAAATATTTATTGGTTTGTTTATATTAACACTTGTCCCTGCGATTTATTTGGGCCAGTTTGTTATGGCTGGAATTAAGCCTACAGCCAATGGCTTCACCATTGCTTTTGATGTCTGGGGATATGTTGGAATCGGAGTTATGGTGTTAAATGCTGTTTTTGGGAATATTTTATTTTTTAGATTTTTGCGTACACAAACCTTATCAAAAGTACTATTTTTCTCTACGATGCCGCTTTCTGTTGTGTATGGAATATCACTTTTTTTACTTGCTGATGTTGGCCGATATAATACCGAGCTTGCAACCTCGGTGCGTGCAGTTTTAAATATTTCAACCACTAATACATATAACACTATACTCTGGGCGGTGTTGATTACTGTTTTATATGTTGCCATTATATTTTTTCAATACTTATATATTTGTAGACCGGTAAATAAGATTGAAAAAATTGTTTCTCGCCTTGGCGATGGGCGAATGAAAGAGGAAAACTTTAACATTGGAAAGTCAAAGCAGTTTAAAAATGTTGAATATGGATTAAATAAAATTAATTATAATTACAAGGATAAGGATAACCAATTAAAACAGACAAACTTGGAAGCACAAAAGTTTATCCCGAAGCAATTTTTTAAGTTCCTTGGTAAAAGCAGTATTGCTGAACTTGAGCTGGGGAATCAAGTTAAAAAGACTGCAACCACACTATATTGTGACTTGTCAAGTGCTACTGAGGTTGGTCAAACCTTAAGTTTGGAAGAAAATTTCAATTTTATAAACTCCTATTTAAATGTGATATCTCCAATAATACGTAAATATGACGGGTTTGTTGATAAATATTTAGGGGATGGAATACTTGCAGTGTTTCCTCGTCCAGATAATGCAGTAAATTGTGCACACGCAATTGTGCGGGTTATTGAAAATAAAAACAGGACAAATCGTAATTTACCACCTGTTGAGGCCCGTATTGGAGTGCATACAGGCGAGGTCATATTCGGCATTGTGGGAGAAGAGGAGAGAAAAAGTCCGACAATAGTATCAGATGTTCTCAACCTTGTATCCAAGCTTGAGGATATAAACAACTTCCTTCACACCAAGATTATATTCTCTAAGTCAGTGCTGAATGAACTGCCAACTAAGTTTCGGTTTAATTATCGATATTTAGGGTCACTAACTGTTGATGAAGGGATAAATCTTCCTTTATATGAAAGCATGGAGGTGTATTCAAGAGATAGAAAAGAAAAACTTGTTCATTTAAAAGGTAAGTTTGAAAACGCTGTAAGATTGTATAATGATAGAAGATATGCCGAGTCAGCTCGAGAATTTGAGGAACTTTTAAGACTTGTTCCTGAAGATAAACCATCATATATTTATTACAACAAAGCAAAAGAAAAGGAAGAGTAATTTCTTTTCTTTTTTATATTTTTAATTTAATTGACTATCTTATGTTAAGGTGTTAAAATATTTTTATGATTAACAGACGAATTAAGCCTAAAATGAAAAAGTGCCCAAGGTGTGGGCTTAAAATGCCGGAACAGGCTCTATCTTGCGAGGATTGCGGTTTAAAATTTGAACGGCTTAATTTGGCAACCAATAAGGATGCAAAGCAAAAAAAACTACGTGGGGACCGAAGTTTTATTATCAAGACAAGTAAACTTCCAAGTGATGTCAGCTATCTTAAATTATTGTTATATAGTATTTTCTTGGGTATTTTTGGGGGACATTGTTATTATGTGGGCAGATATTTAAGAGGTGTTTTGTTTACTCTAAATTTTATTGCCTTGCTTTCCTTTGTTGTGTTTAACAGTTTCTTTTTATCTATTTGGCAGGGTGTATTCTTCGAAATTGTTATGCCAATATGCGGGGCAATATTGTTTGTTTGGTTTTATGATATCTTTATGATTGCGATAAAGCGTTTTAAGGTGCCTGTTGCAATCGATTTAAAGGAAGGTGAAGTTTAATGCGTATCGTTGTTGGAATAAGCGGTGGGGTTGATTCGTCGGTGGCTGCTTACCTGTTAAAAAAACAGGGTCATGAGGTTATTGGACTATTTATGGTTAATTGGGAAGAGAAAGACGGGACTTGCACCGCGGAGGATGATTTCGAGGATGTGAAGAGGGTGTGCAATAAGATTGGCATACCATATTTTAGCGTTAATTATTCAAAACAATATTATGACCGAGTCTTTACCTACTTTTTAGAGGAATATAAAGCGGGCAGAACTCCAAATCCAGACGTGCTTTGTAATCGCGAGGTTAAGTTTGGCCCCTTCCTTGATAAAGCAATGGAGCTTGGTGCGGATATGATTGCCACAGGGCACTATGCCAAGAAGATTGAAAAGGATGGCAAATACTATCTTGTAAAGGCAAAGGATTTAAATAAAGATCAATCATATTTCCTTAACCAATTAAATCAAAAACAGCTTTCAAAGGTTATCTTTCCACTTGAAGATATAGAAAAGCCAGAGGTAAGACGAATTGCCAGCGAACTTGAACTTTCAACGGCGGACAAAAAAGACTCTACTGGTATTTGCTTTATCGGAGAGCGAAACTTTAAAAACTTTTTAAAAGATTTCTTACCCGCCAAGCCGGGCGAAATAAAGGCTTTGTCTGGTAAGGTTGTTGGAAAGCATGACGGGCTTATGTATTACACATTGGGACAACGTCGCGGACTGAACATAGGCGGCAGAGCGGACGGAAATGGACAAAGATGGTTTGTGGTTGAAAAAGACCTTGAAAATAATATTCTATATGTGCATCAAGGGGAGGATGACTGTCTCTATACTGATGGACTTTATGCAAGTAAGATGAATTGGATACCACAACTTCCAGAAAAGAAGGAATTTGATTGTTACGCAAAATTCCGCTATCGTCAGCCAGACCAAAAGGTGCATGTAACCGTACTTAATGACACCGATATAAAGGTAAATTTCTATGAAAAACAAAGGGCGATTACACCAGGTCAATTTGTTGTTTTGTATACAGATGACGGAATTTGCCTTGGTGGCGGTACTATCGACAAAGCAATAAAGAACACAACATGATGTAGGTATTACACACATTCAACATACTATATGTGGCAGAATTGGGAGGATGATAAAATATAAATAAATCGTTTGCCAAATTTATTGATTTATATTATAATAATTAAAATCTAAAATATGAAGCGAAAGTTTCTGATTTTCGCTCCTAGTTGGAGGACCTGCTTGGGTTTTCCAGTTATGTGCAGAGGTGGCCGAGTGGCTTAAGGCGCACGCTTGGAAAGCGTGTGAGGTGAACAGCCTCCGCAGGTTCAAATCCTGTCCTCTGCGCCAAATAATTTAAAGTTGTACTTCTGAGGGGAAATGATGGATAAGAATATTACGAAAAATATTGACAAGCTAAAGAAGGTAAAAGTGTTTTTGTGCATCTGCGCAACTGGCAAATCATATTTAGCTTCGATTGATTCACGTTTTGTTGATATAGACCAAGAAGAAGCTATGTATAAATTTAATTATGATAAAAACATGTCGCAAATTGAATTTTCCAAATTACAGGGTCATGGAATAATCGTTAAAAAAGACAGTGAAGACTTTATTCATAAAAGGATCTTAAATTATTTGAAAAATGGAAAAATTATCCTTTCCGCCACACATAAACATATTTTTCGCTTTTTAGAAGAACAAAAAATTCCTTATGTTATCATTCAATATTCAGGTGCTGAGGTGGATTATTTTAAAAATCGTATGAGGCAAAGAGGAAACACAGAAGATTTTATAGAAGCAATGATTGGTGGTGGACATCGTGAAGAAGCTTATAAGAGACATAAGTCTAATGAATATGCTACTGCGGTTTTAGATATTCACGAAAATGAGTATTTGTCTGATATTATGTGGACAATTTTTGGTAAGCCGACAGAGTAGTTATATTTCATTTTGATTTTTTAAAATCAATCCAGACATTTTAAGGGAAGTCCCTAAATAGCGGTCAAATTATTTGTAATATTTAAATTAATTTTGACCTTTTATTTTAAGAATAAACAAATCAATTCTATTAATTTAAGGGAAAGAGGATATGTGCGATACATTTGGGAAAATATTGGATAGTGGTAAACATGCGATTTTTGGAAAGAATAGTGATCGTGAAAATGATGAGCCTCAAATTGTCCAATTTATTCCAGCAATTGTGCATAAGGAGAAAAACCTTAAAACAACATATTTAGAAATAGAACAAGCAAAAGAAACTGCTGCGATATTTATTTCAAAACCCGTATGGCTTTGGGGTGCTGAAATGGGAGTTAATGAATATGGTGTTTGTATTGGGAATGAAGCATTATATCCAAATAAATATGATAATCAAGCGATTGGCTTGCTCGGGATGGATTTAGTGCGTATTGGGCTTGAACGATCAAAAACTGCAAAAGAAGCGGTGGAGATAATAATAAAATTTTTAGAACAATATGGACAGGGTGGCTTTTGTAGTTTAAAAAATAAAGATTTGTATGATAATGCATTTCTTATTATGGACATATATGAGTGTTATATTTTAGAAACAAAAAATAAACATTGGCTATATAAAAAAGTAAAACGAGGGTGCATATCAAATGTATTTTCTGTCACTAAACCAGATAAATTCAGCGATATAACAAATTTTAAAAAGGTATTTGAAAGAAAGGGAAAACATAGTGGAGATTATAGAATAAAACTTATGAAAAGGACTGTTAAGAAAATAAGAAACTCGCAAGATGCTATAAGTATATTAAAATTACATAACAAGAAGGATAAGGATAATTCTATAAAAAGCAAATCAGTATGTATGCATGGGGACTACACAACAACTGGATCAATGGTTGTTGAGTTAAAGGACGGGAAGGTCCCTCAAATATATTTTACAGCAACTTCACATCCATGCACATCTTTGTTTCTCCCATACAGCTTTGGAGAACAAATTGTAAAACCAATAAATAAAGCGAGTGAACAAGATTTTTCATTCTGGCAAACAAAGGGGAACAATTTTATAACTGACCATTTTGCTTTTCAACAAGAATTAAATGACATTCAAAACAGGATATTAAACAACAATCTTTCACTAAAGGAAAGTTTGAAATTAAGGGAGCAATTATTTAACTAAATTGAATTGGCGTTTCTAATTATTATCGTGAATAAAAAGAAAAGTTAATGATTCCTTAAAATATTTTTAAGATGGAGTGGATTATGACAGATATTTTGGAATTTTATAAAAAGACTAGTATATTTACTGATCTAGGCAAATATAAAGCAGAGGCAGTGGACTTGTGGGAGAACAAATGTAAGAAATCTCTCAAAGAGTTATGTCATTATCTAATGAGTGTTACTATTCATAGAGTGGTTGTTCAAGAAGCAATGAATTTTGGAAGTAAAAAGTATTGGGAATATGGCGATTTATCAAATATAGATTTTAAAACGCCTATGTGTGAAGATGATATATTTTTGACTGCATCATCGATGTTTGCTGAAATATATAGGAGAGATGACAAAGGCTTTTACTTTGAAAGACCTTTTGAGAACAAACTGGTTTTGACTTGTAGATATATCTCAGTATTAACAAGTGCAATCCTGAAAGCAAATGGGATCCCAACACGTTCAAGAGCCGGGTGGGCAAGATATTTAACAGAAAATAAAAATCTTGACCATTGGGTAAACGAATATTGGGATGAAAAAAAGAAACGCTGGATTATGTTTGACATGGACGATTTATATGACAGGGATTTTATGAAATACGAACTGTATGAAAAAAATCATTTTGCTTATGAATATCTAGATTTTGGTAAAGAGCAATTCTATTCAGCCGCAGATATGTGGATGATGTATAGAAAAGACCCAAAAATATTGGAAACCCTGCAATATGGTTCAGAAATATCAAGACCAGAAGAAATTCTGAAATATTTATTTTTAGATTTTTGGGCTGCAATGAATATGGAATATAATTACAAGTTTAAACCAATGGCTTTTGATAAACCAATGCAGGAGTTTTCTAGGTCAGATTTGAAAGAAATTGACATGCTGGCAAAGCTCATGAGTAATATTGACAAGAATTTTGATAAATTATATAAGCTATATAATACACCTAGGTACAGAATGACAGTTTCTCCTCTTGTATCAAAGCAGAATTATGATTTATTAATCAAGTCAAAGAAATATCATGTTTGATTTTTTGTAAAATCAAAGTGGTAAAAAGCATTAATTCCTTAATGTATGTTTAAGCTGTTAATTTTCACGTCCTCGAAACTTGAGCGTTTTTCAAAAGTTGTAACATGGTGGAACTTGATGCTGTGCTTTCAGATTCGATTTAAAATGCATCTTTTAAAGCAGTGTAGTGGTTATATTGGAGGAATTAAGGTTTTTTGAATTTTTAAAAACCTGATTGGTTAGTCGCAAAAAATTATTTTGAAGAATATTCAATATTATGTTGAAGGAATATGACAGAGCTAAGGCAGTAAATTATGCACAACAGTGGGCACTGAAAAGCAACCCTCGATTTTATCATTTCGGTGGTATAGGGGGAGACTGTACCAATTTCATTTCTCAGTGTCTTCTTGCAGGCGGTGCAGTTATGAATTACAATAAATACTATGGTTGGTTTTATATCAGTCAGATAAATAGGTCACCAAGTTGGACGAGTGTGGAATATTTGGAAAGATTTCTTTTGCGTTCAAAAGGTGTGGGCATATTTGCCAAAATCGCGGATATCAACACTTTAGAAGTTGGGGATTTAATACAGTTGAGGCAAAATCCTTCACATTTCAATCATACTGTGATAATTACGAAGATTGAAAATGGGGAGATATATGTTTGTGCACATTCGAATGATGCTTTGAATAAACAACTTCGAGATTATTTCTATTTGGAGTTAAAAGGTTTACATATAGAAGGAATACAGGTATAAAAAATCCCCATAGCAATGGGGTTTTTTTATGTTTGTTTTAGACGTTGAGTAAACGACAAATTCTTCCGTTTACAATCATGAAAACAAGGTCTAAAATCCAAACAAGCCAGCCTAAGAAAATACGTACGATACCAGCAATGATTTTGCCTTCTGAGATTCTTGTGATAACACCAAAAATCCACGCAGTGAATGGGATAATTGCAAGTATTAAACTAACAACATATCCAAGACCAAAATAATCTTTGTTTGATTTCTTCTTTGCCATCTTCTTCCTCCTTTATTTACATAATACAACATCGTTTCCAATTTAGCAATCAAATTTTACATATTTTTTCATGTTTTGTGATTTAATATATTACAAATGTTTAAGTATTGCTCTCATTTCTTCAAGTTGGTTGGTATGTGAGGAGATTATTCCTTCAGCAAATGTTTGCAGTGGCTCGCAAACCTCAAATTTTAGCAGGGTTTTGGCCATATTTATTGCTCCTTCATGATGGGGAATGATTTCAGTCAGGAAATCAACATTTACGTTGTTGCCTGTCTGTGAGTTTGACATGCCTTGTATCATTTTATTATAAGCATCTTGATAGCCTTTTTCATATAGATATACATCACGAGCATGATTATCAGCCACACAATCTTCTTTAAGCATTTGCAGAGTTGCAATATCGGCTGTTTGCTCTTTTATTATATTTTTTGCAATTTCCTCAATCTCCACATTTGTTGTATATTTAAGTATGTTTTCTGCCATTTGTATTGCTGCTTCATGATGGGGAATGATGCTGTTGATAAAGTTATGAGAAATATTATTGCCGGGAGTAATGCCTTCCATCTTTTTTCTCATTTCCTCAAATATCATATAAAATGCCTCTATGTAGTCTTTTGTGTTGTCACTCATTTTAATAATTTTATACATTTTCTTCACCTCATATAAGGTATATTCTTGAAGATAATGAATTGTTAAATTTTTATGTCGAAAATTTTCAAATTGGGTATTGACAAGTCAACAATCACATGTTACAATGGGCTCATAAAAGGGGATAAATATGAAAGGTTATTTTTATAAACACGATGCAAAATTAAAAACAAACAAAAACTATAAAAAGGCACATACCGATAGATTTAATACATATAATTTACGTATTGGAAAGGTTAAAGAGGTTGTAATTGATATATTGAAAGATTTGTATGTTAAAGTCGATGATGCTTGCAAAGTATTTTATGCGGTTGATGATTATTTAAACCAAACATCAGCAGAAGGGATTCGTGAATTAGTTGGCAATTATATTGAAAATTTAAAATATGATGACACTATTGATTTGCAAACAATTATTGATTCAAACAAATGTTTAGATCAGGATATGGAAGGTCTTGCAAAAGGGATGTTAAACTATAATTCTGAATTGGCAGGGGAACTTGGCTTTGGAATTAAAGGTAGAATTATTGAAAGCGGTTATAAATTTCTCTTCAATGTCAAAAAGATGGATAGATATAAGGAAGAAAATAGAATTTTACAAGCTAGAAAGTTGTCTGACCGTCAGATAAATGAAGGTAAGGCTATCTCAGCTATGTTTTCAAATCTTTATTCTTCTGATGTGGCTGTGGAGATGTTAAAAGCTATAAAGCCAATTCAGCAAGAAGGTTAAATATTTAAATAACCGATAAAACTGGCCTTTCCGCCAGTTTTATTTTTTGAATTGATACAAAAACAATAGGAAAGAGGAAAAATGTTAAAACAGAACGATTTACTGACAATGTATAGAGTGCAAAATTCAAATACGCAAATAAACTATTTTTTGCCGGTTAAAAGGGTGATTGTATCCAAGTTCGGTCAACTGGAATTTAATCCTGACCAAAATAGATACATATATTTTTCGCGTACATATAAACATCATGCATATTATATTTTTCATAAAGTTTTTGGAATAATCAAGGGAGAACTTAAAAAGGCGAAGGCAAATCCGAAACTATCGAATTTAAATTTACCAATGCAGTTTCAGTTTTTTGACTCGTATCAGAATGTTAATATCAAAGTCATAAAACAGGTGAAGGATTTTTTCAGCAATTATCTTCCTCCACAAGCAGTTGAGCTTATCACCTTTGAGTATTTAAATTGCTTTGCCAATGCATTCGAAGATTGCTGCATTAATAATAAAGTCAAAACTGAAGGGAAGCATGTGCCTGAGATATCGGACACCCGTACTTTTCAAGGTGCATATGGGATTAATGACGCATGGCTTGAACTTTTGAAATCTTGTATCGTGAAAACAAAATCTTGCAACCTCTCGATTGATAAATTTTTTGGTTTTCTTCTTGGCGATTCCTATCGGGCTAAAGTTGATCGCAAATCAATAAAAAACGTTATGAGGGCAAATCCTTTTTATTTTGAGATGCTTAATGAAGTTACATACAAGCATCTTAAGAATCCAGACTTTTATGATAAAAACAACGTAAACTGTGTTATAAAAAGTATTGATAAAATTGAAAAGAGGAAACTTTATAACTGTCAAAACAGAATAGTGGATGAAAGCATTTTTGAGGCTTTAAAAAGGGAAGCAAAAAAAGAAATTGAGTTAATAAGAAAAAATGAAATGATATAAAAAAACAGTACTTGAATTGGTGCTGTTTTATTTTGAAATATTCTCATTTTATTATATAATCACTTTAAGAGGTGGTTGGTATGGAAGAATGTATTTTCTGTAAAATTATTAAAGGTGAAATACCTTGCTATAAAATATATGAGGATGAAAACACCCTTGCTTTTCTTGATATAGCTAATGATGTCGAAGGGCATACTTTAGTGATTCCGAAAAAGCACAACCATAATGTGCTTGATTGCAGCAAAGAGATGTTACATCATGTTATGGATACCGTTCAAATTGTATCAAAACACTTTGTAGAGGATTGTGGCTATGATGGTGTCAATCTTATGAATATAAATGAGCTTGTTCCACATTTTCATATGCACATCTTTCCAAGAAAGAAAGGGGATGGGGTAAAGATTTACAGCGACCTTTCAAATTGCGGTGCTGACCTTAAGAAAGTATGTGAGAAGTTGAGGGTGGATTAAATAATGAAAAGAGTAACTTTATATACTGATGGTGCCTGTTCTGGCAATCCCGGCATAGGCGGCTATGCGGGGATTCTTCAGTATAAAAATCAAGAGAAGGTTGTAACCGGCGGTGAAAAAGAAACCACAAATAATCGTATGGAGTTGCTTGCTGTAATAACCTCACTTGAAAAAATCAAAGAGCCATGTGAAGTTGATGTTTACAGTGATTCTGCTTATGTTGTCAATGCTTTTTTAGAGAATTGGATAGGCTCTTGGATTTCAAACAACTGGAAAACAAGTACAAAAAAAACAGTGCAGAATATAGAGCTGTGGCAACGACTTTTAGTTCAGACTGAAAGGCATAAAGTGACTTGGCATAAAGTAAAGGGGCATGCCGACAATGAACTTAATAACCGTTGCGACGCTCTTGCTCGTGGTGAGATAGAAAAGATAAAAAAAGAGATTTAACCCGTCTATTTTAAAACCAGATGTGCAATTAAAAAAGAGCCCTAAAAACTAGGACTCTTGCTCGGCACTACTTACAGCTTCTAAAGTGGGATATTCTATAGAACTGTAGCCATTATATTCTATTAAAATTCTACCATCATCAATCTTATGTATTTCTGGATGAATTTCACTAATTTTTATATCGTGAACTTTTTTAGTGCCTAGGTGAATAGCAATAGCTCCTTCGTACTTAGAATTTGAATATTGTACAGGTTCTTCATAAGATTTTAATTTATGTAATTTTGATAAATGAGAAGTAACAAGTAAAACTTTTCTGCCTATCGGTTTTGATGAAATAACATCTGTATGCATACTAATTTGCCCATAATGTTCTTTAACCTCTAGTTCAGAAATATTGTCTATTGCAGCGTAAAATTTTAAATTTGATACATCTTGTTTCATAATCCATACTCCTTATATTTAATAATTTAGTTGTAACATATAAACATCAAATTGTCAATATCCATTTTTTAATTTTAAGTCAAATTTAGTTTTTTATAATTATTATAATGATGTTCTTATTATAATAATAAGGCAAATTTCTTTCAGAAATTGTGTCTTGTTGTTCGCACAATAATGAAACCAAAAATACTCTATCAAACTGCGATGAAGTTTTTTGTGATAGTATTAAAAAATTAAACCATTAGCCGCTTTTTATTTTATTGTATAAATGAGGCCATTTGATGCAGGACAACAAAAAAGGGTAGATAATCTACCCTAATCTATATTGATAAGTTTTTCATATATGCTTTCATATATGGCAGGGGCGGTACTTTTCCACTTGTGTATTGCTTCATTTGCGGATTGTCGAGAAGGTGCTTTAATTTTAAGTTCAAACATTGGCACGGAGATAAGTGGTTCATATATACGAAGAATAACATTATAGGAGCCATCTTCATTTTTATTGTAGGTGGCAGTGTACTCTTGCGAGGATTTAACATTTAATTTGTTTATTTGAAGGTACTGTGAAATATTTTCGCGTGTTTCAAATGGAATGCGTCTATACAGATATGATAAGCATTCTCTGCCTTCATAGGTAAGAGAATAAAGTTCTTTACCCTCGTCACCATTACCGAGTCGATACAGGAGGTTGGACTCGGTCATATCGTGTATTATTGCTTTACAATCCATATAATTTTTTATCCAAGCATTTTTAACCGAGCAAATGTCAAGGATAGAATCCTCGGTAAGAGGTATTTCCATCTTATCGAGGACAAATAACATAACAAGTTTATCCAGCACAGTTTGCTCTTTTTCTGTAAGTATTTTTTCCATTCTCTTTATTCTAACATCATTTTTTAAATCTTGCAAATTTTTTTGTTACAAAATTGCTTTGTTTATTGATTTTATTATGTTAAACTATAAACTAATAAAGGAGCAAAGAATGACTGACGAAAACAGAAAAGCGGTGGAAAAATTTATTTCAATTTGTGATGAACTCATTACCTGCAAATTTTTAGTGGCAGAAAATAAAATTCAAAAATTACTTGCCTCTTTGGCTGAAACTCCCGCGGTGTATGAACTTGTTTCTGAATGTATGGAACAGTTTAACCGTGATAGAGAAATGAGTAAGGCTTTTGTTCAAGAATCAAAGGGGAATTTTGTATGTCATATGCCTAATGAAGAGTTTAAAATTATCTCATTGGTATTTTGTACACTTGCGGACATTAATGCAGGACGGATTATTTTTATGGATTTTGTAAAAACATATTTTAATGATGAGGATGGTTTAAATTGCTTTAAAAGATTTATTGCTGTTATGATTATTCCTTTTAGAAATTTAATTGCCGAAGCATTTAATTATCCAATTATAGATTTAAATAAATCTGAAAAGCAGGAAGAAATAGCATCAGATGATACAAATATACAGGGAAAAGAAAAACACTTTTTTGATGATACGCTTGCAGATAAATTGGTTCAATTTCCAACTGTTAAAAACTCAGGGCACAATCTTAGCCAAGCAAAACTTGAAAAACTATGTGAGGTTTGCCAAAGAATTACTGTTCAAATTTTGGATGAACTTGAGGGCTATTTGCGAAGAGATAGTCATATAGATGACTTAAAATCAATTTGTTATGCACTTGTTATGACAACTTCTGACCTTGACTTTGATGAAACAAGGGCTCTTGCATTAGGACTAAAATATGCAAGTAAAGGCGTTAAGTCAATTAAGTTTCTTGTAAGAGAACTTGAAGAAAATTTGGATGAATTCCTTAGCACTCTGGTGGATTTAAAATAGGCCAGATAAAAATAGAAGTAAAACTGAAATTATTGTTGCCAGTAGGGCGTGAGAAAATTTTTGTAACGCAAATAAACCTACTGGCATATTTAATTTGCTTAACATGGTTAAAGATTGAAGAAGGGTGGATATTCCACCAAAACTTATAATAAATGTTGCAGACATCACCGCAAAGTTAGCAGGTAACGTTGAGGCTATATCAGTGCAGCCTTTTGTTATTTCCACAACTCCAGATAAAAGTCCAGAAACTTGTGGAGGAAATAGATTAAAAAGTGGCGAAAGCGAAGTTATAACGCAGAAAAATATTGCAATAATCACACCTACAGAAATTATGCTTAAAGCACTGTCAACAACAATTGTGTTAATGTCAGTTTTGTTTTTTGTTATATTGTTGGCAGGAGAAATTTCAATGTCTCTTGCTTTGATATTTCTATAAAGAAAGCCATTTAAAAATGCACCTAATATGTGGGATAAGAAAATTATATAACCAAGCTTTGAATTTCCAAGCATGCCAGCCCCAACAGCACCAATAATAAACATTGGGCCAGAAGTTGAACAGAAGGAACACATTCGAAGGGCTTCGCTTCGAGATATCTTTCCACTTTGATAAAGGTCGGCCGTCATCTTTGCACCAACGGGATATCCTGATACAATACTCATCAAAAACACATAGCTTGAAATCGCCGGAGCTTTAAAAAACTTTTGCATAGGTCGGGCAAATACTCCACTAAATTTTTCCACTGTGCCAAGCTCAGAAAGTATCTTGGTGAAAAACATAAAGGGCAGCACACTTGGCAGCACATTCATTGCCCAAGCATTAAGGCCGGCAAGAGTTTGTCCAATATAAAGGCTGGGGAAAATAATCATATTGATAAGAATATAAACCACGAAAATTGAAAGTAAAATCTTATAATTTTTCAAAACACACCTCATATTGTTTGACAGGATATTTATGTTTTTGTATACTTTAAAATATATAACTGGACAAAGTATTTATATGTGTAAAAAACCTAAAAAAGAAGGGGTGCAAAATTGAAAATAAAACAGCTATATAAGAAAGCAAAAATGGCTAAAAAAACCATTGTATTTCCAGAGGCATGCTTTAGTGATAGAACAATAGAAGCAGTAAAATATATTCAAAAAAAGAAGATCGCAAATCCAATATTGATTGGAGACGAAAGTGCTCTTGTTCTTCGTGACAAGGATTTAATTAATTTTAATATTGTTAATCCTAAAACTTTTTCTGGACTTGATGTTCTTGTCAATAATCTGTATGAAAAACGAAAGAAAAAAGGACTGACTCGCGAAGAAGCTGAAAAACTTGTTTTAGACCCATATTACTTTTCAACACTTTTTGTTGATGCAGGTTATGCGGATGGTATGGTTGCAGGTGCAGAGGCAAGTACTGCAAGAGCGATAAAACCAGCTTTACAAATTATTAAAGGTAAGAAAAAAGATTCCTTGATATCATCTTGTTTCTTCATTTATGGCAAGAATAAGTTTTTAGATGGAAAGTCATTGATTGTTTCAGATGCGGGGCTTGTTCCAAACCCTTCTGCTCAGGAGCTTGTTCAGATAGCCCATGACAGTGTTGCAACATTCGACAAGCTTGGACTTGCGGATCCAAAGGTTGCCTTCCTATCATATTCGACCAAGGGTAGTGCAGAAGGTGAGACCGTTGAAAAGGTACGCACCGCTGCCGCTAAGTTTAAGAAAAGTGGAATTGTCTGTGATGGGGAACTTCAACTTGACTCTGCTTTGGTGCCAAGGGTGGCAGAGCATAAATGCCCAGACAGTGAAATTGCTGGCGATGCAAATATTCTTATTATGCCAAACTTGGAGGCAGGAAATATAACCTATAAAACCATGCAGTATATCGGTGGTCTTAACGCAATTGGCCCAATCTTACAAGGTCTCAAAAAACCAGTAAATGACCTTTCAAGAGGGGCAAGTGTTGAGGATATAATCACTATGACCGCAGTCACAGTATTGCAGTGCATAGAGGAAAATAATGAGGAGGAAAAATGAAAATATTAGTTATTAACGCAGGAAGTTCATCACTTAAATATCAACTTTTAGATATGGAAAATGAAAAGCTAATTGCAAAGGGAAATTGTGAAAAAATAGGAATAGCTGGCTCGTCTATCACTCTTAAGGTAAATGGCAAGGCAAAGACCACAGAGGTAAAACTTCCAAATCACGAAGAGGCTTTAAAACAAGTATTTAAAGTTTTATGTGATAAGAAAAATAAGGTTCTATCTTCTTTATCAGAAATTGAAGCTGTAGGACATAGAGTCCTTCATGGTGGGGAGAAATTTAAAAAGTCAGTGCTTGTTGACGAAAAAGTTCTTAAAGAACTTAAAAAACTTATTCCTCTTGGACCATTACACCAACCAGCAAACATTCAAGGAATTGAGGCTTGTATGAGTTTGATGCCTACAGTGCCTCAGGCGGCTGTTTTTGATACTGAATTCCATGCTACGCTTCCTGACTACGCATATCGTTATGCAATTCCAAAGGATGCTTATAAAAAGTGGGGGATCAGAAAATATGGTTTCCATGGCACAAGTCATAAATATATTGCAGGGGCACTTGAGAAGCTTACCGGAAAGAAGGGTAAATTCATCATTTGTCATATAGGTAATGGGGCTTCTGTCTCTGCGGTTAAGAATGGAAAATGTTTAGATACTTCAATGGGATTTACTCCACTAGAAGGACTTGTAATGGGCACTAGATCTGGGGATATTGATCCTGCTGTTGTAGAGCGTATTATGGATATGTCTGGCAAGAATGTTCATGAGGCAATTAATTATCTTAACAAAGAAAGCGGACTTCTTGGAGTGAGTGGAATTTCCAGTGATATAAGAGATATTCAAGCAGTTGCAGATTCCAACAAGGATGCAAAACTTGCCATTAACATGCTGTGTTATAGAGTCAAAAAATATATAGGAGAATATGTTGCAGTGCTTAATGGTGTGGATGCAATAGCATTTACAGCAGGCACTGGGGAAAATCGTCCAGAAATCAGACAACAAATTATTGATGGACTTGACTGGATGGGAATAAAGCTTGACAAAGACAAGAACGATAATTTTGAAAGGGGAGAGATTTGTGATATAACAGCAAAAGACTCTCATTGCAAGATTTATGTTATTCCTACAGATGAGGAACTAATGATAGCTCGTGACACAAGAGATCTTGCAAAAAATAATAAATAATAGCAAAAACGCTTGACAAATGGACAAATTGTCAATATACTATTACAGTTGAAATTATAAGGAGGAAATGAAATATGGCAGTTCCAAAGGGTAAGGTATCAAAGGCTAGAAGAAATTCAAGAAATTCTGCAAATTTTAAGGCAACAGCTCCTACGCTTGTAGAGTGTCCTAAATGTCACGAACTTAAAGCACCTCACAAGGTTTGCCCTAAGTGCGGTACGTATAAAAATGAAACCGTTGTTGATACTGAAAAGAAAAAGAAATAAGTTATTTGTTTTAACAGCTCGAATTGTTCGAGTTGTTTTTTATTTGTTTATGTCTATATATTTTTACATAATACCACAAAGTTTAGATGTTATGCGACGCATAATACCACCATATGTTGTAAAGTTTGGAATCTTCTTCAAGTTTATGATTTGGTCTTAATTTTCTTTACAAGACATAATATTTTTTGTTAATATATAAACTGATTACGATTTGTGAGGTATAAAAATGAAAATTGTTGTTGATGCTTTTGGTGGGGATAACGCACCAGTCGAAATTGTTGAAGGGGCCATACTCGCTTTAAAAAAACACAAGGATTTGGAAGTTATTCTTTGCGGAGATGAAAAAAGAATAAAAGAATGTTTAAATGGAAGAGAAGAGAGAATTGAAATTTCCCATGCTCCAGACATTATTACCAATAATGATGTGCCAACCGAGGCGATAAGGCATAAAAAAGATTCTTCTATGGTTCGAGCCTTTGACATTTTAAAGGAACGTGAAGATGTCATCGGTATGGTTTCAGCTGGAAGTACGGGTGCGATTCTCACTGGCGCTATCATGAAAATTGGTCGAATAAAGGGAATTTCAAGGCCGGCACTCGCCCCAATTCTTCCAACCAAAAAGAAGAGTGATGTTATAATTATTGACAGTGGTGCAAATGTTGACTGCAAGAGTGTGAACTTAGTTCATTTTGCACTTATGGGCAGTGCTTATTATTCAATAATTTATGATACACCAAACCCACGAGTTGCACTTCTTAGCAATGGTGCTGAAGAGGGAAAGGGTAACGAACTTACCAAAGAGGTTTATCCAATGTTAAAAGCAGCTCCTATCAATTTTATTGGTAACCGTGAGGGCTGTGATTACATGAGTGGCGATGTGGATGTTATGGTTTCTGACGGATTTGCAGCAAATGCACTTCTCAAGGGAACTGAAGGTGCCGTCAAAGCAGTCCTTTCCATTTTGAAAGGTAGTATAAAATCCCACTTTTTAAGCAAGATTGGTGCTGTCTTTATGAAACGTACATTTAAAGACATTAAAAATAGGGTGGACATACAGGGTAAACATGGCGGTTCGCCATTCCTAGGCTGTAAAAAATTGGTGGTGAAAAATCATGGCTGTTGCAAAAGGGAAAACATTGTATCATCAATTGATCAAACCATCCTTTTAAATGAGAAAAATCTCATTAAAAGAATTGAATCAGCAATTACCGCATTTGAAGAGGTTAAAGGTGAGTAAAATAAATTATACATTTAAAAATCAAGAACTTTTGGAAAGAGCTTTGACACACAGTTCAAAGTCAGAGAAAAACTATGAGAGATTAGAGTTTTTAGGTGATGGTATACTTGATTTTGTTGTGGGAGAATACCTTTTTAGGCACTGCTCCGAAGATGAGGGACAGTTGACGGTTCTCCGCTCTCACTTTGTTTCTGAAAGTAATCTTTGCAAAATCTTTGATATGCTTGAACTTGAAAAAGATGTCATCTTGGGCAAGAGCTATCATGGGCAAATATCTAAAGCTATCAAGGGGGATATTGTGGAGGCAGTTATTGCTGCAATCTATCTTGACAGTAATCTTGACACAGCCGCAGCTTTTATTGAGAAAACATTAAATCTCAGTGATTTTAAGAATATTAAGAATGATAATTATAAATCACAATTGCAAGAACTTGTACAGGCTAATTTCAAATGTAAAATGCAGTATGATACACAACCAAAAGATAACGGTTTTATTTCTTCATTTTATATGGATGAGGATAAAATTGCTTCTGGCAAAGGTCAAAGTAAGATTGAGGCGGAGCAAGAAGCAGCCCGCAAGGCAATCAAAAAACTGTTTTTAATAAAGGACAAGCAATAGTCCCAAATTTAGTA
Organism: uncultured Christensenella sp.; assembly: GCA_948466185.1. Taxonomy (GTDB): domain Bacteria; phylum Bacillota; class Clostridia; order Christensenellales; family UBA1242; genus Caccovivens. The sequence goes on from CAOJZM010000003.1 coordinate 18,819, forward strand.
AAAGTTTATGGAATAAAATGTTTGGTTAAATTTATAAAAAATGTTAAACTTAATTAAACTGAGTTTAATATAGGGGAACTTATGATATTTAAAAAAATTGAAATGGTTGGCTTCAAATCTTTTGCTGACCGAACTGTTATTGAGTTTGATAGCAACTTTACCGCTATTGTTGGACCTAATGGTTGCGGGAAAAGTAATGTTTCTGATGCTATAAGATGGGTGCTTGGTGAACAAAGCCCAAAAACTCTTCGTGGAGATTCCATGCAAGATGTTATTTTTAATGGAACAGAGAAAAGACGTAGCTTATCGTATTGCGAGGTTACCCTTACCTTTGATAACTCAACTCGTTTTTTTAACTTTGATTATGATGAACTTGCTATCACTCGTAAACTTTATCGCTCGGGGGAAAGCGAGTATTTAATTAACCGTAATACCTGCCATCTTCGTGATATTACAAACCTGCTCTATAACAGTGGACTTGGAAAGAATGGTTACTCTGTTGTAAGTCAAGGTAAGGTCACTGAACTTGTGGACGCTAAGCCTGAAAATCGCAGAGCAATGTTTGAAGATGCGGCTGGGATTTCTAAATATAAAAATGACAAGAGGGAAGCAGAACGCAAGCTTGAACGTACTCGTGACAATTTGACCCGTGTGAACGACATCATTTCAGAAATTGAGCGTCAAATGGGGCCTCTTAAAAAGCAGGCTGAGAATGCAAAGAAATATCTTGAATACAAGGGGCAACTCAAAGACCTTGAAGTAAATGCATACATATATCAATATGAAAATGCCAATGACATTAAAGAGAAGATTAATGTTAAACTTTCTGCAATTACACAGCAACTTGCACTTCGTCAAGAAGAACTTGAAAAAGCGACAGATGATTACAACAAAAGTATGCTTGACCTTACCAATTTTGATAAGATACTCGCATCACTTAATGAAAATATATTGGATATGACGGTATCCCTTGAAAAACAAGAAGGGGAAACTAAAATCGCAAGAGAGCGTATTAATTTCACTCATAAGGAAAACGATAGGCTCTATCTTGACAAAACAAACAGCGAAACTGCAATTCAACTTGCAGGCGAGCAAAAATCGGCACGACTTAGCGAAAAGGAAAAACTTCAAACTGTGCTTGAATCACTTGAAAGTTCTTTTAATGAACTCAGTGAAAAGTATTTGGAAATTGCTGATTCTCTTGCCCTTAGTGAAAATGAAGCAGGTCAATCTCAACAAAAGATTATTGAAACCCTCGGCTCTCTTTCAGATGTAAAGAGTAGTGTTTCTCGTCTTACAACTGAGAAAGATATTTTGTCTTCAAACCTTATGAATCTCAAACGTGATATGGATGCTCTTTCAGTTAAGAAATCGGAAATTGAAAATGAATTTACTGCTGTACAAAATAAAATTATAAGCATGAAAACAAAACTGGAAAAGGTCAAAGGCGACTGTGACAAATTGGCATCCGAGCAACTTATAGGAGAACGGGTTTTAAGAGAAAAAGAAAATGAAAAAGCTGATACAATAACTCGTATTAAAGTCTATGAAAACAGAAAGAAGCTTCTTTCTGACCTTCAAACCGAATATGAAGGCTATTCTTATGCGATCAAGAAACTTTTAAAAGAAAGTGAACATAATCAAGGTTTAAAGCAAAAAATCGTGGGTGTTGTGGCTTCACTTATCAAGGTGCCCGAAAAGTATGAAACTGCAATTGAAGTTGCTCTTGGTGGGGCTGTACAAAATATCGTTACCTTTGATGAAGAGGGTGCAAAATCACTCATTTCCTTTCTCAAAGAAAATCAATTTGGCCGTGCCACCTTCCTTCCAATCACTTCAATGAAACGCCGTGAGTTTGACAAGGCTCTTATTTCTGGAAAGCAGGGGGTATTCGGCATCGCAAGTGACCTTGTTAGCTATGACAACAAGATTGACAATGTTGTAAGCAATCTTCTTGGCAGCACTGTGATTGTTGATACACTTTTCACGGCTGTTAATCTTGCAAAGTCAACGCGTTACGCATTTAGGATTGTAACGCTTGATGGGGACGTTGTCAATCCTCAAGGATCTTTGACAGGTGGAAGTAAGAAAGCAGAATCTGCCAATCTTATGGGGCGTGCAAGAGAAATTGAAACCCTAGGGATTGAAATTAAATCGCTAAACGGCAAGCTTAATAGTCTTGATACTGATCTTGCTGATCTGAGAGCTGTAACAGTTGAGAATAAATCGCGATTTGAGTCAATAAATAAAGAGCGAAGCGAAATCGAAATTGAACTTGCCAAGGAGAAGGAAAAGAGCGAACGCTATTCAAACTCACTCAGTGAGGTTAATGATAACCTTCGAGTAACTGAAATGGAAGCCACCACTGTACAAAACAAACTTAATCTTATAGAGCAGGAACTTGAAAGAACAGCTAAAATTGAAAGTGCTTTAAGTGGAAATCGTGAAGACGCTGACGAACTTATCAAGGAAAAACGTGAGAAATTTGAGGCGTTACGTGTTGAGCGTGATAAGACAAATGAAAATATTTTGGCTGTCAAAGTGGAAATCGCTTCAAATAAAGCAAAACTCGCTTCCATTGATACTGACATTTCACGTCTTGATTCGGAAATTTCTAGGCTGGAACTTAATCTTTCAAGTATTGATGAACAGATAGAAAAAAACAAGGAGTTTATCTTATCTGCTGAAAATATGATTAAGGATAAGTTAGCTTCCGCACCTTCTTCCTCTCAGAAGTTAAAACTTCAAGAAATTATTGAAAAACGTAATCAAGTTGAAGCAGGAAAGATTACTTTGTCTGATAAAATCAAGGAACTCGATAATAATAAAACCGCAATCATGGAAGAACTTTCAAGGATAAATGATAAGAAATTCCGTGAGGAAATGAATCTTCAAAAGGTGGACACTGAACTTGAGCAAATGCAGGAACGTATCTATGAAGAATACTCTCTTGTTTATACTGACTGCCTAGAACATCGTCGCCCTGATTTTGATATTAATGTGGCAATGCCTGAAATCAATAAACTTAAAAAGAATATTTCTGCACTTGGCTATGTCAATGTCAATGCGATTGAAGATTGCAAGGTGCTTCTTGACCGTTATGATGACCTTTCTTCTCAATGTGCGGATCTTCAAAAAGCGGAAGATGACCTTACCAAGATTATTAAAGACCTTTCAAGCATTATGATTGAGAAATTTAATAATGAACTTGACCGTATAAACGAAAGTTTTAAACTCACTTTCCGAGAGTTGTTTGGGGGTGGAACAGCAAAACTTGCTCTCAGTGACGAGAATGAACCTCTCGACAGCGGAGTTGAAATATTCGCTCAGCCTCCTGGAAAGAAGATTCAAAATATGACCCTTCTTTCAGGTGGTGAAAAATCACTTACCGCTATGGCTGTTATTTTTGCAATTCTGCGTATTAAGCCGCTGCCTTTCTGCCTATTTGATGAGGTGGAGGCAGCCCTTGATGACTCCAATGTGGAAATTGTGGATAAATATCTTAAAAAGCTTTCTTCAGAAACTCAGTTTATTCTTATTACACACAAGAAGCCAACCATGGAGTATGCGGAAGCACTCTTTGGTGTAACCATGGAAGAAAAAGGTGTATCGAAGATTGTTTCTGTTAAACTTTCAGATGCAATCAAACACGCACAGGAGGAGTAAATGGGAATTTTTAAAAAAATTGGACAAGCACTCAAGAAAACTCGCGAGGCATTTACTCGTCGAATAGATTCACTACTTAGCCATGGTGAACTTGACGATGATTTCTATGATGAACTGACAGATATTCTTATTTCTTGTGATATTGGGGTAAGAACAAGCATGGATATCGTGGATAGCCTTCGTGAAAAAGCCCACAAAACAAAGTTAAGAACAAGCGAAGATGTACGCAATGCTTTAAAAGATATCTTAACAGAAGAATTTGAAAATCTTGCCAAAATCGAGATTGAGTATCCCGCTGTTATCTGTATAATCGGAGTAAATGGCGTTGGTAAAACAACCACTATTGGCAAGCTTGCAAATTTCTTTAAATCAGAAAAAAAAGAAGTGACACTTGTTGCAGGGGATACCTTCCGTGCTGCAGCAAGTGACCAGCTTACCGAATGGGCAGACCGTACAAAAACACGTATAATCAAGCAATCTGAGGGTGCTGATGCTGCTGCAGTGGTATTTGATGGTATCACCAGTGCAAAAGCCAAGAAAACGGATGTGCTTCTTGTGGATACTGCAGGTAGACTTCATACAAAAACCAACTTAATGGAGGAACTTAAAAAGATAGATAAGATAATTAATCGTGAATATCCAGAGACCCACAAATATAACTTTATTGTTCTTGATGCCACCACTGGTCAAAATGCACTGTCTCAAATTAGTGCATTTAATGACTTTGTGCAAATTGATGGTATTATTCTTACCAAGCTTGACGGGACGGCTAAAGGTGGGGTTGTTGTTGCTATTGAAAAAGAATATCATCTTCCTGTTGTATTTATTGGCACAGGGGAAGGAAAAGATGATATAGAACTTTTTAACAGTAAAGAATTTGTGGATAATTTATTTTAGGTGCAATTATTAAGCACCTTTTTTTATTTTTATATCAAAAACATTTGGTAAAAATATAAATATGCTTTATAATAAAAACAACAAAATAAAGGAGAAAGGAAATTATGAAGAAAGCAACAAAAGTTGCCGGAGTCATAATATCCCTGATTTCCCTTCTGTCAGGAGGAATAATAGGACTCTTGGCGGGGGGGGATTTTTGACTCTGGTAAAAATGAACAACTTAGGTTAGAAGAAACTCTTGCCACATCAACAAAAATAACCTATTGGGGAAATAGTGCCACATTATCTTACGCTGGCGGTAACGGTACCAAGTCAAATCCATATAAGATTCAAACTGCTGAACAACTGGCAAATTTCAGCAATTCTTCTATAACTGAAAATTATAATTATTCAGGTGTGTATTTCTCAATTGAGGCCGATATTGACTTGTCTGGGAAAGTTTGGTATTCAAGTTCGGATATGTTGGCATTTGCAGGAAACATAAATGGTAATAACCATATTATAAAAGGGTTGACATGTTTTGGGGATGATAGACCTTCATTTATGAAATTTGTAAGAGGTGCAACCATTAAAAATATATATTTTAAAGATATATTCTTTCAAACATATCAGGATGGAGAGGATTTTGCTGGTCTTTTCGCATATACATACAATACAGAAATATCAAATATTGTTGTTGATAATATAACTATTCAAGATGATGACGGGATTCCAGACTTTGCAATAGGGACAATAGCAGGTAAGGCCGAGAGTTCAACGATTACTAATTGTTTGGTTAAAAATGCCAAAATTATCTCCACAACGACAAGCAGTACAAATGGATATATAGGTGGCTTAATTGGACAAACAACTTCGGGTACAAGTGTTACAAATTGTTGTGCAATTAATGTGATATTAACAGCTATGACCTCAGGAAAAACTTTAAATTCCCTTGTTGGCGGCTCTGCGGGAACTATAACCGGTAGCTATGCCGATGCCGTGATATATAGCCCATCTAAAAGCTCGGTTGATAAAATGATTTATGGTTCTTCTTCAAATTTCGGCTCGTGGATGTATAGTCCAAATCTAAATGGCGGGTATCCAGTCCAAAAAGTATTTCTGACAATAGGAGGCTCAAGCAGTCAAACTTCCTTCAGCCCAAGTTTACAACCATTTGGTGAGTTTGGGATTTAGTAATTAAGGTGCAAAAAGCACCTTTTTTCTTGTCCTAATTTAAAAGTACAAGCAAAAATCGACAAATTATAACATATATAAATCAGTAAGAGGCTTCAGCCTTGATTAAGGAGATTTATATATGATTTATGAAAGTTTTTCTGCATTTACTTCCAGAGTTTGTTGCTTCACCTCTTTTGTTAATACGTCACAAGGATTTCCTCACCCACTTTCTGCAAAGGAAGAAGAGAATTATTTTGTTAAATATAAACAACAAGGGGATATGACCGCCAGAGATGAACTCATAAATCATAATTTAAGATTAGTTGCCCATATTGTAAAAAAATATCAAAATTCATTAGAGGCAGATGATTTGATTTCAGTGGGAAGTATTGGACTGATGAAAGCGGTGGACAGTTTTGACTACTGTAAAGGTGTAAAATTCTCAACTTACGCCTCACGTTGTATAGAAAATGAAATTCTTATGTTAATTCGTTCTAATAAAAGACACAAGGATGTGGTGTCTTTAAATAGTGTTGTGACATCTAATGGCGATAAGGATGAGATTCTTCTTGAAGATGTTATTTCTGTGGATGATGACGATGATATAGTTCATAGCGTTGAAACAAGCTTTATGATGGATAAGGTCTTTGATGTAATGAAAAAGCATCTTAATCCAATTGAGCAGGAAGTTATAATATACCGGTACGGACTCAAGGGGAAGCCTATGCTTCCACAGAGAGAACTTGCGGTGATGTTGGGATTGTCGCGTTCTTATATATCTCGTATTGAAAACAAAGCCTTAGATATAATTAAAAAACAAATGACAAAAAATGACGATGAAAATTCGTAACTTTAAATTTTATATAAAAACTTTGTATTTTTCTTGGTATTTTATTTCAATTTTGCTTGCAATTTCAAATTTTAATACTTATACTAAAAAAAAGGGTTAAAATAAATTGAAAAAGGAAGAATTTTATAAAATTGTTGAGAAGTTGATTTTGCCTCTCTTCACTGGATCATTCGTCAGTGGAGAGGAGGTTTCTTCATCACGTGATAATGAAATTGCATATGGTAAACAAAATTCACTCCTTATAAAACCAAATAAGGCAGAAGAATATCGTCTAGTTCTTAAACGCGGACAACCCTTTAAAAATTTGGAAGTCAACCTTCTTAAGTCAATTTTAAAAGAAATTAATGATATAAGTGAACTAAGCATAGAGGATGAAAATTATATTTCAAATCTCCAGTCTTATGCATTAGAAAAGGCGATTTGTTCAAGTATAAGTGATGAAAAAACATCGTCAACACTTATTGGTATAGTAAACGAACTTGCAAAATGGGCAAGCCGCACCTATGAAGGAAAAAAGGTTACCCTAGGTTTAATTATAAATGAAGCCGTTTCAAGTGAAGCTGAGGCTTTGCATTATTCCAACATTTTCAATAAGGACTTTTTTGCACTCCTTTCTGATGGTAAACAATCTTTTGTGGAGTTTGATAAAGAGGGAAAACTTATTGGCTATGTTCAAATTTCTAAAATCCGAGCATATCCAACAATTTCGCCCCATGAATACGAGGTGATTGCACGTTATTGCAACGACCGCCGTATAGGTTTAATTTTGACTGAAAATGGCGAAGTCCTCATATTTAAAAATCGTCAATTGCTTTTTTCAAAGAGAAGAGGAATATGGAATGTTTATTCACATGAAGAGGCTATTCAATTACTATCATATCGAGGCGGGTATTCTTCAAAAGATATTCGAAAGGCAATATACTATACCGCACTGGATTGTGCGTATGAATACAGTGGTGGAATAATCGTATATTTGAGTAAGGACCTAGTGGAAAATGCCCTTGCCCATATTGATGCACACGACCTTTTGGATGAAAAATATTATGAGATTAAAAAGCGTTTAGAGCTGGAAAATGCCAGCAAGCTTTATAATCTTCAAAACCTATCTTCTGTAGAGGAACTTTATTCGGCCCCTTATGATCAATTTTTGATTGAACAAAAGTGTTACAAGTCACAATGTTTAAGAAAGATTATTGATGGGAAGCCTTTCCATGAACTTAATCGACAACTTCGAAAAGAACTTGCGGGAATTGATGGGGCAACTATAGTTGACTTTGATGGAACTATTGTTGCTGTTGGTGCAATACTTAAAATTGAAGCCGGAAGTGAGGGGGGCGGACGTCTTGCAGCGACCACAACTCTTGCCAGATATGGTATTTCTTTGAAAATATCACAGGATGGCATAATCCAAGCGTTTTATGCAGACAGAAAAACAGGAAAACTTAAAAACTTATTTAATGTGGGATAAACGGAGTCATAAGACTCTGTTTTTCTATAGAAATAATTTTATTATATTAAAAAAGGGCGTTACGCCCTAATTCAGTTATGTTATAAGCCGAGTTCTGTATTAAACAGTCATCTATCTAGTTTATTTGTTGCCAAATAAATCAAGCGGTACTTTTAAAGGTAAGGAGAGAACAAGCCTATTTACCTTTTTGACCTTGCTTCAGGTGGGGTTTACAGAGCATCGATTATCACTAATCAACCGGTGGTCTCTTACACCGCCTTTCCATCCTTGCTCGCATATAGCGGGCGGTTTATTTCTGTTGCACTATCCTTAGAGTCGCCTCCACTGGCCGTTAGCCAGCACCCAGTTCTCTTGAAGCCCGGACTTTCCTCATCTTACGATGCGACTGTCTGCATAACTGACATTATTATCTTATCATATTTTTCTTAAATTGTCAAGGATTGTCTGTTTAAATCATTTTTACAATGGAAATAACTTTACCATGAAAAAGAAAGAATATATTGACAAAATGGCAAACTTAATTGTTAGTCGTGTGAGATTTCATGCACCCGTCGTTTATGATGGAGAGGTGGATTTTGACATTTTAGACGTAATAGGGATTGATTCAAGCCTGCCAATTTTTAAATATGAAAAAGCCATTGATAAAGTTATGCTGGAAGTTTTTAAAAAGGCTCAAAGAGAAGTTAATTTTAATTTGATAACTACAGCGGAGCCATTAGTTAAATCGCAAAAACTTTCCGTTCTTAAAAACTTCATCTACATCAAAGAAGAGGAACTTGGTTACAGTCTTTTATCAAGTATTAATGCTCTCAACATCAATTATAAGTCTGGTTGTGAATTTGAAAAGGCAATTGAAGAAGATTATATAAAAATTAACGACAAATATATTAACCTTTGCTATAGAAATTATTTTCTCTATAAAAAGGAGAGTACAAATGGGGTTGTTTATGAGATAAAGGAATTTTTACTCAACGGTAAGAACTTTATTTTAAACTTTTCCAATCTGTATAACGAGAAAAAAACACTTACCTTTGAGATAAATGTTGTTCTCCCACGTGGTTACTACCGTTTTAAAAGAGAAAACAATGCTATTAAAATTGAAAGCCTTACAAGCAAAGAAGTTGCATATTTTAATTTTCTTTCCAAAAATGCAAAGTTCTATTTCTCAACTATTAGCGGTTTAGAAAGTTCCACTCACGCTTGTATCAACATGAGGATAAATGTTATGCTAAATCCAAAGGAGCAAAAGCGTTTTTATTTCAATTATGGCGAGAATAAATATTGCTTTTCATCAGCATCACAAGCGGAAGAATTTTTTGAAATTTCACAAAAAAAGATGAATGAAATCTTCGATACAAAAGTGCTTACTTCCGATAAACAATTTGACAATAAGTTCAACGTCTACATTCCCCAAAAAATCTGGCTTTCATGGCTAAAAATGAGTAACGATGAAGAAAATGAAAAAGAGTATCTAAAAATAAAGGATTCCATTCTTCAAAAAACGGGAAATGGATTTAAAATTAACGAGAATTTCAAGGGATTAAAACAGGTCGGAATCTACTTAAATTCCGGCTATAAAAGGGTTTTTATTGTTCCGGGAAATCAGAGATACATTCTGTCTGGCAAAACGAGGTTTTTTAACTTCAATTTGATATCACAAGAACTTTTTCAAAAAAATAACGAAATATATTTGTCTTTTGGAAGTTAGTTTGCTATACTAGGGCGGAAATGGAAGAGAATATTCGAGTGCCTCTTGCACAACGCATGCGTCCTAAAAGTTTTGAAAATTTTGTTGGGCAGGAGCATATCGTAGGAAAAAATTGTTTGTTATATCGTGCGATTAAATATGGAACACTTGGTAGTTGCATCTTTTTTGGCCCTCCTGGAACCGGCAAAACAACCCTTGCAAACATAATTGCAAAAACTTTAAAAGCCAACTATGTCAGACTGAACGCCGTGACAAGCGGGGTTGGAGAGGCAAAAGCAATCATAGAACAAGCAAAGCGTGAAAAGCAGATGTTCGGGACAGACACCTTTCTGCTTCTTGATGAATGTCATCGCTGGAATAAGGCTCAAAGTGATTGCGTTTTGGAGGCAATAGAGGAGGGAAGTATATTCTTTATTGGTTCCACAACTGAAAACCCATACACCTCAATGACAAGGGCAATAGTATCAAGATGTAAGGTGTTTGAATTTAAATCACTTACAAGTAAGGATATTTTGAAGGCACTTAAGCGTGCACTTGATGATAAAGTGGATGGGCTTGGAAATATGCCAGTTGACATGGATGCTGATGCTTTAGAATATCTTGCTTTTGCATCGGGTGGGGATGCAAGAAGTGCTTTAAATGCTCTTGAACTTGCGGTTATGACAACGCCGATAGGTAAAAACAAGAGGATACATGTTGATAAACTTACAGCCATGCAATCGATAGATAAGAAAGGCTTGGCTTTAGACGAGAGTATGTATTACGATAATCTTTCAGCCTTTTGTAAGAGTCTTAGGGGCAGTGATGCCGAAGCGGGTTTATATTATGCCATAAGACTTATTAAGGCAGGGTGTGACCCACTTATTATTGCACGTAGAATGGTTGCCCATGCCAGCGAGGATATAGGCATGGCGGACAGTAACGCTTTGCTTTTGGCAATAAGTGCTTTAACAGCAGTGGAAAAACTTGGTCAGCCTGAATGTTTACTTCCACTTTCGCATGCGATAATTTATTTATGCGAGGCGGAAAAATCAAATTCGGTTTATAAGGCATTACATATGGCACTTGACGATGTTGAGAATTGCATTGATAATCGTGTGCCAAATCATCTTAAAAATCATCCTAGTACAAACAAGGATGGCCATGGCAAATATAAATATCCACATGACTTTGGCGGCTATGTTAAACAGCAATATATGCCAGACTCATTGAAAGATAGGGTTTATTATACCCCCGGTAAAAACGGACGGGAGAAAAATATAATACGAAAGAAAGGGAGAATAGAATAATGTTTGGACTTCGTTATGATGGTAAAAAAGTAAAAAATATGAATATAATTGACAAGGCAGCCCCATTTTTTATGCCTCAGCGTATTGACGCAATTAACTATATAAATGTAAAGGTGCCTTGTTTAGCACTTGATAAATTTATTGTCGATGAACGCAAAAATGGCACACGTTTTACATATATGGATGTTGTTATTGCAACAATTGTAAGGATATTATATATGCGACCTAAGATGAATCGCTTTATTATGCGTGGTTCGACTTACCAGAGAAATGGAATATATGTTTCCCTTGATGTCAAGAAAGAACTTGTTGATGAAGGTGAGTCTATGACCTTAAAATTCTGTTTTACTGGAAGAGAAAGCATTTATGAAGTTAAAAAAATCGTTGAGGATGAAATAGACAAAAATATGCATAGCGATAGTCACTCAACCACCGATGTTGCAAGTAAGTTTACCCATCTTCCTGATTGGATGTTCCGTTGGGCGATGGCCGTTGTAAGATGGTGTGATAGACATGGCCTTCTTGGTAAGCTTTTTGTTAAAGCAAGCCCATTCCATACAAGCTGCTTTTTAACTAATCTTAAATCCATTAAACTTAAATATATTTATCATCATGTTTATAACTTTGGTACAACCAGTATGTTTATCTCTATGGGCAAAGAAAAGATGGAGCCTGTTGTTGTAAATAATAAGGCTCTTGATATTGCAAAAATTATGAATCTCGGAATCAGTCTTGATGAACGTATTGCAGATGGCTTATATATGGGAAAAACTTTAAGATTAATGGAAGATATTATTTCCAATCCGGAATGCTTGAAAGAGGGGCTGCCAGACGATGGTAAAATACCTACTAAGATAAAGAAAGTCAAGAAGGTAAAAAAAAGCAAGACAAAAAAAGTAAAAGCTAAGAAAGTTAAGCCAGAAAAGAAAGCTAAAAAGATTAAGCCTCTCAAAAATAAAGAAAAGGCAGAGAAAAAGGCTCATAAGAAAGATAAAGTAAACAAGAAAATTGAAGCTATGGAAAAAATGGAAAAAGAGTAAAATTTGTTTTGTTTAAATGTTCTCTTATGTTATTATTAAAATATAGGGGTGATAAATGAAAACAATTATATATTTTCTCTTATCCATTTGTTCAATAATATATCTGGCTGTTTTAAGCGTGTTAAATATTTATGGCGCGGCAGTCGTTGCCACTTGGGGAGTCTGGGGAAGTATTTTATGTGGAATAGGTACATATGGCGCCCTTGCAATTATATTTTTATTTGCGGTTGTTAACTTTTTTGGCAATCCAATAAAAATAGTATTCTTTGTTCTGTTAATTTTGGTAATAATAATCTTTATAGTGACCTCCATTGTTCCAGATTTCTTCCGTGGAATCTTTGGAATTGGTGGAGCAGGTGAAGAGGGGGCAAAGGCAGTTATCTCATGGCTAAATTTTTAATTGTTGACGGAAACAGTATTGCAAACAGAGCATTCTATGCATTGCCATATTTATCTAATCATGAAGGCAAAGCATCGGGTGCCGTTTTTGGTTTTGCAAATTTGCTTATTAAACTTATTTCTCAGGAAAAGCCTGAGTATGTTGCGGTTGCATTTGACCACGGTCGTAAAACTTTTCGAAATAAAATTTACAGCGACTATAAAGGTCAACGTAAGCCAACGCCTCCCGAACTTGTTAGTCAGTTTCCAGTGATTCGTCAGATGCTGAGTGCGATGAATATAAAGTTCTACGAAGTTGAAGGAATTGAGGCGGACGACATTATTGGAACTCTAAGTAAAAATAGCAACTTTGAAAATATTCTACTTTCAGGAGACAAGGACCTACTTCAACTTATAAATGAGAATACTCATGTGTGGCTTACAAAAAAAGGAGTATCTGAGGTTGAAAAAGTTACACCTGAAAATCTTTGTGAGGTTTATGGTGTAAAGCTGCCAAAACAGGTTATTGACCTTAAGGGGCTTATGGGGGACAGTTCTGATAATATACCCGGGGTAAAAGGTGTAGGTGAAAAAACGGCAGCCAGTCTTATAGAAAAATACGGGTCAGTTGAAGAGGTATATGCCAATATCCATGAGATTACCGGCAAATTAAAAGAAAAACTTAATGAAGGAAAAGACAACGCCTTAATGTCAAAAACACTTGCAACCATCAAAACTGACTGTAATTTTAAATATAGTATTGAGGACTGTAAACTATCTTTTCCATTCTCAGCAAAGGCGGCGGAATTTTTTAAGGCTTGGGATTTTGCGTCTTTACTTAAAAATGAGGTCTTATTTGGTGAAAAACTTGATATGCCGCAAGAAATTAAAGCACAACGAGTGGAAATTACAAGTGAAATTTTAGACAAACTTCTCAAATTTACACCTCAGAAGTTCGCATATAATTTAAAAAATATGACATTCTCTGATGGCGCTGGGAAAGTATATTTTCTTAACAGTAATTATGATATGTTTGGAAGTGCTATAACAACAGAGGAGGTTATTCAAAAACTTAAACCCATTTTCGAAGACAAAGATATTCTTAAACTTACCTTATCGGCAAAAGACGATATCCATTTGTTGAGAAAGTATGGGATTAGTTTAAATAACTATTTTGATATAACCCTTGCAAGATACATTGCAAATGCAGGGGTAAAAGCTATGGATATTTCACAAGAGGTAAATCTTTATTTTAACCTTGCTGAAGATGTTGAAACACAAATGCGGAGAGAGGAGGTATTTCATATTTATGAACATATTGAATTGCCTCTTGTCCCAATACTTGCAAAGATGGAAGAGGATGGCTTTGCAATCAATGCCTCAAAGATAGAGGAATTGAATGAAGTTTATTCGAAACAAATTGATAAACTGTCTAGTGAAATTTATGCAGAGGCGGGAGAAGAATTTAATATAAATTCTCCTAAACAAGTGGCTCATATTCTGTTTGAAAAACTTGGGATTGAAACATATAACAATAAAAAACAATCAACAAGTGTGGAAGTACTGGACGAAATTCGTTATATACCAATTGTGGATAAAATTCTCAAACATCGAAAAGTGTCTAAACTCAAAAACACTTATATAGATGTTTATATGAACATATGCAAAACAAGTGGGAATATAATACACACCACTTTCAATCAAACACTTACAAGTACAGGAAGACTGTCAAGCAGTGAACCAAATCTTCAAACCATCCCGACTCGAGATGAAGAGGGCCGCGAGTTAAGAAAGATTTTTGAATCCAAGTTTAAAGGGGGAAGCCTTACCTCTGCCGATTACAATCAAATTGAATTGCGACTGCTTGCAGATATGTCAGGGGAACAGCATCTTATTAAAGCATACAATGAAGGCAAGGATATTCATACAATAACAGCTTCACAAATTTTTGGTAAGGGTGAGGATAAGGTTACTCCTTCTGAAAGACGAGAAGCAAAAGCAGTTAATTTTGGAATCATTTATGGAATAAGTGATTACGGCTTAAGTCAAAATATTAAGAGTTCACGTGCAAAAGCAAAGGAGTATATTGATTCATATTTTGACCGCTATCCACTCGTAAAAAAATTTATGAATGACAATGTGGATAAAGCAACTAAGGATGGTTTTATTAAGACCATGTTTGGACGTATCAGAAAAATACCAGAAATAAACTCAGCACGTTTTCAAACCCGTTCATTTGGGCAAAGGGTGGCAATGAATATGCCACTTCAGGGCACAGCTTCCGATCTTATTAAAATTGCGATGATAAAAGTTTATAATGCACTTACATCTTTAAACAGCAGGTTGATATTACAGATTCATGATGAACTTATCGTGGATACCTATCCTGGAGAGGAAGAAAAAGTGGCAAAAATTCTTAAACATGAGATGGAAAGCGTGGTAAAATTGAAAGTTCCGCTTATAGTAAGCGTGGGACAGGGTAACAATTTATATGATTGTAAATAAAAGTTAATAATTTTGTTTGACATAAAATTTTAAAAGATTTACAATGAAGATGGTGATAAGATGCAGACACACAGAAAAATGGGGGTTGATTACGGAGATAAACGTATAGGAATTGCTTTTACTGATCCGCTCAACATCATTTGCAGTCCTTATGAAGTTTATCTAAACATTGGAGAGGCTGACGCCTTGAACCACCTTGATAAACTTATAAAAGAAAACAATGTTGATGAAGTTGCAATGGGGCTTCCTCTTAATATGGATGGAAGCGAAGGGGAAAGAGCAGCCTTACATCGTGCCTTCGGAGAAAAACTTGCCCAGATTTCAAATGTTAAAGTGCATTTTATTGATGAACGCTTAACCTCGGCAGAAGCAGAAGAATTTTTAATTCAAAGCGGTGTACGAAGGGAAAAGCGAAAGGAAATCATTGATAAGATTGCTGCACAAATCATATTACAAAGTTTTATGAATAGTCGTAAAAAGTAGACTATTTAAAATTAAAAAAGGGGAATTATATATTATGGAAAAGAAACCAATAGCTAAAAAAGAAGAGAAAAAACCAGTTGACCTTTTGGATGTCCTTCTCGACCAAGAGAACCGTGATCCAATTGTTCTTCAAGATGAAAATGGCCGTCAACTCACATTTGAGCAAGTGGCTGTTATACCTTACGACCTTGACGAAAAAACAAGAAAACTTTATGTTGTTTTGAAGCCAGTTGACAAGATTGACGGTATTGCTGATGATGAAGCTGTTGTATTTGTTTGTGACCAAGACAAAGCTGGAAACACAGTGCTTAAAGTTGAAGAAAATGAAGAACTTGCAATCTCTGTTTTTGATAAGTACTATGACCTTCTTGAAGAAGCAAGTGCAAAGGCTAAAAAGGAAAAGAAAGCAGCAACTGCAAAGAAAACAGAAAAAGCACCTGCAAAAACTGCAACTAAGACTGCCACAAAAACAGCAGGCAAAACCGCAGGAAAGAAAACAACAAAATAAGGTTGCTTTTAACTTTGCGATAAGATTTTTTTAAATCAGTTTAATTATATTAATTAAAAAGGCGGGTTTATTGCCTGCTTTTTTTGTTGATATAATTTTGTATATTTTATGATTTTTTGAACATCATATTATTACAAGGCAGGGGCCTTGAATAAGGAGGTGAAAACTATGTTCGGTAAAAGTAAGAAGGAAAAGAAACCTTCAAAACGCAAAGTTGAGGCCGGTAGTGAGGCTAAAGGTTGTTCAACAAGAAATTCAACCAAGTCCGAAACTAAAAACTCAACAAAAGCTACTGACAAACAATAACAGTTTGTAATAGTTTTCAACTAAAAAAGCGGATTTTCCGCATTAAAAAATCCATAGGAGAAACCTATGGATTTTTTATTCATTATTGATTGAACATTGAATAGCTAAGTTTTGAAACTGTGAAGCTTATTTTATCATTTGAGAAAGTGTATAATCCTGTATTTTCATCAAAAAGTGAATTGTCTATAATAATATCTTTTACCAATTCGTGCTTTACATCTGTCCCTTCTCTATTAGTTATTTTAAGATTAAGTGTAAAAGTATAAGACAGTGGATTTGAACCATCAAACAGCCTGAAAACTTCGCTTTCGACTTTTCCTTCCTCATTTATCAAGCCGGAGGATATGGTGCGAACTTGGGCAGTGTTGTTCGTTGGAGCATAGGTCATTGTATATTCAATACTTGAATAGTCAGTTGAAAGATAGGAAAGGTTTGTCATAAGGGCATAACTCATGGAAGAAGCAGAGTTTTCTTCAAATACGGCAGTATAGTTTCCCTGTGTTGATTCGCTTACTGTCAATGAAAAGGTGGAATCAAAGGTGTAAATTGAAACATAGTCTTTTATCCAGCATATAAATGGATTTGTTTCCGGGTTGCGTGCTGTTGCAACAAGTGTGATATTTGTACCGTCAATCCATGAATTGTTGCCACCAGAAACACTTCCAAGTTCGGCATTGCTTGACCTTGAAGTCACAGAAAAATATTTCGGATCTTCACATCCTGAAAACAACATTATTGGAAGAATAAAAAGTATTGATAAAATTAAACATTTTGATTTCTTCATTATTTCCTCTCATTTAAATTATCCATTATTTTATTTTTTTTGTCAAATTATTTTTTATTTATAAAAGAAAAGAATTTAACTTTTTAGAGTATTTTTCTCCTCTCTGCATAGAATATACTTTGAAAAGGAGTTTATATGTGGGAGTTTTCCTTAAATTTAGATAACCGCGAACCTGCGGATATGCTGTTTAATTCAATTAAAGACCTGACCACAAAACTTGGGGGAATAGTAACTTCCACATGTGAGAACGGGCATACCAGCATAATTATTGGCATGGATGAAAGCAAAAGGGAGGAAATTGAAAATTATCTCTCTCGGGCTATAACCCAAACGATTTGCACTTATTATAAAGAATCATTCCTAGACAAGTATCTTTTTTTGCCACAACATGACAAAATTGGTGTGGTTGCATTTAAAAAGGCACTTTTAAATTTTGATAGAGAAACTGATTATTATCTTGTTGAAAAAAGTTTGTCCTTTAATAAAAACCTTTATATTGAAAGTTTTTATGAATTTAAACTTAAAAACTTAAAAGCAAAATGGACCGAACTTGTGGCCCTTGCAAATGAAAATAGGGATTATCTTATAAGTGCAGATTCTTTTTTGGATTTATTAAAATTTCTTGTTGAGAATCTTGATATATGTGAGGATGAAATTAATGTCATCGAAGAGGATAATGGCTATAAAATTTATCTTGGATGCAATGAAGGCTTGCAAAATGATTATAATGAAACCGTGCTAAATGAAGAAGGTTTGATTTCCTCAATTATTGATCTTTCGCCTCAAAAGATAAACATCTATTGTAATGGTAAAAATAAAGCAACAAGCCTACTTGAAAAAATCTATGAAAAACGCATTGTTGTAAAAACAGCATGTGCACTTACCAGCATCAATAAATCTTAAATAAAATTATAAAAAACTGTTGACTTTTTACTTTGCGCAGTGGTATTATTTAATCAAGATAGCATTAGCGAAAGACAAGTAGTTTTATTATGACGCGTTCAGAGAAGGGTTGGCAGCTGAAAAACCTAAGCGAAAAATAAAATGAAACCACTTTTTGCCAAAATATGCCCGAAAAATGAGTGGTAGAGTAATCTACAATTAAGGTGGAACCGCGGTTTAGAGCAAATCGTCCTTAAATAAGAGGAATCTTATTTTTAAGGGCGTTTTTTAATGCAAAGAAAGGAGATATACAATTATGAAACTTGAAAAACACGTTGACAAAGAACTTGAAATTGCAAGACACTCATTTGCTCATATTTTGGCAAAGGCAATTT
The DNA here is from genome assembly GCA_948466185.1 of uncultured Christensenella sp. Taxonomy (GTDB): domain Bacteria; phylum Bacillota; class Clostridia; order Christensenellales; family UBA1242; genus Caccovivens. The sequence continues at coordinate 37,133 of CAOJZM010000003.1, forward strand.
GCGAGCTTTATCCAGAAACGAAACTTACAATAGGCCCTGCGATTGAGGACGGTTGCTATTATGACATAGACCTTCCTACAAATAGGATAACACCTGATGAGTATAGTGAAATTGAAAAAATTATGACCGAGATTATAAACAAGGGCGAAAAGTTTACAAAGGTGGTTGTAAGCAAATCAAAGGCTCTTGATATGTTCAAACATAATGAATATAAAACAGAAATTATTGATGAGCTTCCTTATAATGAAGATATTTCAATCTATTTCACAGGAGATGACTTTTTCGACCTTTGCCGTGGACCTCATGTTGAAAGTACCAACAAACTTCAAAATTATGGATTTAAAATTCACAGCGTGAATGGTGCATACTGGCGTGGAAACGAGAAAAATAAGATGCTTCAACGTGTATATTTGTATGTGTTCAAAACTAAAAAAGAACTTGCTGAACATATGCAACTGCTTGAAGAAGCTAAGAAACGCGATAACCGTAAACTCGGCAAAGAACTTGGGCTTTTCATGATTTCTCCAGAAGGACCGGGATTCCCATTCTACCTTCCAAATGGAATGGTTGTAAGGAATGAACTTATAGATTTCTGGCACCAAATTCATAGAGAAGCAGGGTATCAGGAGGTTTTGACCCCTATCATGCTTTCTCGTCATCTTTGGGAAACTTCTGGACACTGGGATCACTATAAAGACAATATGTACACCACAAAGATTGATGACACCGACTTCGCAATCAAACCAATGAACTGCCCAGGTGGCATACTTGTATACAAAAATTCCCCACATTCTTATAGAGATTTACCACTCAGAATAGGCGAACTTGGACTTGTTCACAGACATGAAAAATCTGGCGAACTTGGCGGAATGATGCGTGTGAGATGCTTCACTCAAGATGATGCCCACATCTTTATGACACCATCTCAAATTAAAGATGAAATCAAAAATGTTGTGGCACTTATTGATAAAGTATATTCAGTTTTTAATCTTGACTATGAAATCGAACTTTCAACTAGACCAGAAAATAGTATGGGAAGTGATGAGGATTGGGAACTTGCAACAAACGCTCTTGTTGAGGCCCTTGACGAACTTGGAAGGGATTACATTGTGAATGAAGGCGACGGAGCATTCTATGGCCCTAAGATTGACTTCCACTTGAAAGACGCCATTGGAAGAACTTGGCAATGCGGAACTATCCAACTTGACTTCCAACTTCCTCAACGCTTTGAACTTGAATATGTTGGCGAAGATGGCGAGAAACATAGACCTGTTATGATACATCGTGTTATATATGGTGCACTAGATAGATTCTTTGGAATTTTAATTGAACACTTTGCCGGTGCCTTCCCACTTTGGCTTGCACCTGAACAGGTGAGAGTGCTTACCTTAACTGAAAGAAATAACGAATATGCAAACAATATTTATAACCAGTTGAAAGAAAATGGACTTCGTGCAACACTTGACGACAGAAATGAAAAGATTGGATATAAGATTCGTGAAGCCATGTCACTCAAGATTCCTTATCTTATTATTGTTGGAGATGAGGAGGAAAAGACAAACACTATTTCAATTCGTGGTAGGGGTTATGAAAACAAATCTGGCCTTAAGCTTGCGGATTTTGTCGAAAGGCTTAAAAAAGAAATCAAAACCAAGAAAATTTAATGTAAAAACATTTTGATAAAAGCCGCGATTATGTTAAACTAGGGAGGTAAATATGACATTTGATGGAATAATGCTTGTTGGGTGTATAATTTTCTTTCTGTTTATTTTCATCTTTGTCATGCTGAAAAAGTAGCATTTCAAAAATAGGAGGATTAAACATGGAAGTTACACAAATCATTTTGATAGTTTTTATTGTACTGCTTGTTATTGCATATCCAATACTTGTTAGCACAAGAAACAAAAAAGAAAATCAAAAAATGCAGGAGCAAACAAATTCGCTTAAACGAGGAGACAAGGTGCTTACAACAAGTGGAGTATATGGCACTATAGTTGATCTTGTTATGGAAGCAGATAAAAAAATCGTGACCATTGAAACTGGTTCGGGTAAAAACAAGGGCTATCTCAGCGTTGATGCATATGCAATCTACAATGTTTTTAGAGATGAACCTGCAAAACCAGAAGAAAAGAAACTTGAAGAAACAACTGAAAAACAAGTAAATAAATCAAGCAAAAAAGAATCTTCAGATGTTGCTGCAGTTGAAGCGGCACCTATGCAGGAAGCAACTTCAGTTGAAACGACTTCAAATATAGAAGCTCAAATCAGCGGTAAAAAAACTCGCAAAAAGAAGGGAGAATAAAAAAGTGGCAAATGCCACTTTTTTTGTGTGAATTGACCAAACTATGTTACTCCAATTTAGTTCTATTACAAAAAATCTTCTCATAAATTAAAGTATAGCTAAATTTATGGAGGATAAAATGAAATTGAAAATTAAATCAAGAAATCTTGATTCATCCAAACTTAAAAACACCTTGCTATTATCCATCTTAAAGGGCAGTTTAGTGGCAGTTTGTTTTTCCCTTATAGGTATTTTAGTTTTTGCTTTTATTTTAAAGTTTACTAATATTTCCGACAGTGTAATAAACCCAGTAAATCAGGTGATTAAAGGAGCAAGTGTTTTTCTTGGTGTTTTTATAGGGCTTAAGAAGCAAAAAGAAATGGGGCTGGTAAGTGGGCTTTTAATCGGGCTTGTCTATACGATTGTTGCCTTTTTAGTATTTTCTATATTAGATGGATGTTTTGTTTTTGACAGAACTCTTCTTAATGATATTTTATTTGGTGGACTTATGGGCTCTATTTGCGGAATTATATGCGTAAATATCAAAAAAAGTTCGGTCTAACTCAAAAAAACATTTGACATAACCCCCTTATTCTTTTATACTTAATGGGTAAGAAAAATTGTGTCTAAAACATAATCTTGTTGGATATAATTTAAATACCTTAAGGCAGAAGAGTAAAGGGGACTTTTTAATGAATAAAAAACGTTCTATACGTAGATTTGTTTTTCTATCAATTATCGCAGTTATTGGCATACTTCTTTCGGTATGTCCTTTTCACATTCCATTCACAAATCAAACTTTTAATGGTTTTGCAAATTCTATATCTCTTGGACTTGATTTGTCTGGGGGGCTTAGTGTAGTTTACGATTGTGAAACAACTGGTGATAACATTGATTTATCAGGAGCGATTGACGCCACAAAAACCAGACTTCAAGAAATATTATATAATCAAGGCAAATCAGAGGCTCAAGTCAACAGGCAGGGGGCAAATCGTATCAGAATAGAAGTCCCAGATGCCGATGATACTGATGAAATTTTCTCCTTCCTTGAAAACCCACAAACTCTATACATGACGCTTGAAAAAGCTGACGGAGTAAATAGCCCTGAAATTTATATTTCTGGTTCTGATATCACCAATGTTTATGCAACAGCAAGAAATGATGATAATAATAAGTTACAATATGGTGTTGTGCTTGAATTTAATAACGAAGGTAAAGCCAACTTTTCTAAACTTACAGGTGAGGCTGCTGAATCTTCAGAAAAACTTGTTTATATCTATCTTGGAGAAGTGAAAGGTGAACCTTGGGGCTCTTTGAAATGTGAAAGTCAAATTAATGATGGGTCAACCTTTATTTCTGGTAAGGGACTCGATAGTGCTGACAAAGCCAAGGAATATGCTCTCAATATCATGAGTGGCACATTTAATGTTAAGCTTACGCTTGTTGAAATGAGTGTGATTTCTGCAACGCTTGGTCGTGACGCACTTACTTACGGTATTATTGCTGGTGCAGTTGCTTTGTTTATTATTATGCTTATTATGTGGCTTAGATACGGTGATTTCGGCCTGCTTGCCGACTTTGCACTCGTATTCTATATGATCCTCATGTTGTTCTTCTTACAGGCTATTCCTTTCGTTCAGCTTACCTTGCCGGGTATTGCGGGTATAATCCTAAGTCTTGGTATGGCAGTGGATGGCAATGTGATTATATTCGAGCGTATCAAAGAAGAATATGCAAAAGGTAAGAAAATGCACATCGCTGTTAAGAGCGGCTTCAAACGTGCTTTCTGGCCAATCTTTGACTCAAACATTACCACAATAATAACTTCAATCATTCTTTACATTCTTGGAACAGCAGCAATCAAAGGCTTTGCTATAACACTTTTCCTTGGAATTGTGCTTTCAATGTTCACAAGTTTGGTTATTACAAGATTTCTGGTTAAATCCTATCTTCCACTCAATTCAACAAAACCATATAAAGCACGCTTATATCGCGATAAGGATGTTGTTGAGATAAGTGAAGAGGTGGAAACCGTTAACACTACAGAAAAACCTGCCGAAATCGTTGTTGATGGAGGTGAGAAAAATGACTAAGAATAAAAATAAATTTGCACCAAGCAAATTTTCAATGGATAAAGTCCTTGCAAATTCAAAGTTTGACTATTGCAGGAATATGAAATGGTTTTTAATTGCTCCTATTGTGATTATTATCGTTGGAATTATCCTGCTGTTTACTGTTGGCTTTAACCTCGGCCTTGATTTTACTGGCGGCTCTATTATTAAAATATATACAAATGATGAAGGTATGATTGAAGATTATTACCAATATCATATAAATGAAAATAGCGGCGATTATAACTTACTACATGACAAAATTGAAGCTGTTCTAAAGGAACATGGTCTTACAATAAATTCATATCGTACCACCACCATGGATGTAAAAGATGTCATAACAGGTGGCCTTGCTGTTGAAGTAAGATATCAAAATATTGAGGGGCAAGATGGAAGCGAAATTGCTGAAACAAACAAGCTTATAAGATCAGACCTTCAAGAGATCTTTGGCTACAAACAAATTTCCGTTACCGAAAATTACACAAATGCCGTTTCCGCACCAGAAGTTGTCACCGCAACGGCGAGCAGTGAGCTGCTTATGAACGCATTCATCGCAATGCTTGTGGCAATTGTATTAATTCTCGTTTATGTTGCTTTCAGATTTGAAATTACAAGCGGACTTGCAGCAATACTTGCACTTTTCCATGACCTTCTTGTTATGACAAGTTTGGTGCTTATATTCAGAATAACAATCAACAGTTCTTTCGTTGCAGCACTTGTCACAATCCTTGGTTACTCAATCAACAATACAATCATCATATTTGACCGCATACGTGAAAACATAAAAAGCGGAAAATTTGACAAAGCTAAGAACTCAGAAATTGCTAATAGTTCGGTTAAAGAAACAATGACAAGGTCAATCCTTACAACCTTAACCACCTTTATTACAATCGCTATGGTTGCAATAATTGGAGTTAGTGATATTCGCGAGTTTGCTGTTCCAATCCTTATCGGTATACTTGCAGGTTTCTACTCCTCAGTATTCATCACCCCTGGATTATGGGCGATTGCATACAGAAAACCTAAAAAGAATAAGAAAAAAACAACAGTTTAACTGTTGTTTTTTAATGTTAAAAGTTGATTAAAGTATTTTTTAACTTTGCTATTGACAAAATTGAATTTTATGATAAAATACAATTATAGGGGGATTGATTATGATAATTATATTAGAAGATGAAGAAAAAAGGTTAAAATATATCGATAGTGAGGAAAAAATTGAAAGAATTTTAAGACCTATAATTGAATGTGAGATTGGAATAGTGAAGCCTTGGACTCTAATGGAACATATAGATAATGCTTATGAGTTTACAATATATCATAGTCGTGTGCAGGCGGAGACCATTCGTGTAGACAATGACTTTGAAGTCTTGAGATTTGGTTATGTCGATCTTAAAAGAACGGAAGCATTAAGACGTGCTTTGGCTAAAGAATATGGCGAACAATATCTTTCTGATTTGCATGAGTTTCTTATTGCAAAAGCAGATGAAGAAATTAAAGAACTTAAAGGATTAGTGTATTCAAACCAAACTGAGAATACATAAAAAGAATAAGAAAAAAGCGGGTGTTTAAAACACCTGCTTTTTGTGCCTTAGGCACTTTCTTATGTCTAAAACAACATTTTGTCATTCCAAGCGTGTCCACTGGATTCTTACCTTTACTCAGGATACCATTTATAAGACAGCCCTTCAACTTTCTGATTTATAGAAATTATTATAATCCTTACAGTTTTCCATTAAATACTTATGGGTGCCACGCTTTGCGACTTTGCCATTTTTTATAAAGAGTATTTCATCTGCGTCAATGATGGTTGAAAGACGGTGAGCGATGATGATTACTGTACGAGAGCCAGAAAGGGAAGCAATCACTTGTTTAATCTTCTCTTGGTTTTCATTGTCAAGTGAACTTGTCGCTTCGTCTAGAATAAGTATAGGGGAGGCGATAAGCAATCCTCTTGCAATGGCAAGTCGTTGTTTTTGTCCGCCTGAAAGAACAATACCATTCTCGCCAAGTTTAGTGTCAAGTCCGTCTTTTTGCGATGAAATAAAATCATATAATTGTGCTTTTGTAAATGCGTCAATAATTTCTTCTTCGGTGGCATCTGGCTTTACAATAGTTAAGTTTTCACGGAAGGTCATGTTAAACACATAAGGGTCTTGCGGAACCACCGTAATAAGTTTACGTATGCTCTCACGACTCAGGTCTTTAATATTTGAGCCAGCAACAATAACCTCACCCTCGTTTACATCATACATTTTGGATAGCAGCCTTATAATCGTACTCTTGCCAGCCCCGCTTTCTCCCGCAATACCGACGGTGGTGTTTTCTTTTATTTTGAAAGAAATGTTCTTTAAAACTTCTTCCTCTTCATAAGCAAAGGTAACATTTTTAAACTGCACATCTTTCTTTTTGCCCATATCAATCTGACTGTCGCCAAATTCCTCAAAGCCGTATTTGTTTCCGCTAAGCACTTGGTTAATTCGGTATGAGTGGTATTCTGTATCCTTTAAACGCATAACAAAATTGTCAATGGTGAAAGATAATGATACCGCACGACCATAAAAGTTGTACACCGTGAGGGCAATAACAGGATCTATTTGATTGAGATATAAAAGGTAAACTAAAAGCACTATAAAACCAAATTGAAGAACATTTCGCAAGATGTTACTTGCTCTCATAAGTGCATGAATTTTTCTATCTCGTTTTGCATCCAGCTTGTTTGTTTCTTCCTGCAATTCATAGTTTTTATCATAAACTTCATTTTCCATTTTGGAGTATTTTATATCTCGTATTCCGCGCAAACTTTCGTTCATAAAACTTGATGTAACATCACTTTTTTCGCGTATAATCTTTTGTTGTTTAATATTCCATTGCGTTCGGTAATATCTAAAAACAAAGATTATAACACAAGCAACAATAATGTATATACCCAGCCAAACATTTATAAACAGAGCAAAACCCATATAAAATATTCTTGAAGCAATATCTAGTATATAGTCAACTATTTCAATAAGCGAAGATGAAAATCTTGAAGAAGAGCCTTGAACAATACTCATAAAGAAACCAGTATTTGATTTATCAAAATTTTGCATCTTTAAATTTAATGTTTTTTGCATCATTTTCATTCTTAAATCAAGATTTGTTCTATACACAAGTTTATTTAAAATGCAGGTATCATTTAGCCACCATATCAATTGTGTTAGAACCTGTCCGCCCATCGTAACACCACCATAAATGAGGATATTTATAAGGTCAGAGGAGGTGAGGGCTGCAATGAATTTGGCAGAGAATATCGGGATTGCAACACCTATTGCCACTGGAATAACTGAAAGTATTATTGCCAAAACAACAAGCGGCATATATGGCTTAAAAAAAGAGAGTAAACTGAAAAAGTTTTTAAGTCCTTTTGTGCCATCGCCATACACTTTGTACTCTTTAACTTTCTTTTGTTTACTCATAATTTTCTCCTTTACAAATAGACAAGGTCTATTATACCCCCCCCCGCAAAATTGTCAAGGATTTAATTTGTTAAAATTAATAATTTTTGTTAGGTAAAAATGCTTGCTTTTTTTTATTAAATATGTTATATTCAAACTTGTCATTGGACAATTTGCACTCATAGCAAATTTGCAAGCCGTTGCCTAAGACGGATTCTAGCAAAAAATAGATTTCTTCACTTCACGCCACGCTGTCATTTTGAGCGTAGTCGAAAAATCTCGTGGCGTTTCAGTCGAAATGACAAAAGTGACAGACGAAATAACAAAAAATATACTAGAGTCTAAAAAGTGCTATAGATTCCTCCACTTTGGTCGGAATGACAATGTGAGGATTAATAGAAAGTGGCCAAGCCACCGCTTGAGGTTGCTTGCAGAGTTAAAACTATGGGGAAGGACAAAAACAAAAGGAGGAAAATAAAATGTCAGTAATTTCAATGAAACAACTTCTGGAAGCGGGCGTACACTTCGGTCACCAAACAAGAAAGTGGAACCCTAAGATGAAAAAATATATTTTCACTGCAAGAAACGATATTCATATCATCAACCTAGAAGATACATCTGTCCTTGTTGACAAAGCTTACTTATTTGTAAGAGATATTGTTGCAAGCGGCAAAAGCGTTCTCTTTGTGGGAACAAAAAAACAAGCACAGGAAGCCATCAAAGAAGAGGCTGAAAGATGCGGAATGTTCTATGTGAACACTCGTTGGCTGGGCGGATGCCTTACCAATTTCAAGACAATCAAATCAAGAATTGAACGTCTTAACAAATTAAACCAAATGGAAAAGGTTGGCGAGTTTGAACTTCTTCCTAAGAAAGAAGTAACTCTTCTTAAAACTGAAAGAGACAAACTTGAGAAAAACCTTGGCGGTATCAAGGAAATGAGAGAACTCCCTGGCGTTGTTTTCGTTGTTGACCCTTGTATCGAACACATTTGCGTTAAGGAATGTATCAACCTTGGAATTCCTATGGTTGGACTTGTTGACACAAATGGTAACCCAGAAGGTATCGACTATGTTATCCCTGGTAATGATGACGCTATCCGTTCTGTTAAACTTATTGCAGGAGCAATGGCAGATGCCGTTATCGAAGCAAGAGAAGGGGTTTCAATGAAGAAAGAAGACTCTGCTGAAGAAGAGGATATCGATCTTGAAAAGGCTCTCGCTGAAATGAAACCTAATATTGATATGGCAGAAGGCAGTGAGGAAACTAAAAAGAAACCTGCAAGAAAGAAACCTGCTCCTAAAAAGAAAGAAGTAAAAAGTGAAGAAACAGTGGAAGCAGATTCTGCTAAAAAAGGAGAATAATTATGAATTTTACCGCTAAAGACGTTGCAGAGCTTCGTGCAAGAACAAATGCAGGAATGATGGACTGCAAAAAAGCATTGACTGAATGTGATGGAGACTTTGAAAAAGCGACCATTTGGCTTCGTGAAAAGGGTATTGCTGCTGCCGCTAAAAAACAAGGCAGAATTGCAAGTGAAGGTGTTGTATCTTCTTATATCCACATGGGCGGAAAAATCGGCGTTTTAGTTGAGCTTAACTGTGAAACAGACTTCGTTGCTAAAACAGAACTTTTCCAAGAAATCGCAAGAAACATTGGTATGCAAATTGCTGCTGCAAACCCAAAATATGTTAGAGTTGAGGAAGTTCCTACTGCTGAACTTGAAAAAGAGAAAGAAATTCTCCGTGTTCAAGCTGCAAACGAAGGAAAACCTGCTGCAATCATCGAAAAAATGGTTGAAGGAAGAGTTAAGAAGTTCTATCAAGATGTATGTCTTATGGAACAAACTTTCGTTAAAGATGGCAATATGACGATCACTCAATATATCAATGAAATGACTCTTAAAATTGGAGAAAAGATTTCAATCAGACGTTTCGTAAGATATGAAATGGGTGAAGGTCTTGAAAAGAGACAAGATGACCTTGCCGAAGAAGTTGCAAAACAAATAAAAGGTTAAAGAAAGCGGGCAAGCCGCTTTCTTTTTTTATTGAAATTATTTAGGATATATGGTATAATAACTGTATGGAAAACAAGAGCTACTATAAAATTTTAGATTATAATGATGAATATTTAGATTATCTATTCAAAATTCATAAGGAAAATTTTGAAACATATTTTGTTACGCATTACGGCAAGTGGAATGATAATAGACAGAAAAAATCTTTTAAGAAGATGATGGAATCTGGTTTTTATAAAATGATTGAATTTAATGGCGAAATCATAGGCGCTATTAGTTTTGAAGAGGGGACACCTCCTTATAGTACCGCCGATAATAAAGGCAAGCCTAGCGTTTTATGGTATTTAAATATAGACAAAAGGTTGCACGGCCAAGGACTTGGCTCGGTCATTTTAAGAGATATAATACAGTCATGTAAGTTTAAACTAGAATTAAAAGTTTATAAGGATAATTTTCCAGCCCAGACATTTTATAGGAAACATAACCTGCATTTCAGACCATTTGAAAGCGATGACGATTTCTTTACAATGGATTTGTATACTAGCATTTATTGTAGAAGAAATAGTGGCGGAGCAACAGAAAAAAGTCCAATGATACAACACTTAATAGACACCTTTAATAAAACTCATAATCATGAGAATGAATAAGGCGGATCAGTCCGCCTTTTTTGTTGACTTTAATTTACCGATTGCTATTGACTTTCAAGTGGTTTTAATTTATACTATTAGGGTAAAATTACTAAGGAGATTTTTATGCCTAAAATCAAACGACGTCTTGACAATATTGTTTTGCCAAATGAGGACGAACTTGCAATTATTGAAGAGTTTATTAAATCAAAACCTGAGGTGAAAGCAATTGTAAACTCACTGCAACAGACTTTTAATAAACATTTTTGCTTTGAAGACGCCGAAATCAGAGTTTATATTTACAATATTTGCAAGGACCTTGAAGCGAAAACCGTTAAAGATTTCAATGCTCTGTTTACAAGTTTTGCTGTAAATGATGTTGACGACTTTGATCGTGCAAATCGTCAAGAGATTGCAAGGGGAATCATCGATAATGCAATCGGGCTTTATAAGGAAGAAAATAAAAATATTGAAGAAAGTTTTATAGAGGTTCTTGAAGAGGCTAAACGACAAAATATTGATCCTTTTAAACTTGCGATCAAAACTAACATGCAACTTGCCACAAGAGAAAGTTTCTTAGAGGCTGTCACCACATTAACAAAAGCAAAATATCATGACACAAATTTGAACATAGAACAAACACTAATAGAGGATGATGAACTTAAACGCATTTTAGAAAAATGCCCATCTGTTGCCTGCAAAGCAACAGAAAGTGCAACTGCTGAAATACTTTCACTTCTAAATGGACTGTTTTGGGATAAAGAGAAGAAAGGATATGCCTATGATGTTCGTCATATTATTAAATCTACCCCTTCATTACTTCTTCAAAATCCAAGCGATATTGCCAAAACTATTGAAATGTTGGAACTTTTCTTTGCAGATGAGGGGAGAGATAAACTTCTTGCCAGAATTAAGAAATCTCCTTCTATTTTAATGGTTGATTTTAATAAAGTTTCTAAATTTAATGTTATCCTGACGAGGAGTATTGAAAATATATTGATCAGCAAAAAAGATAAAACTAGTGAGGAGAAGGAACCTTTAAAATATGCTCAGAGAATATCTGATGAATTTGTACTCGATTTAGACCACCTTACACAAATTGATAAGCTCAAACTTGAATATGTGGATGACAATGCAAAGATTTTAACAAAATATCTTGGAGAAGATAATGCAATTATCTGCCTAAAAAATATGACCGTGCTTGGCTCTGATCCAAAATTTCTTGAATGTATGCTTGCGTGCATTGTTCAAGAGGACCAACTTGCTCATTCAACTTCTCTGCGACAGGCTTTTGTAAGTAATCCATATGCCGCTTTAACAAAAGTGAAGGAAAGTGTTAAAGCAAATAAACAAAAGCAAACAAGTGATGAAGAATTAGATGTCGAAAAAGCACCAAAAGAATCTCTTGTGATTGGAGATTTCCCTGAAATATTTATTCCTCAAAATGAATTTGATGCAATCAAAAAGCGAGCAGGAAACGCTAAAAGCCACGACACCTCCATTCTCCTTGAAAAATTAAAGAAAAACGCAGAGGAAATGGAGCGTCTTAAAAAGGAAGAAGAGGAAAGACTGGCTGCTGAGCGAGCTCGTCTTGAAGAAGAAGCACGAATCGCTGATGAAGCACGAAGAGAGCGTAACAGACAGGCAAGGCTTGAGAAAAAGGCACTTAAAAAAACAACAAGCAGAAGACAAATACAAAATGCGAACAGAAGCATTCAATATGACTCCACCTCAACATCTAAGCCAACAGTTCAAACGATTGAACTTAGTTTGGAAGAAAAACAAGCAAAAAGGCGCGAAAAAGCCACTCCTATCAAACCTCTTCCAAAAGAAATCAAAAAACAGGATGTATTTAGGATTTTGTATGAGCCTATGATCGATGCATTTACAGCGAACGGATATTACCCAAGAAAACTGCCAAGCTTCAATGATATTTCAAGGGCTTATGAAACATATATTAAAGCGTTAGAAAAATCACAATTTAATTATGACTCACATATTAAGAACAACAATCTACTTTTACAGAATTCAACATATGGAAAAATAAGTATGATAGCCAGCTTGGCCCAGCATACTTCTTCGGGTGGTACAATTTTACAAAAAATAGTTCTTGAAAATGAAGCTATGTTACAAGTCGCAACAGAATGTGAAAAAATGTACAGTTCTGCATTTTCAAGTATGAATGATAGTGATAAGCGTGCAGATATCAAACTACAAAAAATCAACACAAATGATAATCTTTTTATCAAGACAAATATATTTAGAGAAAACATAGGCCACTATATAGACTCGATTGAAGCTGAAGCTCAAAATTTCTTTGGTGAAGATTATGTAAAAATGTTTTTCCCAAGCGAAAGGGAGGCGGTTCTTCAAGATTTAATTAAAACTCTTACAACTCAACTTAATCCACAATGTTACAATTCTCTTATTGTTGAAATGTACATTAATGACTATTACAAAATTATATTTGACGAATTAGAACGTTGTGAAATTATCAGCGTCAAATCAGTCGATGAATTTCAAAAATATATGTCAAATAATCCTAATAAAATTGTTAAGAATGCAAACAATACGCCTCTTCCAAAAAGAATTAATCCACAAAGAAAACAGGCATATATTTCAGCCTCAAAATGTGACGAATTAGGAATTGAAAAGGAAACAGTGATTAAATTCTGTGGTCAATATCAAGATTTATCCATTCTTTCTTCTGGAAAATGTCATGACGTTTACCTTTCCCTAATTCCAGATACTAAAGATATACATTTTATTTACTTTGAAGATGAAGAAAATGATACAGAAATGGTTTACGAATTAAAAAATGGCAGCCCTGAATATACAGGTATTCCACCTGTTGCCTTATTCCCAAAGCTTAATGAAGAATATAAAAAAATTAATGAGGGAAATAATAAAGACAAGAACTCTTCTGACGGAGAAGATGAAGGGGGAAATAGTTAAAATAAAAAGTGACTTTTAACAAGTCACTTTTTATTTACAAAGATGTACATTTTGTAAAAAGATGTCTAAATTTAATAGATATATGTACCCCTGGACTTGCAAGCTGCATATTTCTTATTAGAAAGCCTTAAAAACATTTGCAAAAATGAAGGATTTAATGTAAACTTATTTTCAAGGAGTTTACATATGCAAAATGATATTGAAGAAATTTTAATTTCTTGTGGTGAGGAACTGGATAAAGCTTTGGCTCATCAAAGAAATGAATATCTCGTTATTCGAGCTGGACGCGCTAATCCACACATTCTTGATAAGATTTACATTGATTATTACGGAGTACCAACACCAATCAACCAAATGGCAAGCATAACGGTTCCTGAAGCAAGGATTCTCGCAATTTCTGTTTGGGACGCAAGTCAAATCAAAAATGTTGTAAAAGCCATAGCTGCATCTGATATTGGCATCACGCCAAGTGATGATGGAAAAATTATAAGACTTACCTTTCCGATGCTTACAGAGGAACGTCGTCGCGAAATCGTGAAAAATGTTAAGAAAATCGCAGAGGATACTAAGGTGGCGATTCGCGGAGCAAGAAGAGACGCTATGGAAATGTTGAAAGACCTTCAAAAAGAAGGCACAATTTCTGAAGATGAACTTTCAACTGCTGAAAAAGAAGTTCAAAAACTTATCGACACCTATGGTGATAAGATTGATGATGCATCTAAAGCAAAAGAAAAAGAAATCATGGAGGTTTAAAACCGAAAATTGTTATCCATGTTTTTAGGGCAAAATAAAGGGTTTATTATATGTTCAAAAAATCATCTATCAAAAACTTACCTAATCACATTGGAATAATTATGGACGGTAACGGCAGATGGGCAAGTTTACAAGGTATGCCTCGAAATATGGGACATAAAGAGGGTATCAATGCCGTTGAGCGAACAATAGATGCTCTAATCAAATTTAATATAAAAGTTGTAACCTTTTTCGCCTTTTCCACTGAAAACTGGAAAAGAAGCCAAGAAGAAATTGACGGTATATTTAATTTGACGAGAGATTTTATCAAATCTAAAAGAGAAAACTTTAAAAAACGTGGAATCAAAATCACAACAATGGGAGATTGCACCAAATTCCCTGATGACTTGCAACATGAACTTCAGGTTATTAAAGATGACACAAAGGACAATAATAATATCGTTGTAAATCTTGCACTTAACTATGGGGGTAGAGCAGACATTGTCCACGCCGTGAATAATCTTATTTCACAGGGAGAAACAGAGGTGACAGAAGAGAAATTATCTTCCAGTCTATACTCCTATCCTCTGCCTGACCCGGACTTTGTGATAAGAACAAGCGGGGAGGAAAGGATATCAAATTTCATGCTATATCAAATAGCTTATTCTGAATTTTATTTTACACCAGTTTTATGGCCAGATTTCAACGAAAGACATCTTCGAAAGGCGTTAAAAAACTTTTCAAAACGTAATCGAAGATTTGGAGGAACAAAATGAAAAAACGTATTATAACATCAATTGAAATTGTTTTTGTATTGGCACTTGCATTTGTGCTTAAATGCTTAGTTTCTGACTATTTCTTTGATGCACTTATCTTATTTATTGCTTGCTTTGCAGCATTTGAAACATCCAAGTTATTTACAAAAATGGGGAAATATAATTACAGCATTCTTGCCACTGTTTTTCCTGTTGTATTGTTAATTTCAAATCTTATAGGAATAATTTATGATAAAAATGTTGGACTTACCTTTACTCTTTTAATTGATTTCGCATTGATTGTACTTTTCTTTGGCATTGCTTTTATATATGGACTTATAAATACAAAGAAATCCTTAAACGAAATGAAAATCAGAAAAGAGAAAATTTCCTTATCTAAATATGCATTTAATAAAGCTTTTAATACAAGTGTTACATTTATATATCCAAGCTTTCTTATCATGTTTATGAATTTCTTAAACCACATAGACAGCCTTACAACATCTTTTGCTAGTGTGGACAAGTTTGGTGGATATTTATCTTTAACTGTTTTATTATTTATGTTTCTAATACCAATATTTACCGATACTTTTGCATATATTACTGGTGGATTAATTGGAGGAAGAAAACTCGCACCTAAGATCAGTCCTAAGAAAACCATTTCTGGTGCGGTTGGTGGAACGATTTGGTGTGTTCTTCTTTCAGTTTGCACTTATTTCATCCTTAATTCAATTCCAGCCATCTATAGTGCTTTTTCTGTAAGCGGTTTTGCTTTCTGGCAGGTGCTTTTGATATCATTATTTGGTTCTATGCTTTGCCAATTTGGTGATTTGTTTGAGTCTTATTTGAAACGTAAGGCAGATGTCAAAGACAGCGGCAAAATCTTACCTGGTCATGGTGGAATGCTTGATAGATTTGACTCATACATTTTTGTTGCACCTTATCTTCTTCTTGCCTTTGGAATTCTTGTTATGGTTATTTAAATTATAATTAATGTGAGGGAAAATGATTGTTCTTTATCTTCTTCTTGCCGTAGTTGTACTTCTTTTCATGGTTTTAGTTCATGAACTTGGACACTATGTTGTGGGACGTATTTTAAAATTTAAAATTGAAGAATTTTCCATAGGGTTTGGTAAAGCAATATTTTCCAAAACAAACAAACGCGGAGAAAAAATTTCTTTGCGTATTTTTCCGCTCGGTGGTTACTGTGCTTTTGCAGGGGAAGATGGCAACGATAAAGACGGAAAACCGATCACTGACAACTCTGCCTTTACAAATCAAAAACCTTGGAAAAGAATTTTAGTTTTTCTTGCTGGTGTATCTTTTAATTTCTTAACTGCAATTATATTCTCTTTTATCCTGCTTGTAAGTGTGGGATATGATATCCCTCGCTATCAAAAGCCAATCACCTTCCAGCATGTTATAAATTATGAACTATCTGAGAATTATAATCCAGAATTAAACTCTCTTCAAGAGGGTGATGTTGTTTTCTATGTGAATGGAACAAAGGTGGACTTTGCTTATAGTTACAACTTTTCAGACCTTGTGTCCATGGAAGTGAAAAATTTGGAAACATGGTTAAAAGATAATCCTGACAAAAGCTTTAAAGACCATCCAGCAGTGAAATATTCTCTACGCCGTGATGGCGAAATGATGGATGTTGACATGTACTTCACAAAAGTAACCTATCTTGTGTTTGACAGTGAGGGCAAACCTGTTTATGAATATGAACGCGATGAAAATAACAATATTGTCAAAGATGAAAATGGTCAAAACAAATTTAAGCTAGACGAAGAAGGAAATAAAATTCAACAAACCAACACCGCGTATGCACTTGGCGGATACATGTTAATAGGGGAAGATGGAAATCCAGTTTTAGATGAAAATGGCCAAATGACCCTAATGTATCTTCACTATGAACCTTACAGACATTCCTTTGTTGAAGCACTTGCAAGGTGTATACCGTTTGCATTTGGTCTTGCTTGGATTGTTCTTAAAAGCCTTTGGATGCTTATCACCTTCCAAGTAAGCATAAGCCAAATAGGTGGTCCTATTGCAACGATTACTATGATTGCATCTGTCGCTCAACAAAGCATGACCAATCTTCTTGTTCTGATACCATTAATTTCGG
This sequence comes from uncultured Christensenella sp., assembly GCA_948466185.1. Lineage (GTDB taxonomy): Bacteria > Bacillota > Clostridia > Christensenellales > UBA1242 > Caccovivens. Next base: position 54,175 of record CAOJZM010000003.1, read on the forward strand.
CCAATCTTGCCGTATTTAACCTTCTTCCTATTCCAGCCCTTGATGGTGCACATGTTGTCTTTACAACAATAGAATGGATACGTAAAAAGCCAATCAAGCGGGAAATTGAGAATATGATACACAGCATTGGACTTATGGTTTTATTTGGACTCGTAATATTGATTGACATACTGCATTTTGTGTTGTAAAATGTAGATATGGATATTCTTACAGAGAAAATAAATAAAAATTTTAATAATGAATTTGCAAATTTAAAACTCTTTGATGTGGTTTATGATAAAGGTCTTAATGTTTGCTCTATAACCTTTCTTTATCCCTTTAATATGGATGAACTGAAAGTCGAGGAACGTGAAAAACTTACAAACTTCGTCAGAGAGTTTTTGTCACTTAATGCAAAGGTAAGGATAAAGTTAAAAAAAAGTTTTCTTGATAAAAATTTGATTATTAAAGAAATCAATAATTATTTTGAAGGGGAACATAAGGGTATTTTTCCATATATTTTCCAAGAAAATATCTCAATTGAATCAAACGATTTTGATATAAAAATATTCATAGGAATAAATAAAGATATTCTGTCTATGCTTGACGAAGGTAAAATAAAGACTAATATCAAAAAATTCCTTGAAAGACGTTTTATTGCAAATTTTGATATCGAATTCGGTGAAATTGAAGAGCAGCTTCCTTCAGAAATTGAATTTGAAGATATACCTCCAACACAAACTTCTGTACCAAGATATGAGGTCGAAGTGCTGGGTAAATTTGTTGGGGGAGAAATATCGCCAAGACCAGAATACATACAAAACAACACAAAGCCAAAAGCTTCTGTTATTCTTGCTGGAATAATAACCAATATATCAAATAAAACATTTAAAATAAAAAAGGGCAAGCGTGAAGGTCAGGATAAATATCTATATAATTTTAATTTAAGCGATGAAAATACAATAGACTGTGTTTATTTTTGTCCAAAAACCTATGAAAAAAGAATGGAAAAACTTGATGAGGGCATGTACATGCTTTGCCTTGGTGACTTAAAAACTGGGCTAAGCGGAAAGCTTACCTATTACATTAAAAGCATGCAATATGCAAACAAAAAATCCAGCTTAAAACTTATAAATACACAGACAGTTAAAAGCGAAACTCATAAACAAGTTGTATTTCCTGAACCGCTGCCATCTTCTTCTCAAGCAAATTTGTTTGAAGATAAACCAAAGTATAACGACTTCATTTTAAATAATGATATCGTGGTATTTGACGTTGAAACAACAGGTCTTGAATATGAAACATGTGAAATTATCGAACTTGGAGCTGTTAAAATCGAAAAAGGACACATAAAAGAAAGGTTCTCTTCTTATGTTAAACCAAAATCAGAAATTCCTGAAGAAATAACTAAATTAACAGGAATTACCAATGAGATGGTGGCACATGCTCCAAGAATAGAAGATGTTATCACCGACTTTTATAATTATACGAGGGGGTGCGTAATAAGCGGTTATAACATTGTGGGCTTTGATATGAACTTCATCAAAAAAGCAGCCTCCTTGGTTGGTCTAAAATTTGATAATAATCTCATGGACGCTTTTATTATGGCTCGTCAAGCAAATCTTCGTGCACCCAATTATAAACTGGGCACAGTGGTCAAAGTTTTGGGGCTTACATTAACTGATGCACACAGGGCATATAATGATGCACACGCAACTGCACAAGTTTTACTGGAACTTAGCAAAGTGAAAAATAAATAGTATATATTTAATATTTTTCTTTATAAATTTATTGATTTTTATATTAATATTTGTTATAATAATAAAGACTAGATGATGACGCGGGGAGTGAGCAGTATTGTTCACTCCCCGCGTCATAGAATAAGGAGGTAAAATTTGGCAGGAAAAGTTAAAACAATAGTCGCCGAAAAAATTAATCCGGTTATTGAAGAATTGGGATATGAAGTCGTTGACCTTGAATACGTCAAGCAATCCGACGGGATGAATTTGATTTTTTATATTGATTGCGACAATGGGGTAAATATTGAAGACTGCGAAAAGGTAAGCAAAATAATTGACCCGTTACTTGAGGAACTAAATCCAACAGACGATAAACCTTACATCCTAAATGTCAGTTCACCTGGAATTGATAGGCCACTTAAAACTGAAAGGGATTTCCTCCGTAATAAAGGAAAGGAAATTGAAATTACATTGTTTTCAAAAATTAATGGTAAAAAAGTTTTTGATGGCGTGCTGGTTTCCTTTAATGAAAAAGATATCGTTATTGAAAATAATAACCAACAATTAACATTTAGTCGTGAAAAAATTGCACATATTGTGCCAATAATTAAATTTTAAGGAGATTTATTAAAAATGATTAACAAGGATTTCTTCCAAGCACTTGAGGATTTAGAAGCAGAAAAGAAAATTGATAAGGAGACATTTATTTCCACGCTTGAAACTGCACTTACTTCAGCATACAAAAAGATGTATGGAGAAGCTAAAAGTGCAAGCGTAAAATTAAATCCAGAGAAGGCAACAATCAAAGTCTATTCTTATAAAACCATAGTTAATGAAGTCACAGACCCTGACAAAGAAATTTCTCTTGAAGAGGCTCGTCTTATCAAAAAATCCTATAAAATTGGTGATGAGGTTACAACTGAGGAATCAACTAAAGATTTCGGGCGTATCGCTGCACAAACTGCGAAACAAGTTGTTATGCAAAAAATCAAAGAAATGGAACGTCAAATCGCGGTTTCTGAACTTGCAGAAAAAGAAGATGAACTTCTTACCACTGTTGTCAAAAGAATTGATAATGGCACGGTGTATGTACAAATTTCAGGCTCTCACACTGAAGGCGTTATGCTTCCATCTGACCAAATTCCAGGTGAAAAATTTAACGTTGGGGATAGAATAAAGGTCTATGTTAAGAAAATTAAAGAGAGTTTTAAGGGTACGCAAATTCAAGTAACAAGAAGCAATATCGGTTTTGTTAGAAAAATATTTGAACTTGAAATACCAGAAATTTCAAGCGGCGATGTTAAAATCAAAAATATTGCTCGCGACCCGGGTAATAGAGCTAAAGTGGCTGTGTTTACTGAAAAGCCAAACTTTGACCCAATTGGTGCCTGCGTTGGATTTAGAGGACAACGCATTGATACCATCGTATCAGAACTCAATGGTGAAAAAATTGACCTTATTGAATATTGTGATGACCCGCTTGAATATATTGCTAGGGCACTTAGTCCTGCCAAAGTCATCAGCGTTGAAACAAATGAAAGTTTGAACGCATCAAGAGTTATCGTGCCTGATGATAAACTTTCACTTGCAATTGGAAAGGGTGGCCAAAATGTAAGACTTGCTGCAAGACTTACTGGCTGGAAAATTGAGGTAAAACCTGAAAGTTCTATTGAGGCAAACGAAAATGTTAAAGCACCTGAATATGAACTTACCGAACTTAGCGATGAAGATTCTTTTCAAAATCTTGATGACCTTGAAGAATTAGTGCCATTTGATGAGGAATAATCATGGAAATGCTTCGAATGTGTGTTGCATGCAGACAATCAAAGGACAAACGTGAACTTGTTCGCATAGTTAAAAATAAAGAAGGAGAAATCTCTCTTGACCTCACCGGTAAAAAAAATGGTAGAGGTGCCTATGTCTGCAAAGAAAGGGAGTGTTTCAACAAACTCAAAAAACAAAAGTCATTAAATCGAGCGTTTAAAGCAAATGTACCTGAAGAGGTCATAAATGTGCTTGAAGAGGAACTTTTTAAATCAAACTTATCCTAAATAAAAGGAAAAAATAAAGGAGCAATAAATTTGGCTAATCAAACATTAAACAATCTTAAATCCATACACGAAATTCAAAAAGAGGGAACTATATTAGAGCTTTTACGTAACGTGCGTACTGCAAAAACTGATATGGACACTTTTGCCAAATCACTTTTGAATCAAAAACGTTTGCTTGAAGAAGAAGCAAAAAAGGTTCAAGAAGAGAAAAAAGAAGAAGCTGTGAAAGTTGAGTCAATTAAAGAAAGCCAGCCAGAGCAAAAACCTGCTCCTGTTTTTGCAAACGGAAATCAAAATTCAAATAATAGTTTTAAAAAGTTTGATAATAGAAATGATCGGCCATATAATAATCAAAATTCTTTCAATAAAGACAGAAACCAAAATAAGTTCAACAATTATAATGGCCAGAATAAACCATTTAACAGACCTCAAGGTCAAAATGGTTATCAAGGCGGTTTCAATCGAGACAGAGCACAAAATGCAGGCTTTAACAGAAATAATAGCCAAAACAAAAAGTTTGGCTCAAATAACTTTGTCTCCACAAAAGTCAACAATTTCAAATCCTTCAATGACGCACCAGAAATCGAAATTAAAAGTGATCGTAACTTTCAACAAAAAGCCAAGTTTGCTCAAAAACATAGTTCAGGTTCTGATGAACGAAGAACAGGCGGAAAGAGACTTAACGATCAACGCCGCAACAATATATTAATAGAAGACGAAAATGGTTTTGAAGAAGTAAGTTATGGCTCACGCAAAAGTGTTGTGAAGAAGAAAAAAGAGACAGCATCCTTTGTTGCTCCGGCAATCAAACATGCAATCTTTACATCTAATGATATAACAGTAAAAGACTTCAGTGAAAAAATTGGAAAGCCTGTAACAGAAATTGTTAAAAAACTTATGCTTCTTGGAATTATGGCGACAATAAATAGCAACATAGACTTTGAAACGGCTGAACTTATTGCCAGTGATTTTGAAATCACGCTTGAACTTAAGCTTGATAAGTCTTTTGAAGAGAAGATGATTGAATCTGCAAATGAAACAGACGATGAAGCAAGCCTTGTAAGTCGTCCACCTGTTGTTGCCGTTATGGGCCATGTAGACCATGGAAAAACCTCTCTTCTTGACGCTTTCAGAAAAACTAATGTTGTTGCAGGGGAAGCGGGCGGTATTACCCAAAAGATTGGAGCTTATCAAATCAGTTTCAATGGAGAAAAAATCACCTTTATTGACACACCTGGTCATGCTGCATTTACAGCTATGCGTGCCAGAGGTGCTAAGGCAACAGATATCGCAATACTTGTTGTTGCGGCTGATGATGGAATCATGCCACAAACAATTGAAGCAATAAATCATATAAAGGCTGCAAATGTACCTATGATTGTTGCCATTAATAAAATGGACAAACCGGAAGCCAATCCAGATCGAGTAAAACAACAACTTGCTGAGCATGGCGTTCTTCCTGAAGAATGGGGTGGAGACGCTGTTGTTGTGCCTATTTCTGCAAGAACAGGTATGGGACTTGACGAACTTAAGAAAATGATACTTCTTGTGGCTGAAGTTGCTGAACTTAAAGCAAATCCAGATAAAATGGCAACAGGTGTTATTATTGAAGCAGAACTTGATAAAAATCGTGGTCCAGTTGCATCCATAATCGTTCAAAATGGAACGTTGCATGTTGGCGATTCAATTATGTCAGGAATCACCTATGGAAAGGTAAGGGCAATGTACTCTGATGAAGGAAAATCAATTAAAGTTGCCGGACCTTCAACCCCAGTTGCAGTGCTTGGGTTTAATGAAGTACCTCTTTCTGGTGATCATGTTTACGCAGTGGAAGAGTCACTTTCTAAACAAGTTATCCAAGAACGTATTAATAAAATTAAAACAGAGCGTAGCAAACAAAGCTCTGGCGTAACACTCGATAACTTCATGAACAAGGTGCATGAAGGAGCACTCAAAAACCTCAATATCATTATTAAAGCTGATACAATAGGTTCTGTTGAAGCATTAAAATCAACTCTTCTTCCAATACAGAATGAAGAAGCTAAGGTTAATGTTATTCATAGTGGAGCGGGTGCAGTTACTGAATCCGATGTTATTCTTGCAAACACCACAGGCTCAATTATTCTTTGCTTTAACCAAAAACCAGTGCCAAAGGCCAAGAACCTTGCTGAAACTTTAAAGGTGCAAATCAAAGAATATAAAATCATATATGAAGTGGTGGATGATATCACTAATGCAATCACAGGTATGATGAGCATTAAGTATGAAGAAAAATACATTGGTAACGCTGAAATTCGTGTTGTGTTTAAGCTTTCTACAGCTGGAAAAGTCGCTGGCTGCTATGTCAAGGACGGAAAAGCTACCAGAAATGCTATAGCAAAAATTATGCGTGGCAAAGAAGAAATTGGTGTAACCACAGTGGACTCATTAAAGATTGTTAAAGATGAGAAAGCAGAAGTTGCAAAAGGTTATGAATGCGGAATTAAACTTCATGACAATATCGACTTTAAAGAGGGCGATATGATTGATTTCTATGTAAAAGAGCCAATAAAACGTTAAAAGATTAAAAAAGGAGGCGGCATTATGCCATCAAAAAGAATAGAACGAGCAAACAGCGAACTTCAGCGCTGCCTTGCTGATATTATTCAAAATAGATTAAATGACCCTCGTCTAGAAACACTTATTTATGTAAGTGAAGTAAATGTCACTCCCGATTTCAAATATTGTAAAATCAAAATAAGTATCGACACTGATAAAGAAGAAAATAAAAAGCAAACATTACAGGTTCTTCAAAAGTCAGAAGGGTTTATCAAACGCGAACTTGCACAAATGGTTAAGATGCCACAAGTGCCAAAACTTGTATTTGAGTATGATAAAGGAGCAGAGGCTTCAATTCGAATTAATGAGATACTTAAAAACTTAGAAATTCCAGCAGACGACGGGGAGGACTAATGATTCCAAAAGGAATAATTAAAAAAATTAAAAAAAAGATAAAAGAGGCAAATAATATTGCCCTTTTTTGTCATATAGACCCTGACTTTGACTGTCTTGGCTCAATGTATGCACTTTACTATGCACTGTCTAATATTGGCAAAGATGTTGATATGTTCACGCATGAGCAATTTTCTTCAAGTCAATCACAACTTTTAGATGAAAGCCTAGTGAAAGTCGGCGGATTTAATCCAAAAAAATATGACCTATTAATAAGTGTTGATACGCCAACCGAGGCACGACTAGGGCAGTATGGGCAAGATTTCGTAAAACACGAAAACACAATTAAACTTGACCATCATCACTGTCAGGACGGGAATTTTAATATAGCAAAAATCAGCTATGTAGACCCAATACGCTCATCATGTAGCGAAATTATATATGAACTATTAAACTGTTTAAAAATCAAAGTTATCCCTGAAACAGCAACGATGTTGTTTGCAGGCTTGTCATCAGATACTGGTGGCTTCCAAACAACAAACACAACATTAAATTCCTTTAAAACAGCATCCGAACTTATACAAGACGGAGCAGATACATTAAAGGCCAATGATGCATTATATCGTTTTGTAACAATAAAATCACTAAAGATTACAAAGATTTTTTATGATAATATTGAGATTATTGATAAGGAAATTGCATTTTGTGCCATCAGTCAAAAAGAACTCAATAAAGTGGGAGCAACAAAAAAGGATTGTTCTAACCTTAGCAACAAACTTATCTGTTGTCAAGGTGCAAATATTTCTTGCTTTATGGTGGAAAAAGAGCTAAATACATACGATTGTTCATTTAGATCGATGAAGGGATATGACGTTAGTAATATCGCAAGCTTTTTCGGTGGAGGTGGTCATAAAGAAGCATCGGGTTGTTGTTTTCATGCTTCAAGTGAGGACGAAGCAAAAAAACGTGTTTTAAATGCTATAAAACATTATCTTAAATATAAGGAAAAAGAGAATGATAACAAACAATAGTTTAAATGGGATAATTCTTGTAAATAAACCAAGAGGGATAAGTTCGAACACTGTTGTTAATATTGTAAAGAGGGCTGTTGGTGCAGACAAAGCAGGACATCTTGGAACACTTGATGTTGCTGGCGATGGATTACTTCCTGTTACGCTTGGCAAAGGAACAAAGCTGTTTGATTATTACTTAACCAAAGATAAAGTCTATAAAACAATATTTAAGTTTGGGCAAACCACAGATACACTCGACCTTGAAGGAAAGGTGACTTTTACCCACAACAAGATTACAACACTTGAAGAGGTGAAGTCGGTAATTGCTAGCTTTATCGGTAAAATGGCACAGATGCCGCCTGCCTATTCGGCTAAAAAAATAAAGGGACAAAAAGCATACGACCTTGCAAGAAGAGGGGAAGATGTTGTTTTAAAGCCTAAAGAAATTGAAATCTATGACCTGCAACTTTCGGAGCAGATTGAAGAAAATACTTTTAAGTTTCTTGTGCACTGTTCAAGCGGAACTTATATTCGTTCGCTTTGCAGAGATATTGCTACAAAATTATCAACTTATGGTGTTATGTTAAGCATACAACGCACTAAATGTGGAGATTTTAATATTGAGGACAGTTTCACCATTGAGCAAATCAAAGCTGGCGATTATGAAATAATAAAACTTGACACACTGTTTAACTATCCACTTTTATCATTATCCCCAGAACAAACTGACAGGCTGTTAAATGGTGTTTGGATTAAAACATCTGAAAAAGATGGATTATATAAAGCCTGTGCGCAAAGCGAATTTTTGGGAATTGTTAGAGTTATAAATAGTCAGATAAAATTTGAATTAAGGCTGATTTAAGGAGAAAATATGATAAGATTTGGGCCATCAGGATGCGGAGAAGAGTTTTTGGAAGAGGGGTATGCCTCTCTTTTACAGGTGCCAGACTTTATCAAAAGCAAAGGGCTTAATGCTTTTGAATATTCATTTGGGCACGGTTATCGTATGAGGGAAGAACTGGCAAGAACAGCTGGAAAACTTTTTCAAAAGAATGACATTAAAGTAAGCATTCACGCTCCATATTACATCAATTTTGCAAATCCTGAGGAAGAAATGTATCAGAAAAGCGAAGGTTATCTTCGCACAGGTATCAAGTTTTTAAGATACTTTGGCAATGCTGACCATTTGGTTTTTCATACGGGTTCATGCGGCAAGATTGAAAGAAAACAATGTATTGCTCTTGCAACGAAACGCTTAGAAGAAACAATGGATAGATTTGAAGAAGAAAAACTGTTGGAGGGTATTTGGCTGTGCCCAGAGACCATGGGAAAACCTCTTCAAATTGGCACATATAAAGAAATTGTTGACCTATGCAAACTCAATTCACACCTTGTACCAACCTTTGACTTTGGACATATCAACGCTTTGACGCAGGGGAGTTTAAAAGGTAAAGAAGAGTATAAGCATATTCTTGATTATGCAATTGAAATACTTGGAAAAGACCGTGTTAACAACTGTCATATTCACTTTTCAAAAATTCAATATGGAGAAAAAGGGGAAATTCGTCATCTTAATTTTGAAGATGAAATATATGGCCCTGATTATGAGCCACTTATGGAAGTTTTGGCGGATTATAATTTAGAAGCTCGTGTAATAAGCGAATCAGCAGGAATGCAGCCACGAGATGCCAAGATAATGAAAGATTTTTATGATAAATTAAAAAAACACTAGACAATTAAAAGCATATATGATAAAATAAACAAGAATTTAATTTAAGGAGAAATACTATTATGGTTACAGCAGGCGAATTTAGAAAAGGCACTACTTTTGAAATGGAGGGGTCCGTTTATTCAGTTGTAGAATTTCAACATGTTAAACCTGGAAAGGGGTCTCCATTTGTTCGAACTAAACTTAAGAATGTAATGACAGGACAGGTAAAAGACCAGACTTTTAACCCAACTGATAAATTCCAAGTTGCAGTTATCGAAAAGAAAGAAATGACTTACCTTTACAATGATGCCGATATCTACTATTTCATGGATGCAGAAACTTATGACCAAATCCCACTTAACAGAGATTCTGCAGAAGATGCACTTAATTATGTTAAAGAAAACACAAACTGCACAATGTACTTCTATAAAGGTAACCCATTCGCAGTTTATGCACCAACCTTTGTTGAACTTGAAGTTGTTGATTGCGAACCAGCAGTTCAAGGAGATACTTCAAAGTCTACCACAAAACCAGCAAAACTTGAAACAGGCTTTGTGCTTCCAGTTCCACTCTTCGTTGGAATTGGCGACAAAATCCGCGTTGACACAAGAGATGGTTCCTATATTGAAAGAGTAAAATAAGCGTCACTGACGCTTTTTTTAATAATCAATTTTTATCGCTTTACTTTTGCAAGGCGATTTTTTTTGTTTTTAATCTGTCACGATACGACAAAGAATGCAAATTCAATTTGATATTTTCGCAGGTTATTAAACATAGGTTAGTTGCAAGGAGAAAAGCATGCTGAAAAATATTCTTCCCGAAAATATATATAACATCCTTTCTGAGAGGGTGAGTTTCAATGCTATTAATGAACTTCGTATTCGTGCAGACAAGCCAATTGTTGTATCTGTTGGTTCAGGGCGTTTTTTTCTTTCTGACCATGGGCTTTCTGGAAATCTTAAAGAAGCAATTTTTGCAACTCGTATAATGATTGAAGATATCATTTTCCGTGCAAGTGAATGCTCAATCTATTCCGTCAACGAACAGATAAAAAAAGGTTTTCTTGTCACAACTGGGGGAGTAAGATTGGGAATCGGCGGCGACCTAATCGAAGAGGAAGGTCACATCAAAACCATGACAAACTTCAACAGCATTAATATACGTATACCTCATGAAATCAAAAATTGTTCTTTGACAGCTTTTCCTCATATCCTGCAAGATGAAACACTTTTAAATACCCTTGTTATTTCACCACCTGGTGCCGGCAAGACAACCTTCCTGCGTGATTTTATTTGTCAGTTATCTGAACGAAACTATGCTTTTAATGTCCTTGTTCTTGACGAACGTGGTGAACTTGACCTTGGTGGAAGCCTTGGCAATTTTGCAGACAAAATATCTTTTGCCAGTAAGAAGGTGGGATTTGAGAATGGAATACGTTCTCTTGCTCCCAACCTTATTGTCACAGATGAACTGGGCGGGCAGGAGGATATTGAAGCAGTGCGTTACAGCGTGAACTGTGGGGTTAATCTCCTTGCGTCAGTACATTCAGATAGTATTGAAAGTTTTCTTAAAAAGCCATCTTATAGCAAGTTAATTGAAGAGAGAATCTTTAAACGGTATGTGCTTTTATCCATGAGAAATGGTCCGGGGACACTTGAAGGAATTTATAACGAAAACTTTGCAAGGATAACCAAATATTAGGAGGTAGGAATGAAATATTTAATTTTAGGCTTTTTGGCAGTAGGTTGTATCTTCATTGGATATATTTTTTCACTCAAGTATTCACGACGTGCAAAGTTTTTTAAAGCTTTGGTAATGCTATGTCAAAAGCTTGATGTTGAAATTAACTATTCCAGGGAGCGTCTTAAAACCTTGTTTGAGTCTTTCGATGAGAAAACAAAAAAGCAACTTCAGGGACTAGACAAAAACTATTTAACCTATCTTGCAAACAACACCAGCCTTGACGAAAGCAATCTATTCAAAGGCTTAAATTTTCTAAAACAAAATGAAAAAGATACTCTTCTTATATTTTTTAGGTCCTTAGGCAGAACCGACCTTGCAAGTCAATCTAAGGAACTTAAAAATTTTGAAAAACGTTTTGAAGAATTCTCGTCTTTTGCGAATGGAGAAAATAAAAAGTATGGCTCACTTTCAATCAAACTCGGAATTATTGTTGGTTTGATTGTTGTGGTGCTATTTTGCTAAGGAGGAGAAATGGGAGTTGATATTATTTTTAAAATTGCCGCAATCGGCATTTTAACTGCGATTGTTGGACAAGTACTTAAACAAACAGGTAAGGACGAAATTGGGACTCTTGCGACGCTTGCAGGACTTATACTTGTGCTGGTTATGATACTCAATATGCTTGGCGACTTATTTACAACAATCAAAACGATATTTAGTTTTTAAAGGGGAAATATGGATTTAGTTTATAAGATAGTGGCAATAGGTCTTATCACTTGTATAGCAACAATTATAGTTAGACCCTTGCGAAGTGATTATGCCGTTCTTATTGCACTGGCAGGAGGAGTGATTATTTTATCTCTTCTTGTTAACTATCTTGCTGGAATATTTTCATCTTTAAAACTTATCGTCAACACAACTGGCATATCCGGAAATCTTTATACATTGCTTCTCAAAATTGTTGGTATTGGATACCTCATAGAATTTACAGCAGGAATTTGTAACGATACCGGAAATTCAAGCCTAGGTGATAAAGTTCTTTTGGGCGGAAAACTTATTATCATGGTTATGGCTATGCCAATTGTAACAAGTATTCTTGAAATAATTATGGAGCTTCTTCCCGGATGAAAAAACTCTATCGCCCAAATTATAAAATCTATAACAAACGCAAAACATTCGACAAACGTAAGCTTATAAAATTTTTCAGTATTATTATTTTTGCACTGCTTATCTTTGCACCTATGCCAAATGACCTAACAGTAGCAGATGATGGAATGACATATGAAGAACTTGAAAAAGAAATTCAAGATTCAGTCGATGACCAACTTGGCTCCCTTGATCTGTCCAGTCTTGAAGAAATCATCAAGTCACTGACAAGTGGTCAAAGTGAGATCTTTGGTTCTTCCTCCTTTTTAGACAAAATCAAATCTATAATTTCTGGTGAGTTTGCAGATGGAAGCAAAAGTTTATGGAGTGCAATTCTATCCTTAATTTTTGACAATCTTTTAAAATATCTTCCAATCATTTCAACCGTTATTGCTATAGCCATATTTGGCGGTATGCTTTCTGGTTTGCGGCCAAACAGCAATGGAAAATCAATTTCCAATCTTATTCATTTTGTAACCTATGGCATGATTGTTGTTATCCTTTTGTCCATGGTTGTAAAAATGGTGGAAATGACAAGCGGTGTTATTACGAATATTAAGGCTCAAATGGATGCAATTTTCCCAATTCTATTAACTTTGCTTACTGCAGTAGGTGGAACTGTTTCAGTCAGTATTTACCAGCCCGCTATGGCACTTCTTAGTGGGGTAATCTTAAATTTATTTAACTATATTCTTCTTCCAATTTTTATTTTCTCCACTGTGTTTAGCGTGGTTTCAAACTTGTCATCTAATGTCAAACTTGATAAATTTACCTCTTTCTTTAACAGCACATATAAGTGGCTTGTTGGCCTTATTTTTACAGTATTTTCCGCATTTATGTCAATTCAAGGCATAACAGCTGGCACGGTGGACGGAATCTCCATTCGAACGGCTAAATATGCGATAAAATCCTATATACCAATACTAGGCTCATATATCTCAGATGGCTTAGGAATTCTTCTTGCAAGCAGCAGTTTGATAAAAAATGCAGTGGGGGCAGGAGGGCTTTTACTTCTTATTGCAACCATTATTTCCCCACTTCTTGAGCTTATTATATTTATGCTTGCACTTAAACTTATAGCTGGCATAGTTGAACCTCTTGGAAACAATCAGATAGCAAACTTTATATCCAGCCTTGCAAAAAGCATGACCCTTCTGATAAGTCTTATCGTGGGAGTTGCGTTTATCTATTTCATCATGCTAGGCCTTGTTATGTGCACTGCAGGTATAATATAGAAAGGAGGAAAAATGCTTACAACCATTTCAAGCTGGATAATATCCATAGCAGGAGTAATTTGTATATCGGTTATCGTTGAATTAATTCTTCCAAACGGTCAAATGAACAGATATATCAAGGGTATCTTTGCCTTCATAATAATATTAGTCATAATTATGCCTCTTCCAAAACTTCTGAATTTAAAAATTGATTTATCAAATGTATTTAATACGCAAGAAATAACTTTGCAAGATGAATATTTAGAGCAGCTCAACTTGAATAAATTGATGATGCTTAAAGAGGAAACCGAAAAAGATATAGAAAAGACAGGCTATTCTAATGTTGTTGTATCCATTAACGCCGACATATTTGCAAAAAAGGTGGAAATAAAGTCCGTTTATGTCGATATTAGTCAGATAGTCATAAACGAAAAAGCACCTCATAAAGATATATTAAACATCAGAAAACTGCTTGCAGCAATAGTAAAAAATAATATTGGAATAGAGGAGGGGAAGATATATTTCGATGGATAATATACAAGAAAAATTACATTCATTTTGGGACAGGCTCAAGAAAATCAAGCATATTGAAATTTATATAGCTGTAATATTTGCGGTGATTATAATTGGAATTTATCTTTCAACTCTTGGTTCTCCCACAAAGTCTGACTCCGGCCCCGGACAAAATTCGACAGAAACATCTACAACATTTTCTTCTTCACAGGAATATGCTGAGTACATCGAGAATAAACTTGTTAATGTACTAGCCAGTGTAAAGGGTGCCGGACAAGTTAAAGTGATCTTAACCCTTGAAGATGGCTTTGAATACATCTATGCCAAAGAGGAAGAAACGAAGGTAAGTGCAGACGGCGGAAAGGTCACGACTTCAAACATTGTACTTATCGATGGCAAACCTGTACTAGAGAAGGAGGTTTATCCACAAGTCAAAGGTGTGGTTGTAACCGCAAGCGGTGCTGATGATGTTTCGGTAAGGTTAAATTTACTTTCTGCCTTACAAACAGTGATAGAAGTCGCAAGTCAAAATATCACAATTCTTACAGGAAATTAAAAGGAGATTTTTATGAAAAAGAGAACAAAAATTATTATTCTTTCGGTTATGGTTCTACTTCTTGGTGTGACAGGTTATCTTAACATTGCACTAAATAATCAAGTGACAAATCCTGAACCAGGAGTGACAACAACAGCAAGTTACTTTACAGCGTACAGAAATGACAGAGAGTCCACTCGTGATCAAGAAATGCTTTACTATGATGCAATCATCTCAAGTTCAAGCTCTACAAGTGAAGCAATCGCAACAGCTGAAAGTGCAAAGCTCGCTCTTGTAAAACAAATGGAAACTGAACTTATTGTTGAAGGGCTTATCAAAGCAAAAGGCTTTGAAGACTGTGTTGTTACAATGACCAATCAAAATGTTAATGTTGTGGTTAAGTCTGCAAAATTAAATGATACAGAAGTTGCTAAAATCGTTGGGGTAGTACAAAGTCAACTCGGAACAAGCATAGAAAATATAAAAATAATTCCTGTAGAATAATTGCCAAACACATTTTGTTTATGCTATACTAAAATAAATTAGGAGCAAAGTGATGGCAAAAGAACAAAACGAACTTTTAAACAAAGGTAAAGTTGATATCGACCGCGACATTCTTCTTTCAATAATCAACCTCGCTGCAAAAGAAATCAGCGGGGTTGACAGTCTTACAAACAATTATCTTCCTTGGATCAAACGTGCAATGAAACCTAAATCAGAGGGCGTCAGCATTAAATTTGTAAACAATAACACAATTAATGTTGATATCTATCTGATTGTTAAAATTGGTTACAGCGTGCCTGATGTTGCGTACAGAGTGCAAGAAAACGTTAAAAACAGTCTGAGTTCAATGGTTGGATTGACACCAAACAAAATAAATGTACATGTTTATGGTGTCAGCGTTGACAAAGATGAAGTTCAGGGTGTATAAATATGAGAAGACAAGCCAGAGAAGTTGCATTCCAAACAATATTTGCAAACCTTTTCATCTCACAAAATGAGGATGAAGAGGTTTTTGCGTCTTTAAAAAAGAAAGAAGATTTGGACTTTGCAAAACAGATTATAAGCGAATTTTTCACTCATAGAGAAGAGGTCGTTTTACTTATAGAGAAAAACCTTGTAGGATACGAGCTTTCTCGTATATACAAAACCGACCTTGCTCTGTTATACCTCGCTGTAACAGAATTAAATTACATTGGCACTCCAAAGCAAGTCGCCATAAATGAAACTTTGGAAATTGCAAAAAAATATTCCACTGATAAAAGTGCAAAATTCATCAATGGTGTGCTTTCCGCCATAGTTAAGGAAAGCAATAAATAAATGGAAGCAATAACCGTATCCCAATTAAATGGATATATTAAAAACATATTTGATGCAGAAGAACTTCTCCATAATATTTCAGTTATTGGAGAAGTTTTTGGTGTCTCGGTTGCAAGGCAGACCGTATATTTTTCACTTAAAGATGACAACTCAATGCTTCCTTGTGTATGCTTTTATCCCGCATTATTTTCTGAAATAAAGGAGGGCGAGCAACTTATTGTCACAGGCTCGCCCAACTTTTACGCAAAGGGTGGAAAGCTAAGCTTTAATGTTATAAAACTTGAAAAGGTGGGACAAGGCAAACTTTATGAAGAATTTTTAAAGCTTAAACAAAGGCTTGAAGCTGAAGGCCTATTCGCACCTGAACATAAAAAGCCCATTCCAACAGGAATAAAAAGAATTGGCGTTATAACGTCAAAAGACGGGGCAGTTATTCAAGATATAAAAAATGTTGCTTGGCGAAGAAATCCAAGTGTGGACATAGTGCTCTATCCCGTTAAGGTACAAGGGAGAAATGCTGAAATTGAAATTGCAAATGCAATTGAACATATGAGCAATTATGAAAATATAGATGTCATCATTGTCGCTCGTGGTGGTGGTAGCCTTGAAGATTTGTCGGCATACAACACTGAGATTGTTGCAAGAGCCACGTACAATTGCGAAAAACCAATTGTGTCCGCCGTGGGCCATGAAACAGACTTCACCATCATAGATTTTGTCAGTGACCTGCGTGCACCAACGCCATCAGCGGCAGCAGAACTTCTGACATTTACTCTTGCAGATAAAAAAGAAGCAACCGAGAATCTTGTTGACCGATTTATATTAAATTGCGACAACTATCTGCAAACCCGATTCAATAGGGTTTATACAAATTTTGTAAATTGTCATCTTTTGCTTGAACGAAAGTACACACTTGCATCATCGGATTTCAACTCAAAGAAAATTAAACTTGTATCCGCTATGGAAAAATATTTGAATGAGCGGGCATACTCACTTGGACTTCAAGAGAACAGTTTAAATAAACTAAATCCTATTAAAATACTTTCGCAAGGTTATGCAAAGATAGAACAAGGACAGAGCAGTGTGAAAGATAAAAAATCTCTTAATTTAGAAGAGGATATAAATATTATATTTATCGACGGCCGTATAAAAGCGAAGCCTATAAAGGAGGAAAAATGAATTACGAAGAAGCATCAAAAGAACTTGAACAAATTGTAAATAAGCTTGAAAATGGAAATCTGCCAATGGATGAGGCGCTCAAACTTTTTGAAAGGGGAGAAGAACTAGCAAAAATTTGTTTCAATCACTTAGACAATGCAAAAGGCAAACTCACCGTTATAAAGGCGGAACTTAACAAACTCACTGAAACCGACGAGTAATGATATTGACTAAAAGTGTATTATTAGATATAATATAATTACTTTGGAGGATAAATTATGCAGCAGATTTATCATGCACAGTTTGGAAATGGGTGCACTGTTCCGCTCAGCTCAACTATTAACAATAATTTTAAAAGTGAAGCTTTAGACATCTCAAAACTTAAAGCTAAAATAATTATGTTAGAAAACAAGCTGACAAAGTTTATGGATATCTATATGTCTCAACCATCTTTACTTACAAAGGAAGATATTAAAGAGTTTTTTATAAATTTAATATACAACAATCCATACATAAAAGCTTCAAAAAACAAGCCTGAAGTCGCTATTGAAGAAATGAATCAAAATTGGGGAGGCTATTATGATGACGAAAAGAATAAAATTGGACTTAATATAAAAATAATTGACAATATATATTCTTACACATGTCAGAATTTAAGATGCGACTCTTTGCTTCTTCAAACAATAGATGTAATGGGTCATGAATATACTCACTTTTTACAACACCAATTACAATTTGATTATTCACAGCAAGAAATTCTAAACACACATACTTTTACAGGCCTCGAAGAAGATGATGATGGTGAAATTAAATGGGATGATTTATCTTGGGACATGGTAGCCAGAGTTACTGAACCCCATCTAAATCGCTGGAAAAGAGAAAAAGCCTATATCACATATTTTAATTATCCCCACGAGTTTGATGCAAGATGTGGTGGTGCGATTTTTACAGATTATGTTATGAATTGTATTGCTAATTTTTATGAAACCATTGGGAACAAGGAACTTGCATCGCGAATAAAAATAGCGACCCAGGACAGCACCTTTAAATCAATTGAAAACGAGAAACAAACTTCTATCAATTATAATTATTACCTTGAGGATATAAAACGAGATACTTTTCCAAAACTTAATGTGGAAAAGATGTCCAAAATTGGAACAGTTCTTTCACATATTTCAAATGCACAACAAAATTCTGTTAACATTGACAAACTTTCAAATGAACTGTTGTTGCTTATATCAAACAAAGAGGTTCAGAAAGTGTATCAACAGATCAATACAATTAAACATAATATAGAAAAAGCTCAAGAGAAATTCGACTATTACACTAAACACACAAACAGTTGGAATGAAGACATTAAAAATGCTAAAAAGTCATTAAACAATTATAAAAAAGAAATTGAAATTATTAAAAATGAAAAAGTTGACCTAAGTTCAGATTATAAGCGATACAATGAATATATTGAATCTTATACTAGATATATAATTACTGAAGAGATATATTATTCTAATGGAGAAACAAACCTAAAGTTTTTTCAAAATAATGTTAACAACATAAACCAAATATTAGAAACCAAACAGAATGAGTTAGCAAAACTCAAAAAAACATTTGGCTATAGACATGGATGGACTTCAGCAAAAACTTCAGCAAAACTTATTGAAAACGAGATAAATGATTACCAAGATCAATTAAAATTTAATTTAAAATGTATAAATGATGAAGAAGAATATTTAACATTGAAACAAAATAACATTAAAGAATATAAAAATAAAATTAAAAAATTTGAAGAAAAAATTCAAGCCCTTCCGCAAGAAGCAGAACAACAAGAACAAAGAAAATTGAAAAGAATTAAATATTATGAAGACAATTTAGCGAGTTGCGAATCAAGAATGTCTTATTTCAAAAAACGTGCTGAGGATGATAAATCATTAAAGACAAAATATAAAAAAGAACTGAATAAATTAAGCAAAGAACTTGAAAATAAACAAGAAGAGTTTAAAAATTTACTAAAGAATTCAAAGGGCGACTATAATGATTTTGCTAAATACCTTGAACAGACAACACAACTTTACAATAGTTTATTATATTTTTTCTGTTCTGTAAATGACCAAAATAAAACTTCACAAAAACTTTTACAACAGATGATTAAAGATGGGAACAATTCTTCCAACCTTGTATTGAAGTATATTACCACGATTCAAAAACAAAACTATGAATCCGTTATGGAGGAAATAGATATTGTTGGTCTTCTTACAGGAGAAGAAGCAACCCTTGGTTCTTTTATGAATATCCCGTATTGGCGGCAAATATTAACACCACAAATGAGAGATAATATAACGCAATCGCTTTTAGAGCAGGGAAAATATGATTATTTATCCTATGTTATGCCACATAAAACTAAGGATATCAAAAACAAAAAGATTTTACCTACATTAAAGGTAAATGCTCTTGGGTACATTCAACAAATTGACAAACAAGACAAAAACATTATTGAAAGAGATTACAGCAATCTTCTTATACTTCTTAAAGATTTTGAAGGAGATAAAGAAACAAAATCAATTCTTTTCGAACTTGAATCACGCAAACCTCAATTTAAAGAATTGACAGCACTTCTTCCTCCTGAAAAAGATAAAGAAGATTATTACAAAGTTTATGGCAAAAAGGCTGGAGAGTATTATTATAAAGTATTCTTAAACTATAAGCCAAGCCAACAAGAAACTGCTACTAACATTCTTCAACTAAAATCACTTTTATTAAAAGATTTTGATTTCCCAAAAGAAGCGGAATTAAATAAATTATTAAAAGAAATAGAAGAAGTAGAGCACATCTTAAGTGACGAACAAGAATAAAAGTTATTATTCTATTTTGGCAAATTTAAAAATATAATACCATATGAAGCGTTATGGGAAAGTGGTAAGTTTGGGACATAAATCCAATAAATACAGATGGGCAATACAAGTGTTCATTCTATCCATCAGTTTATCCCTTGCTTTTGGCTTTTTAAGTCAGACTTTGCTTTCTTCTATGGGCACAGTTATCGCCATCTTAGGTATTTGTGTTTTTATTTTTCTCAGCGTGCTGTTTGACATGATTGGCATTGCGGTTGCAAGTGCAGACGAAGAGCAGTTTGAAAAATGGAACAAAACGCAACTTCAAGGTGCAAGAGCAGGGCTTAAGCTCTGCCGCAATAGTGAAAAAGTGTGCTCCTTTTGTGCTGATGTTGTTGGAGATATTTGTTCAACCCTATGCGGAGCAGGTGGTGCTTGCATTGTGGTTTCCCTCAGTGCTTCCATTTCAAGCCCAGCACTTACCATGCTGTTATCTGTTTCAGTAAGTGCTTTAATCGCAGGTCTTACAATATTTTTCAAGGCTCTTATGAAGCAGCATGCACTTAAATCTTCAAATAAAATTATATTAAATCTTGGTCGACTGCTTGAAAAAACCATTTATTATGAAAAGAAAAATAAAAACTTCAATAAAAATGATGAAAATAGTTGACAATATGATATATCATATGATACAATCATGAACATGAAAGTAGAAGTTTCCACTTCTCACCAGTCGAAAATCGCTTTGATTTGGTAATAACTTAATTTAAATTTTCCATATAAACCTTAAGTGGTTGTATGTAAAGAAAATTATGTTTGGTGGAAATTTTATGCTTCCACCAAATTTTTTGTTAAAAGGGGACTACAACAATTTTTAAAGAATTATTAATCAACGAACAAATCAATGCTAGCGAAGTACGCCTTATAGGTGAAAATGGCGAACAACTTGGGATTGTTCCATATTCAGAGGCTCTCTCACGTGCCGAAAAAGAAGGGCTTGACCTTGTTATGATGTCTGGAGCGGCAAAACCTCCAGTATGCAAAATCCTCAATTATGGCAAATACAAATATGATGCTATGAAAAAGGATAAAGAGATTCGCAAAGCACAAAAAATCATTGAAACCAAGGAAGTGCGTCTTTCCATGACAATTGAGGAATATGACATTGATTACCGCGTTAAGAATGCAATCAAATTCTTGCAAGGGGGAAACAAAGTCAAAGTCACCTTAAAAATGAAAGGGCGTCAACAAGCTTATTCAGCAAGAGCCATTGAAATCATCAAGGATTTTATTTCTCGCGTTGGTGAGTTTGGCTTCACTGAAAAAGAGCCTGAAATCGCTGGTCGAAATATATTTGTTATAGTAAGCCCAAAGAAAAACTAATAAAAGGAGAAAAGACATGCCAAAACAAAAAACACACAGTGGTGCAAAAAAACGTTTCCGCGTAACTGCAAACGGGAAAGTAAAATTTGCAAGACCTAACAAGGGACATTTCCTTACAACAAAGAGTCAAGGAAGAAAAAGAAAATTAAGAAAGGGTTCATACATTGCAGGAAAGAATGCAGAAAACATCAAGACCCTTTTGTGCAAATAAGGAGGAAGTAAGACATGAGAATTAAAAGAGGAGTAAATGCAGTAAAGAAACGCCGTTCAATCCTTAAAAGTGCAAAAGGATATCGCGGAGCAAAATCAAAACTCTATAGAACAGCAAGAGAGCAAGTTATGAAAAGCGGACAATATGCTTATATTGGACGTAAACAAAAGAAGAGAGATTTCAGAGCACTTTGGATCACAAGAATCAATGCTGCTTGCAGACTTAACGGAATTTCTTATTCAAAATTCATTGCTGGACTTAAAAGCCACAATATTGACCTTAACAGAAAGGTACTCGCTGACATGGCTGTAAGAGAACCAGAAGCTTTCGCTGCACTTGTAGCGCAAGTAAAATAATTATAAAAAATTATTAGCCCTGCAAGAAACAAGCAAGGCAAGGCTCGAAAATAGCACCAAAAGGGCGCTTAGTAGACCTAAGTGACCGCATTGGTGATATTTACAGAAACGCAGCAAGAAAAATATTAATTTTTCGTTTGCGATGTTTATTGGAGGGCTAAATGGAAAAATCAACTAATACTTTAATCAAAGCTCTAAAAAAACAAAAACGGGAGGACAAAAGCCTCCTATTTTTAGATAACATAAAAATTATCAACGATTCAATAAAAAAAGGTTTAAAACCAAAATACATTTTTGTTGAAAATGAAGAGCTTAACACTTTTGACAAAGCGCTTCCAGTTTATAAGGTGGATAGAAAAACAATTGAGCAACTTTCCGACTCTAAAACACCACAGGGAGTAGTTTGTGTTGCAGAATACACACAAAATACAGCAAAAAAGCCAACAACCAACTTTTTGGTGCTTGACACTATCCAAGACCCTGGAAATGCAGGAAGTTTAATCCGAACGGCGTGTGCTTGTGGCTTTGAAGCAGTGTTTATGCTGGACAGTGCAAGAGTGACGAACTCAAAGCTTGTCAGAAGTAGCATTGGTACAATATTTGATATCAACATCTATGAAATGAGCAAACAAGAGTTTACGCAGCTTACTAAAACATGGAAGCTTAGCCTTATCAAAGCTGATATGAACGGAGAAAATGTATTTGAAGCAAAGTTTTCCTATCCAATCGGCTTAGTTGTTGGTAATGAAGGACAGGGTGTAAGCAAGAAAATAGGGTCGTTATGCTCACAAACTATAAAAATACCTATGTCAAACAAGGTGGAAAGCCTAAATGCAGCAATAAGCGGCTCAATAATCATGTATCAAATAGCAAAAGACGATAAATTAGTTTGACAACGTAAAAAAAAAGTGTTAAATTAAAATATAAAAATAAAAAGTGCATTTGCACGGGAGGAAAACAATGTCAGGGCATTCAAAGTGGCACAATATTCAGGCAAGAAAGGGTAAAAGCGATGCGGCAAGAGGTAAAATATTTACCAAAATCGGTAGAGAAATTGCAGTAGTTGTTAAAGCAGGTGGTTCTGACCCTAATGTAAATGCAAAACTTCGCGACGTTATTGCCAAGGCTAAACAAAACAATATGCCAAACGACTCTATTGAGCGCAGTATCAAAAAAGCAGCGGGAGAAATGTCAGGTGTAAACTATGAAAGCTGCACATACGAGGGCTATGGCGCTGGCGGAAGTGCAGTTATTGTTGATTGTCTAACCGACAACAAAAACAGAACTGCAGGAGATGTACGCCACGCTTTTGATAAGTTTGGTGGCAGCTTAGGTGCAACTGGTTGCGTTTCCTATCTTTTCGCACGTAAAGGGGTCATTGAAGTCTCTAAAGAGGGTGTGAATGCTGATGATGTTATGCTTGAAGCACTTGATGCAGGTGCAAAGGACGTGATTGAGTATGATGACTCTCTTGAAATCATCACTGAACCAAACGATTGCAACAGTGTTGCAGATGCTCTTACAAAAGCAGGATATCAAGTTGACTCATCGGAAGTTACCATGGTGCCTGACAACTATGTTGATCTATCTCCAGAGAAGCTTGTTTCTTTCAATCGCATGCTCGAGATGCTTGAAGACCTGGACGACGTTCAAGAAGTTTACCATAATGTCAATCTTCCAGACGAAGAATAAATTTCTATATTGACAAAATTATATGTTTGCAATAAAATAATAATATACACCGGAGGAAAATTATGGCTATAAGAACATTTCTTGATGTTATGAACGATCTTGATGATTGGAATGAAGAACTTGCTAAACGAACATCTGTTCACAATCCAGTTCCTGAAAAAAAATACGAGGATAATAAAGCCCTATTTAAAGAAAATAAAACAGGACAATTGGAATTTGTTTTGCCTAAAAATAATACTTCTGAAGAGGAAGCAGAATAATCTTGACCATGAGTAAAACTCATGGTTTTTTATTTGACAATATTTGCATTTTTAGTGTAAACTTAAAGCATGGTAATACTTGGAATTGACCCTGGTTATGGAATTGTGGGATATGGCGTAATAGACACAAATAGTATAGATATGGTTTTAGACTATGGCGCTATCACAACACCCAAAGAAGACAGTTTTCCATTGAGGCTTCAGGAAATTGAAGAGAGCCTTAAATTTTTATTTGATAAGTATAAACCAGAGGTCGTTGCCATTGAAGAGTTGTTTTATTTTAAAAATCAAAAAACAGTAATTCAAGTGGCACAAGCGAGGGGAGTTATCGTGCTTGCCTGCCAAAAGTATTGTGGCAAAATATATGAGTATACACCTCTTCAAATTAAGCAGGCTTTAACCGGTCAAGGTCGTGCTGAAAAAGCACAGGTGCAATATATGGTTAAAGCAATTTTAGGTCTTAGCTCAATTCCAAAGCCAGACGATGCTGCAGATGCCCTTGCCGTTGCAATATGTCATAGCCAAACAAGCTGCCAGTTAAATCAAAACCAAGCAAGGTAATTTTATAAAATGTCATTTGCAGGAAGTGGACCGAGATTTCTCCGTGTAAGTCGAAATGACAGCCGAGCACAAAGTGGAGAAATCTAAAAACAAGAAAATTGGAGAAAATCATGATTTCATTTTTAAGGGGAATAATTGAAGAAAAGGAAGAGGGCAGGCTTGTTCTTGATGTGAATGGTGTAGGCTATGAACTTTTTGTTTCAAACAACACACTTTCAAGCATTGCAATGCAGGGAGAAACCGTAAAAGTCTTAACCTATATGGCAGTACGAGAAGACGGTGTTTTTCTCTTTGGTTTCTCTTCTAAAGAAGAAAAAGAACTCTTTTTAAAACTTATCACTGTCAGCGGTGTAGGACCTAAACTTGCATTATCAATTTTATCTGGGCTTAACCTTTCAGACCTAACAGTCGCAATTAAAAAAGAGGATGTTAAGCTTCTTTCCACAATAAAAGGACTTGGCAAAAAGACTGCAGAAAGAGTATGCCTTGAACTTAAAGATAAAATCGATTTAGCAGTACAGCCTGAAGTTAAATTTGATACAAATTATAATGAGGACGCCGTTATGCTTGCAACGGATACATTAGTTTCTCTTGGCATAAGCAAAAATGAAGCATATATGCTTGCAAGGGCAAACGCAAGTGAAAACGCAACGGCAGAAGATATTATTTCCAAATCATTGAGGGGGTATAGGGTATGATAGAAAGCAAAAAAGAATCAGCAGGCGATAATCGCTTCATCACCAGCACAAAAAATCTTACTGATGCTGAAATAGAAAACTCACTTCGTCCCACCAGTTTTGACGAGTATATCGGTCAAAGCAAGGTAAAAGAGGCTCTCTCAGTTTATATCAAAGCGGCAAAATCAAGAAAAGAAAGTCTTGACCATGTGCTTTTGTATGGCCCGCCAGGACTTGGTAAAACCACGCTTTCCCACATTATTGCAAATGAACTTGGCTCACAATTTAAAGTGACCTCCGGCCCGGCGATAGAACACGCTGCTGACCTTGCAGCAATACTTACAAATCTCAACCAAAACGATGTGCTTTTTATTGACGAAATTCATAGACTCAATAAAACGGTGGAGGAGATCTTGTATCCTGCCATGGAGGATTTTGCACTTGACTTCATTGTTGGCAAAGGTCCTTCCGCAAGGAATATGCGACTTAAAATTAAGCCTTTCACTTTGATAGGTGCAACCACAAGGGCAGGTATGCTTACAAATCCTCTTCGTGATAGATTTGGAATTATATGCCGACTTGAACTTTACAGTCCAGAAGACTTGAAAATCATTATTGATCGTTCTGCAAAAATTCTTGGCGTTGATATTGTTCCAGAAGCAAGCATGGAGATTGCAAAACGCTCTCGCGGAACCCCACGTATCGCAAATAGACTTTTAAAACGTGTACGTGATTACGCTGAGATACAAGGCACAGGGAAAGTAACTGTGGAAATCGCTGAAAAGACCCTAAAAATTATGGAGATTGACGAACTCGGACTTGACCATATTGACAGAAAGATACTTCTTTCCATCATTGATAAGTTTGGAGGTGGACCAGTGGGACTTGACACTCTTGCTGCCACTATCAGTGAGGATGCAACCACAATTGAAGATGTATATGAACCATATCTCTTACAACTTGGCTTTATTTCACGAACCCCACGTGGCCGTGTTGCTTTAGAGCCAGCTTATAAACATCTTGGAAGAGAATATATAGGTGGTTAAAATGAAAATAGTTAAACTTGAAGAAACTGAAACATTTAAAAATAGTGATTTATGCATCGCCACCGAGTATGGCTTTGGCGATAAAGATATTGATATAGCCACTGCCGAAATCAATGGTAAATATCCAGAAGATGCTTACTGCGTAAACACCGAAGTCAAAGAGATAATTCTCGTTTTATTGGGGGGGGGATTTTTACACAAAGAAAATGAAACAATTCCCTTTAAAGCGGGCGATGCAATTTTGATTGATAAAGGAGAAAAATATTTTTGGGACGCTCACTGCAAAGTGGCTATGGCTTGCACGCCAGCATGGTACCCCGAACAACATAAAATTGTAAAATGAGATAGGAGTTTTTTCATGATATATTTTGTTAGACATGGCTCAACTGACTGGAATGAATATAAAAATTCAAAAGGAATAAAAGACCCCAGATGTCAAGGGAGAGTTGATTTACCTTTAAACCAAACAGGCATATGTCAAGCTCAACAAACCGCTGAAGCTATGAATGATAAAGAATTTGATAGGGTTATTTGCAGTCCTCTTTTAAGAGCAAAACAAACTTGCGAAATAATTTATAAGGGCCAAAAACCTATAGAAATTGATGAAAGAATTATAGAAAGAGATTTTGGAGAGTTCGAAGGTTTAACACGTAGCGAATTCGATTTTAATGGATTTTGGAATATAAATTCAAACCAAAATTTTAAACTCGCTGAAAATATAGAAGATGTAGAAAAAAGAGTTTTTAACTTTCTTGATGAATTAAAACAAAAGCCAAACGAAGATGTACTGCTTGTTTCTCATGGTGGCGTTGGTTTAGTTCTAATGACTTATTTCAAAGGTATTCCATCTGATGGAAATTATTTATCATTTGAAATGCCAAACGGAAAACCTATCACATTTGATTTTAAAGATTTGGAAAAATAGAAATTATGACAGATAAAAATTTACTTTTAAAAAGTTCCTATTATTATAACTTACCAGAGGAACTCATAGCACAGACGCCAGTGGAGCCAAGAGATAGTTCTCGGCTTCTTGTTTGCCACAAAGAAACTGGCAAAATTGAACACAAGCACTTTTATGATATGATAGATTACTTGCAAAAGGGGGATGTGCTTGTTGTTAATAACACAAGAGTGCTTCCTGCAAGATTATTTGGCTACAAAGATACTGGAGCGAAGATTGAAATCTTGCTTCAAAAACGTTTAGACCTTAAAACATGGGAAGTAATTGCGAAACCTTTTAAAAGACTTAGCGAGGGAACAAAGGTTACTTTCAGCAAAGACCTATCCTGCACAATTAAACAAAAATATGATTATGGCAGTTGTTTAATCGAATTTGAGTTTGAAGGAACTTTTGAACATAGACTTAGCGAAGTAGGCACCGTGCCACTTCCACCATATATCCATGAAAAACTTAAAAATAAAGAGCGTTATCAAACAGTATACTCTAAAATTGAAGGCTCTTCCGCTGCACCAACAGCTGGACTTCATTTCACACCGGAGCTTCTTGATAATATCAAAGCGAAAGGGGTGGAAATCATTGAAGTTCTCCTTCATGTAGGACTTGGAACATTCAGACCTGTTAAAGAAGACAATATCCTAGAACACAAAATGCACAGCGAGTATATCGAAATGAGCGAGGCAAATTCAAGACGGCTCAACAAAGCAAAAGCGGAAGGGCGTAGGGTCATCGCTGTTGGCACAACATCGGTGCGAGTACTTGAAAGCTGTGCAGATGAAAGAGGGTTGATACAACCACAAAAAACTGAAACCAGCATATTTATCTACCCTGGATATAAATTCAAAGTGGTTGATGGACTCATTACCAATTTCCACTTGCCAGAAAGCACACTTATTATGCTGGTGTCCGCATTCGTAGGGTATGAGCAGACCATGAAAGTGTATAACACCGCAGTCAAAGAGAAATATAGATTCTTTTCGTTTGGCGACGCAAATCTTTACTTGTGAGGCATTATCATCATTATTGTCACACTGGCCAAAGTGCTCCAAGATTTCTCCACTTTTTACCTCAAAAGCAACAAGTGCTTTCTGGGAACCCCGAACGGTCAAAATGACAAGCACGACACGGAGAGGACTTCTACATCCATAAATATAAAGCAAAATACAAAAACACAATATACAGCAACTATTATGCACATACAAACCACAATATATTGATAAAGGAAAATAATGGAAAATAAAAATTTTAGTTTCGAACTTATAAAAGAATGTCCACATACTGGGGCAAGAGCTGGGATTTTACACACCCCACATGGCGATATTGAAACGCCAATCTTTATGCCTGTCGGCACTCAGGCAACAGTTAAAGGACTTAGACCAGATGATTTACATGATATGGAAGCTCAGATAATCTTATCGAACACATATCATCTTTTCTTACGTCCAGGTCATGAAATAGTCAAAAAAGCAGGCGGACTTCACAAGTTTATGAACTGGAACAAGCCAATTTTAACCGATTCTGGCGGATTTCAAGTGTTCTCACTTGCCGATATGCGTAAAGTTAGTGATGAAGGAGTGGAATTTAAGTCACACTTAAATGGCGAAAAAATATTTATTACTCCAGAAAAAGCTATTGAAATTGAAAATGCACTTGGAGCGGATATAATTATGGCTTTCGACCAATGCACAGATGCAAAAGAGGACGGTGGAGCATCTTATGCCGAAGCACTAGAAGCCCGCAGAAAGACTAAATTATGGCTAGAACGCTGCGTAAAGGCACATAACAATCCTAATCAAATGCTTTTTCCAATAGTTCAAGGTAATATTTACAAAGATATACGTGCTATGTGCGTGGAAGATTGCCTTCCTTATGCCAAATGTGGTATTGCGATAGGTGGACTTTCTGTCGGCGAAGAGAAATCCATTATGTATGACATTCTTGATTTCTTAAATCCTATTTTGCCACACGACCAACCACGATATTTAATGGGAGTAGGCTCTCCCGACTGCCTTGTTGAAGGCTATGCAAGGGGAATTGATATGATGGACTGCGTGCTTCCAACACGTATCGCGAGAAACGGAACAGCCTTCACTCGCAAGGGCAAAATCGCAATCAAAAACGCCACTTATAAAGAGGATTTTTCGCCTATTGAAGAAGAATGTGACTGCTACGCCTGCAAAAACTTCTCGCGTGCATATATTCGCCACTTAATCAATACAAACGAAATGTTAGGTGCAGAATTGTTATCAATTCATAACCTTAGGTTCTTGTTGAAATTTGCTAAAGACTGCCGAAATGCAATTCTTAATGACAATTTTAAAGAATTTCATGACGAGTTTATGGCTAGTTACAAAATTAAAAACAGATTTTAAGCGGATTATCCGCTTTTTTATTTCTTATGATTTTCTTATAATATTAATACTAATTTATTTGACTTAGTTTTTTATATTAGTGTATAATTTACTCAGGTGGATTTTGTCCACAAATTAAAAGGGGAAAAGTATGAGCAATTTAAGTATTTTATGCGATGTTGCTCCTGCTATTGCCAGCGTTATTGGTATTGTGTGCGCTATTGTCGGTGTCGGCTTAGGCATAATATTATATAAGGTAATTGCAACAAAGAAAATCGGCAAAAGTAAGTCAAATGCTGTTAAAATTATCGAAGAGGCATACGCAGAAGCAAAGACTATTAAAAAAGAGTCATTACTCGAAGCCAAAGAGGAAGCTCAAAAGATTAAAGATGAGGCAAATTCAGAGGCAAAAGAACGTAGAAACGAAATTCAAAAATCTGAGGAGCGTCTTGACCAAAGAGAAGAATATGTTTCTAAAAAAGAACAATCAATCGACACAAAATTGGAACAAATTGAAAAAGACAGGGCGAATCTGGATACAGAAAAATCTAAAATTGCAGCCGCAATTGAAGAGCAGGTTAAAGTCAAGGAAGAAATGCTTGCCAAACTTGAAAAAATTTCCGGCATGAGCAAGAAAGAAGCAAAAGATGTTTTAATCGAATCAATAACCGAGGAGGCCAAGAAAGACGCTGGCGTACTTGTAAAACGTATTGAGGATGAAGCAAAAGAGGAAGCAGAAAATAAGGCAAAGAACATTGTTGCCAGTGCTATCCAAAGATGTGCAACTGACCTTTCTTCTGAAATGACAGTGACATCCGTGGCACTTCCAAACGACGAAATGAAGGGGAGAATCATCGGAAGAGAAGGAAGAAATATTCGTTCTATTGAAAGCGTAACCGGCGTTGAACTTATCGTTGATGATACGCCAGAAACAATTACTATTTCAAGCTTTGATCCTATCCGACGTGAGATTGCAAGACTCTCTCTTGAAAAGCTTATCGTTGATGGCCGGATCCATCCAACTAGAGTTGAAGAGGTTGTTGATAAAGCAACAAAGGAAGTCGAAAAGACAATTAAAGAAGCTGGCGAAAACGCAACTAACGATGTTGGCATATATAATCTTCATCCAGAACTTGTTAAAGTGCTTGGTAGACTTAAATACAGAACAAGTTATGGCCAAAACTGCTTGAAGCACAGCGTTGAAACAGCTCTTCTTGCAGGTATGATTGCAGAGGAACTTGGTGCAAACGCAGCCATTGCAAAACGTGGGGGATTACTCCATGATATTGGTAAGGCGCTTGACCATGAAATTGAAGGAACACACGTTACCATCGGCGTTGACCTTACCAAGAAATATAAGGAAAACCCAGAGGTTATCCACTGTATCGAAGCACACCATGGCAATGTTCCATTCCACAGCATAGAAGCTATTATCGTTCAAGTGGCTGATGCTATTTCAAGTTCAAGACCTGGCGCAAGAAGAGAAAGTTTTGAAAACTATATCAAACGTTTACAGCAACTTGAAGAGATTTCAAACAGCTTCAAAGGTGTTGACAAATCTTATGCAATCCAAGCAGGACGTGAAGTACGTATTATTGTAAAGCCAGAGGAAATATCTGATAACGATGCAATGTTCCTTGCAAAAGATATTGCAAAGCGCATTGAAGCAGAAATGCAATATCCAGGACAAATTAAGGTTAATGTTATCCGCGAAAGCAGATTTTCAGACGTTGCAAAATAATAGAAAAGGTATTATAAAATATGAGTGATATTAGAGAAAAGATCCACGATAAAGAATATATACAAGCAGGGGAACTTCTTGAAGTCATAAATGAAAACGGAGTTGGGACAAATCGCCCAGCCACAAGAGGCGAGGTCCACAAACAAGGACTTTGGCATAGAGCAATTATTGTTGCTGTTGTTAATGATGAAAATAGAATCTTAATTCAAAAACGTGCCAAAACGAAGGAAAAGTTCCCAGGACTTTGGGACTTGTCAACAGCAGGTCATGTTCCTTTCGGGCAAGATAGTGTAAGTTGTGCAGCAACCGAAATTATGGAAGAGCTGGGCTATATGCTTCCTAAGAAGGTTGGTGTAAGGGATTTCAGATTTATGGGCTCCTTTCGTAACCAACTTCCATTATCAGAAACATTCATTGAAAATCAATTTTACGATTTTTTCATATACAATCTTAATGTTCATCTTTCCGATATTCATATTCAAAAAGATGAGGTGGAAGAAGTACGATACGCCACAATCTTTGAAATCAAAGAAATGGCAGACCAAGGACTTTTCCATCCTAGAACAGAATGGATACAAATCTTATACCGCTATATAGCGAGATTTTAATTGAATGTAAAAAATATGAAACGTATTTGAAAAATTATATTAACAATTTTATCTTTGGCACTTATTGGGGTAAGTTTTGCATACATTCCAATTTTAGATGCATGCGGAGTTGATGTATTTGCATTAAGGGGTTTATTGATGCCACTAACATTACCAATTATAGCAATTTGCGCAATCTCATTTGCCCTTTGCGTAACATTCTTTTTTAAAAAGAACAAGACAAATAAAAAGGAGAATACATGAAAGTTTTAAAGTTTCCACAAAGTTGTATTTTGATTGAAACAAAAGGCAAAAAAGTTTTAGTAGACCCAAGTGAAGTAAAATATGAGGAAAGATTTCTAGATACTTGGAAGCAAGCCGATGCTATATTGGTTACTCATAGACATAGCGACCATATTTACGCTGATATATTGAAAAATTTGAATATACCAATTTATAGTACACAGGAAGTATTAAACTTTTATCCAAGTCTAAAAATTAATTTAATTAAAGAAAACGATATTTTTCAAATTGGACAAGTAAAAATTGAAGTCGTAAAAGCAATACATGGCTTTATTGCAGCAGGCGGGGAAATTTTTGAAAATGTTGGTTTTATTATAGATGATGGAGAAACACGACTTTATATAACCAGCGATACAATCCGTTTTAATAATAATTACAAAGCAGACGTTCTCTTTGCTGATGTTACTGCATTCGATGCTTCAATGAGTAAATGGGGTGCAGTGGCGACAATGAAGGATGTTGGAGCTAAATTACTTATAGTTGCACACCAAGAAGCTGGTAAATTAATTTATGGTAAAGAAGAACTTGAATCTTATTTTGATTCACAAAAAATAAATTATATTATTCCTGAAATAATGCAATCTATCGAAATATAAGAATAAGGAGTAACTATGAAAAACTATTTTATCATACATGGAAGTTTTGGAAACAGTCAGGAGCACTGGTTTCCTTGGCTCGAAAAACAGATATCGGGGGGGGGGAATCAGTGCATCTGCCTCGACTTTCCAATAGGAGAATACAACCAAACCTATAAAAATTGGGAAATGGTGCTGGATTCTGTTAAAAGATTTATCAATAAAGATAGCGTTTTCTTTTGCCACTCAATCTCTTGCATCTTCCTAGTAAAGTATTGCATCAAAAACAATATTAAAATCGGAAAAGCAATCTTTGTCTCTGGCTTCAATCAATATCTTGGCCTTGACGAAGATTACGATGATGTAAATTGCACCATGTATACCAATCGCTGCAACGAATTCAAAAACCTTTGCAAAGAAAGAGTATGCTACATGGCGAAAAACGACCCGTACGTAAAATGGGATAAACTTACCGAATTTGCAAAGCTTATTGATGCAAAAACCGTTATCTCTGACACCGCAGGGCATTTCAACAAAGCAGCAGGTTATACACAATTCAAAGAATTATTACAATATGTAAGTAAATAGGAGAAATATATGAAAGATTATCAGACTTGGATAAAAAAATTTATGGACAGTTGGAAAAAGTTAGAAGGCGAAAAGACCTGCGAACTTTTCGCAGATAAATTAAATTATTATGAAAATCCAATTGATCCTCCTGTTACAACTAAACATGAAGTGAAAAAGTTATGGGTAGTAGTTCCTCAAAATCAGAAAAATATTTCTTATAAAGGAAAAATTGTCTTTACGGACGAAAAACATTGTTTTTACCAATTCACTATGCAAAGAACGATGACTGCAACCAACAAAGTTCAATTTATCGATGGTGTGATGGAAATAAAGTTAAATAGCAAAAATCTTTTGACTTATTTTAAGCAGTGGCGATTTACCAAAGAAATTCAAGCAGACTAATTTTGTCTGCTTTTTTATTGTAATATATATATGAATTGTCGAATAATATAGTTACATGAGTTTTGTTATCGAATTTTTTACCAATAATTTCTCAACTTGTATTTGGTTGGCTGTTATAATTCTTGCTATGATTCCAACACTGGAAAGCAAAATTGCAATTCCTTTCGCCATGAACTCGGGGCTATGGGGCAGCAGTGCTCTTCCGGCTTGGCAGGCATTTTTATTTGCGTTTATAGGTTCGCTTATACCTTGCGTAGTTTCAATGCTTGTTACACGTAAAATTAAATCCAAAACCACAGGCTTTATTGCAAACACAATTAAAAAGCGATACAGTATAAAATCTTTGCTGATAGAAAGAGAAAAATCCTATTTTAAGAAATATCTGACGCTGGCCACTTTTGTTGCACTCCCATTGCCGCTAACTGGGATATGGGCGGGTAGTATACTTGCTGGGCTTTCAGACTTAAGTCTTAAAAACTGTTTCTTTGCAATAGCTATTGGAGCATTTGTGTCTTGCTGCATAGTTACTCTTCTTTGCACAATATTTGTAAACTCTTTGGGGGCCTTGCTCATGATATCATTGTTCATAATTATCTTATTTGTTGTTATAGAGCTCGCTGTTGACCTAATCAAGCCACTTATTAAAAAAGGTTCAAAACAATAAAAAACAAAGTCTTAAATGACTTTGTTTTTTATCTCCAATATTTGATATAGCCATAACGTTTCATGTAATAGTGAACAGGGAATAGAATAACAAGAAGTGTCAAAGGAAGAACTAATGTTGCGAAATAAGGTATAAAATCTGCTGCACTTAAGCCGAATATAAAGTTAAGTCCAACAATCACACCGCTACATAAAAGGTAAAATAACCACATCTGCCATTGTGGGAGCATTGGTTTAGGTTCCCAACTTGTATATTTCATAGACGCAATTTTTCCACAAACATCAATGAAGAAGAGTCCTGGCAAAATCAAATAAAGAAAACTTGTGTTTGGATTGGTCAAGCCATGTGTATAAAGCACAGCGAATATAGCGGCTGAAGCAATACTCATCAAAACAAAAGTGATTAAACTTACAACAAGATTGATTTTATTAGTATTATGCTTTACAACTGGCTTATCATGTTCATAGGTTTTGAAAGGAATATGTTGTGACTTATAATAATCCTTTAAATCCTCATAATCATAGAGCATTGCTGACTGATTGGTTTGAGGGGATTGATTAAAAGCCTCAGTTGCGGAAGAGTCCTTGCTCTTAGAATACAGCCTAGAAATAATTTCCTTATGAGATGGATCTATAGTCGCGTCACGCTTAGGAGCAGGTAAAGGCGTCTTCTCAGCAATAATTTTTAATCTTGGTGGTTCAATTTTTCTTGTTTGATTTAGTGATTCAATTCTGTTTGTGATAAACACGCCATCATCTTGATGCTCCTCATCTGTTTGTGTATTTTCCTCATGAACAGGTGGAATGGAGGAATTATTATCAACAGTGTTATTACGCACTTGATTAAATTCTTCTTCAGCTAAACGATCATTATATTTATTTTTATTTGCAAGCAATGCAGACTTAAAATCATCTAAACGTTGTTGTTTTTTGACTTCTGACTCTTGAAGTGAAACTTCACTTACCTCAATTGACATTTGGTCCTCTGCAAAACTACGTCTTTTACGATATTTATTGAAATCCTTAGTAATGTCGTAAATTCGCTTGTTATAATCAGGGTCATTTATTTCTGTTTTAGCAATGAATTTTGCGTCATCAACTTGTTTTTCTTCGATTGGCACACTATTTTCAATATCTTGCTCAACAGTTTTTTCTTGAATAGTTTCTTGCTGAATGACATATGTAGGTTGGGAAATAAAGTCGGACTGCTGAAGAATAATTGAAGCAGGGGATTCTTTAACATCTGCTAACTGCTCAGTTTGTTCCAGATCCTCTTCAACTGGGCTCTCTAACTTTTCTTCTGGTGAAAGGAAAACTGCATCATTTTTTATCTCTTCCTTTGAAGTTTCTTCTGTGTAAGTTGAATAAACCTCTTTCTCTTTATTCTCAGAAACAGTTTCATCCAGCGAAGAAAAGTCAAAGAAGTCATCTTGTTTAAAAACACCTTCCTCTTCTTCCTCATCCTCATCAGCCACAGAGCTGTAAGCAGGGGAAGGACTTGCAACAATATTATTGACAACATTAGGCTGAGAAGAAACAGGGGCCATAACAGCGTCAGATTCGTTAAAATCCCTGAAAACATTAAAATGATTACGCTCAAATTCTTCTTTTAGGCTTTGATAAAGTCCACGACCTTTTTCAGTTACACTGTAATAACGTCTGTTAGGCCCTAAATCACTACTACGCATATAGGAAGAAACATATCCCTGTTTTTCCATACGTGTAAGATTCGAATAAACGCTTGGCTTTTTCAAGTCAATTCTACCATTTGAGCGATTTTTTATTTCCGAAATTATATCCAAACCATAAAAATCTCTTTCAAGAAGGCAATTTAAGATTAGAAAAGAAAGTTGACCTTTTGCATATATATCCATATATTAAATCCTCTTTAATTAAAGTATAGAAAATTCCCTCCACTATGTCAAACAATTTGACACTA
The DNA here is from genome assembly GCA_948466185.1 of uncultured Christensenella sp. Taxonomy (GTDB): domain Bacteria; phylum Bacillota; class Clostridia; order Christensenellales; family UBA1242; genus Caccovivens. Next base: position 90,274 of record CAOJZM010000003.1, read on the forward strand.
TTATGCAAAAAAATCACGTTATATTGTGCTATTATGCATTGCATACATGTAAAAAACGACAAATTATTTTACATTTATCAATAAAAGAGGTATACTGAAAATATGGTATATAATTTAACAAGACAAAAAAGAAAAACAGTTTCTATAAGTTTAAATAAAAGTGGGGAAATTCTTGTCAAAGCGCCATTAAAGACACCTTTATCAAAAATAGAAGAATTTTTATATGAAAAAGAACATTGGATTGAGAAACAAAAAATTAAGATGGCAAAAGTCAATGAATTTAAAAATAAATTTGATTTAAATAATTATGTCTATATTCTAGGAAAAAGTTATAAACCTGAAGATATAAATATATCCTTTCAAAAAAAGGGAGATAAGCTTTTCAAACAAACCCTGCAACAATTTTACTATAATATGGCAGAAAACAAGCTGCCTCTAATGGTGGAGGGGAATTGCCATAATTTAAAATACAATAGCGTAAAACTAACAAATTCTAAACGTATATGGGGTAGTTTTGACAGAAATTACAAAATGAAGCTTAACTGGCGATTAATAATGCTTCCTGAAGAACTTATTCATTACGTGATTATACACGAGCTATGCCATGGACTCGAATTAAACCATTCGAAAGCTTTTTGGCTGCATGTAGGAGAGTATTGCCCAAATTATAAAAAGCTAAAAAAGCAGCTTGAAATGTATAGTTTTCTTTTAGAGAAATAAAAAACGAGGGTGTTTAACCTCGTATTATTTTTAAATCTAAGTTTTGTGCTTCTCGTGGTTAAGGTTCTTGATAAATTTTTTGCAGAAGGGTATAAAAAAGACTAGTATGCAAACCCTCACAATCTCTGCGTAAAAGACAGGTTTTACGCAGAGATGAGCACATAATAGTCTATAAAATAGAACTAGTTTATTATTTTTTAATAACAAATTAGTTTGGGCTTATTTTCTATTCTTTCATATCCATCAGCTTATCTAAAAACTTTTTATAACCAAGCGCAGAGCTACCGCATAAAATATCGTTAAATATGTTTTTATCTTCATTAATAATGGATTTAAAATTCTTTACATCCGCCATTGATAAATAATTTATAATATTTACAAAGCTTTGATAAACATCTTCTACAAAAAGTTCATCGGGACAATTATATAATAAACTTTCAATAAATAACTGATTTGGCAACACTTTATTTATATTAGAATAAAGCACATTAAACACCTTTATCATTTGAGAATAAATATAACCAACCTTTTCAAGTTTTTCATCTAAATGTTCAAGCCTCAAGTCATTATTGATTGATAAGAAACCGCGTTTTTTATCCAAATAAAATTTATATATATTATAATTTGAGAATACTGGATATATTACAATTTGAGTATTTGTGCCAAAATCGTCTTTGCCAACAATGCGTAAACGTTTTCCTTCCAAATATACAATGGATGTTTGGCTTAAATATTCTGTCATATTCTTTTGTAAATCTTCTGCAAGACTGAAAATATTATAAAATGACGGATCAAAATCACGAGGTTTACTTTGCGTTATCTCTAAGTCTTTATCTTTTTTTCTTCTCTTCTTTTTTTGTGGCTTTCGATTTTTCCAAGCATAAATCACTCTTGCTTTTAATTTTTTCCATTTATCATCGCTTCTTATTGTGTTTAGTTCCAGCTGTGAACTATCAATCGCTAAAAAATAGGTAAACGATGATATATCTGTAAATCCACCAGTCAACAACTCATTCATTGGTTGCAGATATGAGTTGTCGAAATTAATATAAGGAATCTTTTGTGAAAGATTTTCTATAGCAAGAGACAAAAGAGATTGAACTTTTTTATCTGTACCTTCCAAAAATTCAGCATTAGAAGTTCGAACAATCCCTTCAATAAGATCTCTTGTGATGATTTCTCCTTTCATAAACACCCCTCATTCTCTGTTGTATAAATATAAAGGTTATTTTATAATAATCTCTATTTATTTGGTTCTATTTTTTGTTTGCCGCCCATATAAGTTTGAAGCGCCTTAGGTATATTTACGCTTCCATCAGCATTGATATTGTTCTCTAAAAATGCAATAAGCATACGTGGTGGAGCCACAACTGTATTATTTAAAGTGTGCGCAAGCACAGATCCATTTTTAGTTTTATATCTAATTCCAAGTCTTCTTGCCTGTGCATCTCCTAAGTTTGAACAAGAACCCACTTCAAAATATTTCTTTTGTCTTGGACTCCACGCCTCTACATCGCAACTTTTCACCTTTAGATCTGCAAGGTCACCACTACAACATTCTAGTGTTCTAACTGGGATATCAAGACTTCTGAAAAATTCCACTGAAAGTTGCCACATTTTATTATACCATGTCATTGACTCTTCAGGTTTACAGATAACAATCATTTCCTGCTTTTCAAATTGATGTATACGATAAACACCACGTTCTTCAATCCCATGTGCACCAACTTCCTTTCTAAAACAAGGAGAATATGAGGTCAGTTTTAATGGTAAACTTTCTTCCTTTACAATTGTATCTTTAAAACGACCAATCATGGAATGTTCACTTGTACCAATAAGATACAAATCTTCACCTTCAATCTTGTACATCATATTTTCCATTTCTTCAAAACTCATAACACCGTTCACAACATCGCTGCGAATCATAAAAGGCGGAACACAATAAGTAAAACCATTATCTATCATAAAATCACGAGCATATGACAAAATTGAAGAATGCAGCCTTGCAATATCCCCAGTCAAATAATAAAAGCCGTTACCACTTGTGCGTCTTGCACTATCAAGATCAAGCCCAGACAGTTTTTCCATAATATCAGCATGATATGGTATTTCAAAATCTGGCACTTTTGCTTCGCCAAAATACTCTCTTGGCACATTTTCGCTGTCATCCTTTCCTATTGGAACGTCATCAGCAATAATATTAGGTATTGCCATCATACGCTTTTTAAGTTGTTCAGAAAAAACAGCCTCCTCTGCTTCAATTTCGGCAATTCTTTCATTATTTTTTACAACGGTGGCTTTAACTTCATTTGCCTCTTCGAGTTTCTTTTCACGCATTAAAAGTCCAATTTTGCCGCTTAAGGTGTTCCTTGCTGCACGCAAACTATCTCCTTCCTGCTTTAACGCTCTTATTTTGTTATCCAGCTTTATTACCTCATCAACAAAAGGCAGTTTCTTATCTTGAAATTTCTTTTTAATATTCTCTTTAACAAGTTCAGGGTTCGTTCTTATAATATTAATGTCAATCATCTTTTTCTCCTTAATTTTAATTAAGTATAAATTTTAGCAAAAATTTAGTCAAGTAATTAAAGCATAAATACAAGCATACATTATTGTCTTGTATGTTGTATGTGCAGAATACTACTATATATGGTATACAAATCGCTTTACTTTTAATCTTTAAATAGTTTATAATAAAAATTATGGAAAAGCCTTCCTTTTATGAAAAGCGAGATATGCAAAACAGAGTAAAGACAGGAAAATACCTTGACCACCTGCCAGAATTTTGCTACGACTTTTTTGTAGGAGTGGAAAACAACACCTCCTCCCTTACAAGATATAATTATGCTATGGATTTTATGGTGTTTTTCGATTATCTTTCCGAGTTTGTTTTTAAAAAGCCGCCAGAAAACATTACAACTGCTGATCTTGACTCCTTAAACGCACGCCACTTTGAACAGTTTCTTTCATATATTGCCATTTATGAGAAAGACGGAAAAACTTATAGAAATGGTGAAAAGGGAAAGGCACGTAAGCTTGCCTCCATTCGAAGCCTTTTCAAATACCTATTTAACCACAATATGTTGTCTGCAAATATAGCCAGCAAGATTGAAACTCCTAAACTACATAATAAAGAGATTATTCGACTTGAGCAGCATGAGGTTGCCGCCCTAATGAATAAAGTTGAAAATCCTGCTGAATTTACCAAAAGGCAAATATCCTATAACAAGAACACATTTGAACGTGATAATGCCATCATTACCCTGTTTTTAGGTACTGGAATACGTATTTCCGAGCTTGTCGGACTCAATATAAACAGTTTTGATTTTAGCCAAAATGCCTTTGTTGTAACTCGAAAAGGTGGAAATCAAGCAGTATTATACTTTTCAAATGAAGTGGCCATGGCACTTAAAACTTGGCTAGAAAAACGCTCTACATTAGAACTTGACAAGGATGAAAATGCCATGTTTATATCTCTGCAAAACAAACGTATTTCTGTCAGAGCGGTAGAGGAATTGGTCAAGAAGTTTGCTCAGCTTGCCTCCCCTCTAAAAAAGATCTCTCCGCACAAACTACGAAGTACCTACGGAACAAATTTATATCGTGAAACAAAAGACATTTACATTGTTGCAGATGTGCTTGGACATAAGGACGTAAATACAACCAAGAAACATTACGCTGCAATCAATGAAGATATGCGAAAAGCAGTCGCCGATAAAGTTAAACTAAGGAGTGAATAATATGAGAAATTACAAATTTAAAGCAATACTGGCAAGCCAGCTTCCAACACAAATAAGAGATGAAAATGGTGAAAATCACGCAATTAGAATTGATAATAGAAATGACCTGCTATCTAATATTCAAAAACACCTTCCCCACACAAATAGTATCGTTGTTATAGCAAAGAACCCTAATGGACACGAACTTAATGATTATATAGCTGCATACAGATTTCAGTCTTTTAGATTAAGTGGTTTTCATTTTAAGGAAGAAATTGTACTTGATAACAGAAATGAAAAAAATGCCAAGGAAATCATCGAGAATGCAAGTATAATCATTCTCCTTGGCGGGAAAATGACATCTCAAATGGATTTCCTTAACAAAATTCATTTCAAAAAACACCTCAAAAATTTTAAAGGTATTCTTATTGGCATATCCACCGGCAACATGACAATGTTTGATAAAATATTAAACTTCCCAGAAAAAGCAAGTGATATAGGCCAACCCCTTTACGTCAATGGGCTTGGTTTGTTTGATGGCCTTTTGATTCCTCACTTTAATGGGCGCACTTATCAATATCAATATGACGGAATCGATGTTGTAAATGACTATATTGCACCATTCAGCTTTAACCGCAACATTCATGCCATTCCAGATGGCTCCTACTACCTATACAACGGAGACGAGCTTAAACTATATGGCACAGAATATTTATTAAACGACGGAAAAGTTTATGAAAAAATTTAAATTTGTGTGAATATTATTTTGAAATTGACACAACATAATAAATGTGAAGGAGATATGCTTCACATTATGCGAAAAAGAAGATTCTTTATTATAGGTCTTCTTTTTTGTGTGTCTTAGGCACTTTTTATTTATCTCTAAATACAAAATTTATCTAAAAATAAAATATAAAAATAACAAAAAACAGTTGACAACCAGATTTTCTTTATGTATAATAAATCTCGTTAAGATAAAGTCTTGTCCATAGACAGCAAGTGTGGTTCATCCGCGTAAACATTTTAAATGTGCTTGCCGAGGAAGAGGTTTAGATAAATTTAATTTTTTATCTCTATGCCCTCATTCCTATGGCATAGAGATTTTTATTTTAATACAACACAAAATTCTTATTAAAAGGAGAAAAGGACATGAGTGCGAATTTAGAAGCTAAAAAGCAAATAGTCAGCGAAATTAAAGATAAGCTTTCAAAGGCAAAATCTGTAACTTTCGTTGATTATCGCGGACTTACTGTTGAAGAAGACACTGCATTACGCCGCGAGTTCAAAAAGAACGGCAGCGAATACAAAGTTTACAAAAACAGATTAATGCTCCTTGCACTCAACGAACTCGGTATCCAAGGTGCTGAAGAATATCTTCAAGGCACAAGTGCGGTTGCTTTTAGTTATGATGATGAAGTTGCCGGCGCAAAAATTGTTTGCGAGGCCGCTACAAAGACAAAGAAACTAACCGTTAAATTTGGTTTACTTAATGGAAACTTCGTTGAAAGCAAGGAAATTGAAGAACTCGCAAAACTTCCAAGCAAAGAAGTATTACTTGCCAAATTACTTGGTACTCTCAATGGGCCTGTTAGTGCACTTTGCAGAGTTCTTAATGCCCCTACACAAGGGCTCGCTATCGCTTTAAATGCAATAGCAACAAAATAGTGGCCTAGCCACTTTCTAAGCAATAAAATGCTTACAAAATATAAATAAAATAAAATCGGAGGAAAATAAAAATGGCTGATATTACAAAATTTGTTGATGAAATTTCAAAATTAACTATTGTTGAAGTGTCTGAACTTGTTAAGGCACTTGAAGAAAAATTTGGTGTTAGTGCTGCTGCCCCTGTTGCAGTTGCTGCTGCACCTGCTGCAGGAGCTGCTGCCGCTGCAGAAGAAAAGAGCGAATTCACAGTTGAACTCGCTGAAGTTGGAGCTAACAAAATCGCAGTTATCAAAGTTGTAAGAGAAATCACTGGACTTGGACTTAGCGAAGCTAAAGCACTTGTTGATGGCGCTCCAAGCAAAATCAAAGACAACGTTCCAACAGCTGAAGCAAAAGAAATCGAAGCAAAGCTTAAAGAAGCTGGCGCAACCGTTAAACTTAAATAAATCAATAAAAATAAAAGAATTTTGTGTTAAAAAAGACATCGCTAATGCGACGTCTTTTTTATTTATCATTACTTTTTGGCCAAATACGGATGACGCCCTTGTTGATTATGGCTGAAATTATAAGCCATAATGCAGCAATCAGAACTAATATATAGATAATTATAGCACCTACATTGAAACCTCCAAAAATAGCTTCAACTAAGTTCCATTTAAAAATCCCAACAAGCCCCCAATTCATTCCCCCAATTAAGAGAATAATAAAAGCTATAAGATTTGCAATTGCCATTTTTACCTCCTTAATTTTATATTGTCCAATAACCAAATTTTTATGTACGCAAATTACGTACATATAATATCTTATCACTTCATCCAGTCTGTATAAACTCCATATCCCTTTGTCGGATCAGAAAGGAAGACATGTGTTACCGCACCAATAATCTTTCCATTCTGAATAATTGGAGAGCCACTCATTCCTTGAACAATACCTCCTGTGAGGTCTAATAAGCGTTTATCCTTTACCCTAAAAACAATGCTTTTATCGCTGGACTTTGATTGATAACTTGCCTTGATGATTTCAATCTCGTATTCTTCTCTTATTCCACTTACGCTTGATACAATCGTCGCTTTCCCGGGCTTCACTCCAAGCCTTCCCCCAATTTTAGCAGTCAAGTTACTATCAACCAAATTCTCTATATCGTCAATATGACCAAAGATACCAAACCTTGTATTTTTTTCTACGCTTCCTCTTTCATCACTTTGCATAAATAAACAACGAAGTTCCCCAGGATTATTTCGCTCCCCTTTATTTATCCCCAGCAAAGAGCATTCATAAATTTTTCCATTGGATATGGGAATTATATTACCCCCGCTGTTATCAGTTACAGGATGACCTAAAGCCGCATAATTGTGAGTTTCTTTATCTACATAAGTGAGTGTGCCAATACCCGATATATCATCCCGGACCCACAGTCCAAGTTTGTATCTTCCTTCGTCATCTTTTAATAATTTTACTTTTGCAGTTTTATCCGCATTTTTACGCATATACTCAATTTCTATATTTTCATCTTGCACACCAGAGAGGATCTGCTTAATATCTGAAATTTCCTTAACCTCTTTGCCATTTATTTTTTTTATAATATCGCCAGCCTTAAAATTTGAACTTTTATGTGTCTCAACCTTGCCATTCTCGGTGGTAACAAGGGTGTCACTGACAACCATTGCGCCATAAGAATTAAGGCTCAGTCCAATTGGGACACCACCAACATAAACCTCTTCTTCCGGCAAGATTTGAACATTAACCTTTCTGATTGGAATGAGGTTGAAGAGTTTAAAAATAATAGCCCCCTCATTGTCATGCTGACTGTCAACACTGGTTTGATTTTTCTCAAGACTTGCACGAACAAATCCCCCCAAAAGAGAATGTTCATTTACATTATCTATATCGCTAAAACTTGCAACAAAACCATCCGGAAGTGAATATATCTCTTTAAAATTTACATTGCTTACAATTGCAAGCGAAAGAAAGACAAAGATATAAACTGCCCAAGCAAACTTCCTTATAAATTTCATGATTCCTCCCACCACGGCCAGAAACTTCAATTCAAAAAATATAAATAAAGAAAAAAGACTAACCGCATAAGTGTTAGTCTGTTCGAATTTAGTTAAATTATGCTTTTCCAGTCCTCTTTCTCATCTCTTTTATATGGGCAAGAGCAACACTAGTGACGTTGTCTCCTCCAAGCATACGTGCAAGTTGATAGTCAATTTCTTCACCTTGAAGCTGCTTTACATGAGTATATGTAGTTGCATTATCATTGCTTTTTGAAACAAAGTAAAAAGCATTTCCTTGGCTTGCCACTTGTGCCAAGTGCGTTACACATAATACCTGCCCATTTGATGTCAAGCCAGATAGTTTTTCTCCAACCACATAGCCTATTTCGCCACTGATTCCTGTGTCCACCTCATCAAAGATAAGTGTTTCAGCAGACCCAATTTGTGCAAAAATCGTTTTAAAAGCCAGCATAATACGGCTCATCTCGCCACCAGAAGCAGTTTTGGCAAGTGCTTTAACTTCTTGCCCCTTATTTGCTGAGAAATTGAATTCCACTTCATCAAAGCCATTTTCAGAGAATCCCGTAAGTCTATCAAAATGGACCACGAAACTTGTGGACTTCATGCCAAGTTGTTTCAATTCGTCCACCATCTTACTTTCTATCTCATGTGCAATTTCTTTTCTCTCTATACTTAATTGTTCACTCAAATCATTTAATGATTTCTCAAAAGTTTGCTTTTGTTTTTCAAGTTTATCAAGCATAAGTTCACTATTATTAAGTTCTTCCAACTTCAAGGTCGCCTCTTGCAGATATTCAAGGACCTTCTCCTCACTTCCACCATACTTTTTGCAAAGCAGCTTTATCAAATCCTTTCGCCTATCAAGTTTTTCAAGTTCCCCTTCGTCATAACTTGTGTTATCACGGATATCTTTAAGTGTTTCCGCTATATCCTGAAGTTCATACTTAACATTGTTTAATCTATCCCTAGCATTCTCAATTTCGTCAATTTTTGTTAGTGGCGTAATAAGCCCAATAGCTTCATGCACATTATTTATTGCACTCATACTTGAACATTCAAGCAGGTTTTCACATTCATTTACCGCTTCAAATATCTTCTCACTGCTGGAAAAGCGTTCTATCTTTTGTTTAAGTTCTTCTGCTTCACCAGCATAGATTTCGGCGGATGATATTTCCTTTATTTGATAATCCAAAAGCTCCCTAGCCCTCTCACGTTCAAATTCGTCACCACCCAAACTTTTGATACGTTTTAAAATAGACGAATATTCCTCATACGCGGTTTTAAGTTTATCTTTAAGTTCTCTTGTATTCTCTCCACCAAGTTTATCCAGCATTGCAAGATGATTTTTGCTTTTAAGCAGTTCCATACTTTCGTGTTGAGAATAGCTGTCCACAAGCACACTTCCACACGCTTTAAGAATTTGAGATGTTGACGGGCTTCCATTGATTCGAATTATATTTTTGCCGTCACAATCAAGAGTTCTTGAAAGCAAAATTTCTTCTTGATCTTCCTCAAATACGCCAATCTCCTTAAGTGCATTGATAGCCGGCTCACATAACTCAGTAAAAAGAGCCTCCACCTTCATTTGCGTTTCGCCAGTCCTTAGAAGAGTTTTATCTGCTTTTGCACCAAGCACAAAATTGAGTGCATCAAAAATAATGCTCTTACCCGCACCCGTTTCACCGAGAAGAACATTAAAGCCCTTTCTAAAATTTAATTCCAAATCTTTGATTAAGGCAACATTTTTGATTTTTAAAGTTTCAAGCATAACTTCTCCTTAGGCGAGAATTTGATTGAGAGTAATAACAATTTCACTTGCAAGGGTTGTGGATGGAAATACAAGCATCACAGTATCATCACCGCAGGTCGCACCCATAAGGTCGGTAAGGTTAAGTTTATCAACAAAACTACATACCCCCGCACCCAAACCTTTTATGGTTTTGATGACAACAATGTTAAGAGCGGATTTAACAGAAATAACAGCTTCCTTGAAGATGCTTATGTACTTATTGGAGATTACCTGTTCTTCGCCACCAACAAAACAGTATTTATATTTGCCTGAGCTAGACAAAATTTTGGTTAAGCCAAGTTCCTTAATATCTCTTGATATGGTTGCTTGCGTTATATCAAAATTTGCATTTTTAAGTTCTCTAGCCAGATCCTCTTGGGTTTCAATCTCTTTTGTGGATATAAGTTCCAAGATTTTTGACTGCCTTGCGCTTCTTGCCATAATCCTCTCCTTAAAATCGCTACATCCCTTTATTTTAGGGCGATGTAGCCATTTATGCATAAATATAAATTTATGTTTATTCATGCATTTTTGATTATTATACAACATATTTTATAATTATGCAAGTGATTTTTGCATAATTATTCACGCAATTTTTATATTAATTTAACTTTATGCAAAATTATAAAAATCAAATTTATGTTTATTCATGAGTATGCATAAGCCCAAAAACAGAAAAAACTTTGAAAAAGGTATTGACTTTTACCCCCCCCCGATATGTTATAATAAAATCACAAAGGAGAAACAATATGAGTAAAAGAAGAGTTATATTTGCATGTTCAGCAGCTGCTGCCCTCGTTGCATTTGGTGCAGCAAACTGGGGATTTCACCACTCTATTGATAGAGAAGAGGAAGCCATCAAAGCATTCGCTTCTTCAGAAAGCTATAAACTTCAGCGAGAAGCCGCCGACTTAGACCTTGCCAACAGAGAAGAAAATATTCAAATTCTTGCCAACAAACTTAGCAACGGAGAGATTGAAAAAGAAGAGCTTATTAATGCCACAAATGAATATGAAGAGAAGAAGGCATACTACAACTCAACTCAATTCTTTGACGACTGTTTTAATAATTCGGAAGAAAAGAAAGAATATAAAAACAAAAGAATTGACAGAATAATAAGTTACGTTGCAGTTCCCATCACTTTTTCTCTTTACGGAATGCTCTATGGCGAAGCTTTAAAAAAAGACAAAAACAAAGACGACGAAAATTCATAAACAAAAAAAGAGAACTTTGAAAGCTCTCTTTTTTTATTCTATTACTATAATCTCTTCCCCCGCTAGACACTCTTCAATCAAAGCATTAAGGTTAAGACGAGATTCTTCTTTTTCCGCCTTTTCTATGGTTGGTTTAATTACCGGATATTTTGGCAGGAACACCGTGCAGCAATCTTCATAAGGAAGGATTGAAGTTTCATAGGTATCAATCTTATTTGCAATATCCATAATTTCAGTTTTATCCATAGCAATACACGGTCTAAATATTGGAACTCTGTTTATCACATTTCCGGTAACAGTCATACTTTGCATAGTCTGACTTGCCACCTGCCCAAGACTTTCCCCAGTGATAATCGCACCGAGATTATTCTGCTCACAAATTCGCTCAGCAATCCTCATCATAATCCTACGCATGATTGTTATCATATACTCGGGAACACAATTTTTATGAATCGCTTCTTGCACCTTGGTAAACGAAACAACATGCAATTTTATTTTTCCAGTATAGCCTGTTAATTTTCGGGCAAGTTCGACAACCTTTTCTTTTGCACGCTCACTTGTATATGGATAGGAATGAAAATGAAGCGCCTCAATTTCAAGTCCACGCTTTGACATTAAATAGCCAGCAACAGGGCTGTCAATTCCACCAGATAATAGCAATAACGCTTTGCCTGCACTTCCAAGAGGAAGTCCGCCCTGACACATAATATTTTCAAAATATATATATGCCTTTTTATTTTCTCGGATATCAACATTAATTACAACTTGAGGATTATATAAATCCACCTTACATTCGTTATTATCAAGAACAACTCCGCCAAGCTCAGCCGCAAAATCCATTGACTTTATTGGAAAGTTTTTGTCTGCACGATTGACATTCACCTTAAATGATTTATTACACAGTTTAATTTTAGAAACCTCAGACTGAATATCCTCGATTGTTGCATCCACTTCAGTCGCCACGCTTAAACTATGCAGTCCAAAAACTATCTGAAGTTTTTTTACAATTGCATCTTCTCGCACTTGTTCATATCCGCTTATGATATATCGACCAAAGGTGTAAGCAAACTCAAATTTCTCACCCTTCAATTTTGTCTTTATATTTTCTATAAGCTGTCTTTCAAAAATGTTGCGATTTTTACCCTTTAAATACAGCTCTCCAAATCTCAACAATATCACCTTACTCATTTCACTTTCTCCAACAATTTCTCATAGGTCTCAACTAAGTAATTCCCCGCATTTTTTACATCTTCCAAACTTAAATAAGCATTAAAACTAACACGAATACTTGACTTAATCTTATCTGGGGAAAACTTCATTTCTTTTAAAATTCGATTACCAGCATGTTTTGCAGAACAAGCACTGCCCATACCTACAATCATCTGATCTTCAACAGCACGCATTAAAGTTTCGCCATTCACACCTTCAAAACTTAAACTGACAATATAGGGACTTTCACTATCCACATACATAGCACCATTACAACCAGCCACAATGCTCAAAAACTGTCTTTTTAAATCTTGGACCTTTTCAAAGTTTTCAGCCACATCAATCTGCTCAAATGCACATTGCATAGCTTTTATACCCGCAACGTTTTCAGTACCAGAGCGAAAGCCTCCTTCCTGTCCACCGCCATAGACAATATTTTTAAGAGAGCTCTTATTTTTGACATAAAGTGCACCAACACCCTTCGGCCCATGAAATTTGTGTGCTGAAATTGAATATAAATCAACCCCAAGCTCATCCAATCTAAACGGCATCTTACAAAATGCCTGTACCCCATCAGCATGAAAAAGCGCTTTAGAAGCATACTCATCACGAATCTGGCTTATTTTGGCCAAATCATTTATTACACCAGTTTCATTGCTCACATGCATAATTGAAATAAGCCTAGTATTCTTGTTTAACATAGTTTTCAAAGCATCATAATCCACTTGACCATTCCTTTGAAGAGGAACAAAATGCACAATATGCCCCAACTCCTTCAAATGATGTGCAACATTGAAAACACTCGGGTGCTCACCTGCAGAAAAAACATATTCCCAGCTGCCATTTCGTACGCTGCCCATAACGGCAAGATTATTACTTTCAGTTGCCCCGCCGGTAAAAACGACATCTCCTTTACTTGCACCAAGCTTGTTTAGAAGCGACTTTCGAGCATTATCCAATTCACGCGAAATATTTACAGCCTGACCATATTCTGCGGAAGGATTATAAAAATCCATGCACGCATATTTTTTAAGCACATCCGCACATTCTTCAAACATTTTAGTTGTCGCAGCATTATCTAAATAAACCAAATTCTTTCCCCTTAGCACAACATAAATACAGCATATTGTAGTATGCAAAATATACTACACACAAATCACCTTAAAACTGCTCCAGTTTTATCTTGCACATCTTTAATTATTTTGTTAAACACAGCCATCACTTCATCTTCAAGTAGCGTCTTTGTTGTATCCTTAAAGGTAAGTGAGTACGCTATAGATTTTTTGCCCGGTTCAACATTTTTATAAACGTCAAATTCCTTAATTGAATCCAGCAACTTTCCACCTGAACGTTTTATTTGAGTCCTAATGATCTCACTTTCTAGGTCATTATTCATTACAAAAGCAACATCTTTAACCATTTCAGGATATTTGTTTGCCTCTTTAAATTTTAACGGCTTTATTTGCTTATTATATAATTTCGTAAGAGACAACTCTGCTACAAATATATCTTCTTTTTGTAGGCGTGGATGCACTCGACCAATCACTCCAACAACATCTCTGTCTACAACAATATTGGCAGATATTCCAGGATGAAGGTCGGAGATTTCCGCTTTTACAAAACTATATCTATTTTTAAAACCTAAATAATTCAAAAGATTTTCAACTATTCCTTTCAAGCAATAGAAATCTGCTTTTACATTCACGCCTTGCCACTCATTTAAGAGATAACTACCCTTCATAAGTATTGCCGCTTTGGCGTCTTCAACATAATCAACGTCATACGTCTTAGAAATTTCATAAAGCATGACGTCCTTAACATTACGTGCTTTGTTAAACTCATACACATTTACTAGTGAAGGAAGCAAGGATGTTCTTATCACCGATTTATCAATTGTCATTGGATTAGGAAGCCTTATTGGTCGCTTTCCATCATAGTTGAAAGTTTTTGCCATTTCCTCACTTATAAGCGTATATGTTTTACTTTCATTCAAGCCAAGCGCCCTTAATCTTTTAGAAGCTTCCTTCCTCAACTTTACATCGCCGATATATTCGCCACGCTTGGTATTAACGCAAGGCAGGCTAGACTGTAAATTATGGTATCCATACAACCGACCAATTTCTTCGGCGATATCATTGACATTTTCGTCAATATCCAGCCTTCTGTTTGGAATTGTTACGGTAAAAAGCCCTTCGTTATATTCATATGGAAAATCAAGCCTCTTCAATTCTGTCTTAACATCTTCATCACTAAGTTTTAAACCAAGCATAGAAGCAACCGTTGCAGTCTTAAACTTCACGATTTTAACTTTTTTATCGATCTTATCATGCCTGATTATCCCCTTTAAAACTTTAGCACCTGCATATTTTTCAAGCAAAGAGCATGCACGTTCAATCGCACTTAAAGTATACTCATAATTTAATCCCTTACCATATCTGATGGACGCCTCACTACGCAGGTCAAGACCAGCCGCAGTATATCGAATACTAATAGCATCAAATATCGCACTTTCAATTAAAATGTCCTTTGTGTCTTCATCGACCTCAGTATTTTCACCACCCATTACGCCAGCTATGCAAATAGGTTTAGCCCCATCAGTAATGACAATATCAGAAGATTTTAAAATCCGTTTATTGCCATCCAAAGTAACAATTTCCTCACCGTCTTTAGCATCACGAACCAAAATCTTATTCCCAACCTTATCTTTATCAAAGAAATGTAAAGGTTGGCCATACTCAAGCATTACATAGTTTGAAATGTCCACAACATTATTGATTGGTCGCATACCTGCCGCAATCAGACGCTTTTTGATAAACTCTGGCGATTCCTTAATCTTTACGCCTTTAACCATTTTAGCAAGATAGTAAGGACATTTCTCAGTTTGAACTTCCACGCTGGCATAATCCTTCACGTCTTCATTTATAGCAGCATAGTTTGCCTGTGGAAGCTTTACCTTTCTGTTAAGAATAGACGCAATCTCATATGCGAAGCCAATGTGATAATAACAGTCGTTATTTCTATGCTTATGCACATCAAGTTCATACATAGTGTCATCAGTGCCTAGATAGATATTTGCATCAGATCCCGGCTCTAAACCTGTTTCAATTTCCGCAATCCCTTTGGCATATGTTTCTTCTGTCTTTTTCTCAAGCCCAAGTTCATACAAAGCACAAATCATTCCATTTGACTCTACCCCACGGATTTTTCCAACCTTAATCTCAAAGTCACCAGGAAGCACACAGCCAGGAAGAGCAACAAGCACTTTAATACCCTCTCGTACATTTGGGGCACCACACACAATCTGCGTTACCTTACAGCCTATATCAACCTGACAAATATGCAAATGGTCGCTGTCTGGATGCATAACGCATTCTAACACCTTTCCAATCACTAAATTATTTATGCGACTTTCAACAACCTTTTCTATATTCACGCCAGCCTTGGTTATCTTAACAGCAAGTTCCTGCGGCTTTTGGTCTTCTATATCAATATAATCCTTAACCCAATCCAAGCTTATCATTTATCCTTCCCTCCTATCAAATACATTAGTTTCTCTCAAATCAGTCAGGTAGAATTTTCTTATGTCGCTTATCCCATACTTAAGCATGGCAAGCCTTTCTGCACCAAATCCAAAAGCAAAACCAGTCCATACATCAGGGTCATATCCACAATTTCGAAGTACATTTGGATGCACCATACCTGCTCCACTTACCGTTATCCAGCCAGAATTTTTACATAATGAACATCCCTTCCCTTTACACACAAAACATGAAATATCCGTTTCTACAGAAGGTTCAGTAAATTGATAGTAACTTGGTCTGAATCGCGTTTCACAGCCCTCGCCAAACAACCTCTTTGCGATTACATCAAAAGTCCCCTTAAGATTGGAGAGGCTTATATTCTTATCAACAAGCAAGCCTTCAATCTGCATGAATTGGTGAGAGTGCGTTGCGTCATCAGCATCTCGTCGATAGGTTTTCCCCGGACAAATCATCCTTATAGGCTTATCCCCACCCGCAGCAAGCATAGTTCGAACCTGAACAGGCGAAGTTTGACTACGCAAAAGAACTTTTTCGTCCTCAATATAGAAGGTATCTTGAGCATCTCTTGCAGGATGTCCCTTTGGAATATTCAAAAGTTCAAAGTTGTATTTGTCCTCCTCAATCTCTGGGCCATCCACAACATCGTAACCCATTGACATGAACACCTCTTCAATCTCTTCAACAATATGTTCCAAAATACTTGGTGCCCCAGTTCTAATTTCCGTTGCAGGCAAAGTAACATCCACCTGCTCGTTTGCAAGTTTGGCTTCAAGTGCCTTTTGAGCAAAATACTCCTCCTTCTCTTTAATTGCATTTTCTATAACATTGCGCACTTCATTGACAAGTGCACCAACGGTTGCCCTTTCTTCTGCTGGAATATCTCTCATTCCACGCAAGATAGAAGTAAGCTGTCCCTGCTTACCCAAAACACTCACCCTAATCTCATTTAACCCTTGACTCGTTGCAACATTTTGAAGTTGTTCTAATGCCTTTTGTTTAATTTCTAATAATCGTTCTTTCATATCCACTCCTTATATAACAAAAAAAGATTTCTCTCCCCAACATCTTAGGGCGAAAGAAACCTTCCGCGGTACCACCTAAATTCAATATTTAATAATTTTACATTATCAAATATCCTTAATTCCCTTATATTACGGTAAGGCTCCGGCATGAACTACTTAAAATAATTTATTTGTTCCCCCATGCAACTCCAAAAGTGAATTCACTTTACCATCTTTACCCGCCTTCCAGCAAATAGCGGACTCTCTGAAAAAGATAATTTAAAGTTACTAGTCTTTCATCATCGTCATTGTTACTTAAAACTATAACAAATTTATAAACTTTTTGTCAACTGATTTTAAGGATTTGTTTGGATAAACAATTCACATATGTTATTATAAACTTAATGCAAACACAAAAATTCAATATTGATAAAGAATACAAAAGCGTATACCACTATTTAAAAACCAATGGTTTTTCAGAAAGGTATATAACTTTTTTACGCCGTGAACTTGGTTTTGTTAAGAAAAACGGCACCCCAGTCACTGTTCGCGAAAAACTTACCACTGGTGACATACTTGAAATTGTAACTGACAACAATACAAAATCTAGTATTATGCAATGCATACTACCATTAGATGTAGTGTACGAAGATGAGTATTATTTGATCGTCAACAAACCAAGCGGACTCACAACAATCCCCACAAAGTCCCACTATACCGAAAATCTTGCAGGTGCTGTTTCGTACTATCTATCCCCAAAAATTGAGAACTTTACTCTTCGTGCAATAAATCGTCTGGACAAGGACACTGCCGGCATTGTCGTGTTTGCCAAGAACTTGATGTCCTATAACGCACTCAAACAAATAGATAAGACATATTTTGCCATATGCAAAGGGCAAATCAACGAGCCTATTACAATCAATAAACCTATTAAAACTATAAATATTGATGGAATAAACCAAAGAAAACGCGTTATATCCGATGACGGACAGGAAGCTATCACCTATGTATCGCCGATTAAAAACTATAAAGATTTTACTCTTGTAAAATTAAAGCTTACCCATGGAAGAACACACCAAATCCGTGTTCATCTTTCAAATATAGGACACGCACTCTTTGGAGATGAAATATATGGAGAAAAGTGCGATAAAATTAGTCACACCGCCCTTGTATGTAAGGAAATCACCTTCACCCACCCCTTCACAAAAGCCAATTTGCAGCTTGAAGTGGAATTTCCAGAAGATTTTAAAAATCTTATAAATTGCTTATAAAATTGCTTGACAACGCTTGTTGAATTATGTATACTTACAAAGTACACTGAATAAATGGGTATGCGGGCGTGGCGGAATGGCAGACGCGCACGTTTAAGGGGCGTGTTCGAAAGAGTGTGGGTTCAAGTCCCACCGCCCGCACCAAAAAGAAACTAAATTGAACCTAGAATTTTCTAGGTTCAATTTTTACTTTGCTCTTATATATACAACCTTGAAGGTATCCTTTCCCAAATTTCTTTGTTCGTGATATGTATGTATTTGGAAGATAAAGAAATCACCAACATTAAAGTAAGTTCTAATGCGCTAACTCTTGACATTCCTCTTAAAAATAATACTGTCGAAGCTATCCATAACGCTTTCAATAAGTTACAACCAGAAACAAAACTTGATCAAAAATAAAATCGGGAAGTTCCCGATTTTTTATTTCATTTTGTCTTTTAATTCTTCAAACTCTTTAATCCCCTCTTCAAATTGTGTTTTAGATGTAGGATCGAGACTAAATAGCAAGCCAAAGAGTTGACCAACATGAAGTTTTTCTTCTTCCATTATATCAAGAATTGTTGCCCTTGTAACAAGATCTTCAGTCGCGTAATAATGATTTGCATATTGAATAATCGCGTCAAGTTCTCCAATTATATCCTCACGACAATTTTGAATTGTAAGAAGTTTACTCTCTTGACTCATGTTATTGTTATAAATGTTAAACATCCTTCGCATATATAGTCCTCCATTAAAGTTATATGCAAACAAGGTCTATATTGGCCATTTAAATCAAAAAACACTATACTTTGTAGGTTGCATGTACATACAATCCACAAAATATAGCGTTATCATTAAGCAATATTTCCTTGCTTTTTGGAGGCTTCTTCTAGTTTTATTATCTCAGGTTCACTGTCCTCGATTTCTATAAACTTATCTGTTACAATAATCTTGGATATATCTTTTTGACTTGGAACAGCGTACATTAGTCGATTCATTTTAGTTTCAAGAATAGTGCGAAGTCCCCTTGCCCCAGTCTTTAAATCCATTGCTTTCTTTGCGACAGCACGAACAGCATCTTCGGAAAATTCTATGTCTATACCGTCGATCTTAAACATAAGTTTATATTGTTTTATAATTGAGTTCTTTGGCTCAACCAAAATTTTTGATAATGCACCTTCATCAAGATCATCAAGTCCAACAACCACAGGAAGTCTCCCAATAAACTCTGGAATAAGTCCAAATTTAATAAGGTCGTTTGGTTGAACGCCTTTAACAATATCCGCGCTCACCTTTTCTGTTTCGCTTGTTACTTTTGCATTAAAACCAAGACTTGATGTGTCATTCAAACGTTTTTCAATAATTTTGTCAAGCCCTACAAATGCTCCGCCACAAATAAAAAGGATATTTGTGGTATCAATTTGAAGCATTTCTTGATGAGGATGCTTTCTTCCACCTTGTGGTGGAACATTTGCAACAGTGCTTTCCATAATCTTCAAAAGCGCTTGTTGAACACCCTCGCCTGCCACATCACGTGTAATTGAAACGTTTTGGGTTTTCTTGGCTATTTTATCAATTTCGTCTATATATATAATTCCCCGTTGAGCCTTGCCTATATCATAATCAGCGTTTTGAATAAGTTTTAACAAAATATTCTCAACGTCATCACCAACATAACCCGCTTCAGTCAATGTTGTTGCATCAGCGGACGCAAATGGCACCTGCAAAATTTTTGCAAGGGTTTTTGCAAGAAGAGTTTTGCCAGATCCGGTTGGACCAACCATCAATATATTGCTCTTCTCAAGCTCCACATCATCGGCTGCGTCAGTTTTTGAAAAGTTATAATTAATCCTCTTATAATGATTATAAACAGCAACAGCAAGCACTCTCTTTGCTTCATCCTGTCCAATTATATAATCATCCAACTTACTTTTAATTTCCTCAGGTGTTGGAAGTTCTATTTTTTCAAAAGCAGAATTTTTTTCCTCTTCACTTAAAATATCTCGACAAATATTTATACATTCGTCACAAATAAACGCCTCGCCACCGGGGCTCGCCACCAACTTCTTCGCATTTTTTTGAGATTTTCCGCAGAATGAACAACTGCAAGAATCGTCGTCTAACACTCCTCACCTCCTTACTGTTTTTTCTTTCGCGATACGAAAATTTCATCTATAAGGCCATACTCTTTTGCCTCATTTGCAGACATATAGTTGTCCCTATCAGTATCCTTTTCAACAACCTCCAAAGGCTTTCCTGTGTTCTCGCTTAGCATTTGATTTATCTTTTGCTTAATCTTTGCAATTTGATTTGCTTGAATCATGATATCACTGGCTTGACCTTGTGCCCCACCAAGTGGTTGATGTATCATGATTTCACTGTTTGGAAGTGCAAAACGCTTTCCCTTTGTTCCACCGGCAAGCAAGAATGCCCCCATTGACGCTGCAAGACCAACACATATTGTGGAAACATCGCACTTTATATATCTCATAGTGTCATATATGGCAAGTCCTGCACTCACACTTCCACCAGGACTGTTGATATAAATGTAAATATCCTTGTCCGGATTTTTACCCTCTAAATAGATAAGTTGTGCAATAACATTATTCGCAAGATTATCATCAACCTCTCCATTTAAAAAGATGATTCTATCCTCAAGCAAGCGTGAATAAATATCATAAGATCTTTCAGAACCGCTTGCCTGATCTACTACCATAGGAATTAACATAACTTTATCCTCCCTAATTAATTTACTTTTATACCTTTATTTTAATTCGTAATTTACCCGCGAAAAAGGTCGGTTACTTATTTTGAGATTTTAAAAATCCGATAATTTTATCCATCAAAATCTCATTTTCAAAATAAGCCATATCGTCTTTTGAAACATTCTTTTTAAATTCGCTCACTTCCATACCATACTGAGCTGCATAATCAGCCAGTTTTCCATCAAGGTCCGCCTCTGCAACCTCAATCTTATTTTCAGCTACAAGTTTTTGAAGCACAAGTCTGGTCTTAACAGTCTTTTCAGCGTCCACCATCATTTTGTCATGGAATGCATCCATATTTGAGCCAGTGTATGCAAGATAGTCTTCAAGTTTCATATTTTGATGCTCAAGTCTATGCTCAAAATTATGAATCATATAGTGTGCTTCATCATGAATCATTGAATGAGGGATATCTACCTTACTTCCATTTACAACCTCTTCAATCAAAGAATTTTCATAATCAAAGTTTGCCTTTCTGTCTGCATCCAAAGAAAGTTTTTCCTTTAAACTCTTTTTATATTCATCCAGAGTTTCAAATTCTGTTGCATTTGAAATAAATTTGTCGTTAATTTCAGGAAGTTCTTTCCTTTCAACTTTTTTAACAGTAACTGCAAAAACTGCTGGTTTGCCCTGAAGTGATTTTTCTTGATAAACTTCTGGGAATGTCACTTTAACATCCTTGCTTTCACCCTTCTTCATACCAATAACTTGGTCTTCAAACCCCTCAATAAAAGTATGGGAGCCAAGCTCAAGCCTGTAGTTTTCTGAAGTACCACCATCAAACTTTTTGCCATTCACAGAACCTGAAAAATCTATGGTTGCAATATCCCCATTTTCTGCTTTTGTTTCAACTTCAACAAAACGAGCATGTGCATTTCTCATTTTTTCAATTTCGGCCTCTATATCTTTTTCGGTTACTGTAACCTTTGCTTTCTTTGCCTTTAAAGTTGAAAGCGAGCCAAGGGTAACCTCTGGCATAAGATCAAAAGTAAGAGTTGCCTCAACACCTTTGTCTGCGGTAAAACTATCCATATTAACTTCTGGCATAGAAGCAGGACGAACATCTTTGTTTTCTGCCAAAAATTTTGAAAACTCTTTTGAAATAACATCATTGAAAGCATCATCGAAGAATACAGTATCCCCATAATTTTGTTCAATTACCTTTCTTGGTACTTTGCCTTGGCGGAATCCTTGAACTTTGTACTTACCTTTATTCTTTTCATAAGCTTGCTCAATTGCACTTTCCCAATCCTTTACATTTATTGTAACTTTTAAAATTCCTTGTTTTTCAGCGTTTGTGTATTTATACATAATTTTCTCCTTTTTAAACATTTATCTGAATGCTTATGATTATATCATAATAATAAAAATATATCAACTAAAAATGACTACGAAAAAAGGCGGAATATCCGTCTTTTATACTATTTGTGCACCTGAACCTTTAATGTAAAACATAGAATCAAGCAGCCAATAAATAGCCCTAAACAAAAGGCTATCTTGGCAATTTCTATACTTTTTTCTTTCCATTTTGAACGACTAAATTTTTTTAAATATGCTTTGCGATTTTTTTCTACGTCTTCCAGCGTTAAGTTGGATTTATTTATCTTTTGTGCTATGTATAAATTAAATTCCTTTTCAATCTGTTTATGAAACCTGTTTATATAGTTTATTATCAAAATAACAGCCCAATAGAGAGAAATTAAACAAGAAAAAACAAGGGCAAAATATACAAATCCTGCCCACACGTTTTTTAATGCTCCACACACTATAATCAGTATAACCGCAAGTAAAGTAATTAAAAACTTTTTCATTATAAGCAATAAGGAATGATATACATAACGATAATCACAACAACGAAAATAATGTAACAAATCAACCAAGCAATGTGACGTTTTCTCTTTACCCAGAAAGCAGCCATGATCATAGCAAGGATGTAAGCAATTGAATCGCCGATAATTCTAAATGCATTTCCAACATTAACATTCTTTTGGAAAATAAGGTTAAAAATCAAAGCAATTGCTATACATGCTATCCCGATGTATGCAACAAAATCTAAAATTTTTTGAAAACCCCAAGAACCAGATGTTTTTGTTGTTGTACTTTTTTGTTTCTGTGCCATTTTTTCCTCCTTTTAATTTTTGCAGATATGAACAGCAAGGTCAACCGTCTTATTCGAATAACCCCACTCATTATCATACCACGCTACAAGTTTAACAAATGTTGGTGAAAGCATGATTCCTGCTTTTGCATCAAATATACATGTTCTGCTGTCACCAATGAAGTCACTGGAAACAACATCGTCTTCAGTTACTCCTAAAATGCCGTTAAGTTGATTCTTGGCAGCATTTTTCATTGTCTTCACTATCTTTTCATATGTGGTTGGCTTTTCAAGTGTGCAGGTAAGATCAACACAGGAAACATCCACCGTTGGCACGCGGAAACTCATACCTGTAAGCTTACCATTTAATTCAGGAATAACCTCTCCTACAGCCTTAGCGGCACCAGTTGAAGATGGAATGATATTATAAGAAGCTGCTCTTCCCCCTCTCCAATCTTTCTTTGTTGAACCGTCAACTGTAAGCTGAGTTGCTGTAATTGAATGCACAGTAGTCATCAACCCTTCTTTTATGCCATAGGTATCGTTGATTACTTTGGCAAGAGGTGCAAGACAGTTTGTTGTGCAAGACGCGTTTGAAACAACTTGTTGTCCTTTATATTCCTTTTCATTAACCCCCATGACAAACATTGGAACGCCATTTTTCCCGGGAGCAGAAATAATAACCTTTTTTGCCCCAGCTTTAATATGCATACTTGCATCTTCAAGTTTGGTAAATTTTCCAGTTGCCTCTATAACCACATCCACATTATAATCTTTCCAAGGGATCTGGCTTGGGTCTTTTTCTTCAAAGAAGGCAATCGGCTTTCTATTCACAACAAGTTTATTGTCCTTAACCGAACAAGAGCCCTTAAAATGACCATGTATTGTGTCATATTTAAAAAGATATTCTGCATATGCAAGATCAATAAATGGATCATTGACTGCTACAACGACAACATCCTCTCTGTCGGCACACACGCGTGCAACCAGTCGCCCAATTCTGCCGAAACCATTAATACCTAATCTAATTTTTTTCATAATTCCTCCTATTCACCCATTTTTATTCTCCTATTCACCCATTTCAATGGCCTTGGTTATATTCTTCTTCCCAATACGCATGTTAAAACAATAAGTAATTAAAAGTAAGAAGGTTATAATCAAGCATATCGCATCAAGACAGGCAAGCAATAATCCAATAACAATATTAACTTTTGTAAATATGCTGACAACTGTTGTGACCACCACGCCAACAACTATCGACAAAATTGCAAACAATAATAACCGCAAAGCCATTTTTTTATCATATTTTATTTTTGATGGAGGCTCTCTTGTCGGAATTGCAGCCTGTGAAATTCCACGCCACCTATCAACACGTGTACAATAAGAAAGGTTGCTCACATTGGTCAACACATTTCCCAGATTTTTATCAAAATACACAAGAGATGTGTCCCCCTGAAAAAATTTTACCCCAAACACAGCTTTAACTATTTTGCACCAAAGGCCATACAAAAACTTCATAATAACGTTTTTTTGTGTTTGTTCACAAACCACAATCTGAGACTCTTGAGAGGTAAATCTATAAAACTCATCTTTAGTAAAAGGTTTACGGGCAATAAAAACAGCCTCTCCAAGAAGAACTGCTTGCATGGCATTTATAATCTCCTCTCGGTCACTTCCATCCGCATACACCTTAACAATAGCATTAGGGACTTTGAAATCATAAACATTTGCTAAACTTTCAGTAACACCTATAACAATTTGAACATTCAAATCGGAACAAATTGATTTTGCTGAGTTTAAAAACTTTTCAGGATTGTCAACCACGGGAATAAGCACATTAATCATAAGTTTCTCCTATAATTTTTTTATCCGCCTTGCATGTCGGCCGCCTTCAAAGTCTGTCGTAAGGAAAACTTTAACTATCTTAATTGCCTTACGCGGCTTCATATATCTTCCGGGAAGAATTAAAACATTTGCATCATTGTGACCACGTGCAAGAGCAGCCACCTGAGTGCTTGTGCAAAGAGCAGCTCGTATTTTTGGATTACGATTTGCGGAAATAACCATGCCATTTCCTGTGCCACAAATATAAATTCCAACATTACGTGAATCTTCTAAAACCTTGGCGTTTCCTGCTTTTGCGAAGTCCGGATAATCATCCCCTGCTTCACGACTATAACAGCCAACATCAATGGCTATTATATTCTCCTTATTGAAGAATTTTTTTAATTCTTCCTTTAATAAATAACCTGCATGGTCACTTGCCAAAATTATCATTGCTTCTCCCTCAATTTAAATAATAGAATTTTTATCCCACGTTGTAAGATTTTTGCTGTCTGTTCATACACAGCTTCATCTTGTCCATAAGGGTCAAGGACATCATGACCAATTAAGTCACCCATGGAAATGATTTTACCTTCACCAAGATAAGCCTTTTGTGCTGAAGTCATGGTTACATATAATGTATTTTTATCAAGTTTGCCCAGTTTGATTGATTTTCTATTTACGCCGCTAGCCCCCATTTTCTTAAGAACCACTTTGGCATTATCTGTTATATTATCGCCACGAGCATCAATGCCGCGTGAACTTATTTTAATATTCTTTATACCAAGTTTTTTAAGCTCTAGTTTTGTAAGGCGTTCTGCCATAACACTGCGACAGGTATTGCCGGTGCATACATAGCAAATTTTAATCATATTTTCCCCTAGACAATTTGGATCCTGCAAAATAAGCACTAAGTCCTGTGATTATGATATCATAATAATAAAAAAAAACAAAGTAATTAAACTTTATTTTTTAGTTTTTTTAGAATTTTTATCATTTAATTCCACTTTTTTGTTTTGCCATAATTTGTCAAGATTATACTTTTCCCTTTGCTGTTGAATAAAACTATGAATAACAATGGTATCCAGATCAAAAATGATCCATTCCCCTCGGCTATAACCTTCCGGCAATGTTGAGATATCAAATTTAATCATAAACGCATCAGCAAATTTTTTATTTTCACTGGCAGAATTAAAGTGCTGAATAATGATAAAATCAGTCAAAGCCTTTTCAGCACTGACATCATATAATGCAATCTCCCTTCCCTTGCAATTGCGAACAAATTCTAATATCTCGTCTTGCACCATCAAACTCCTATGTTTATAAGTATATAGGATAAATATTAAAAAGTCAAATTAATATCATTATAAAATTATGTTTAAATTTCTCATATTATGTTAAGCATTATATAGTATGAAAAAATTGTTATTTATCCTGCAAAATGTATTCAAAATTTTTATTATATTTTTGCTTGTTTTTGTTTGGGCAAGATACTTTATTCGTTCACTTTGGTGGTCAATCCTTGCAAGCACCTTGATCACCCTTGCAATTGACTTTTCAACAAGATTGGTTTTCAGAAAGAAAAACAACAAAGCAAACCTTAAATTAAAAGAAAAGGAAGCTGCAGAAAACATCTTTCTTTCCCTCGTAACAAATAATCAATATATGGAATTTTTTCATAAATTGGTTAAATCAAAATACCCTTCCACTGAAAAAAAAGAAAAATATATTTTAATTAACCATAGTGAAAAAGTAAAAAGCGTGCTGTTTCCTTTATTAAAATTTTCTCCGCTCAATGTTGATGACTTGACAGAAATAATATCAACCATTAAGGATGAAAATGTAAAGAAAGTGGTCATAGCTACAGGAGAAATAGACAAAAATGCGCTTGTTTTTGCAAAGAATTTTGATTATGAAATTGTCATCTTAGACAAGTTTGAAACCTACAAGCACTTATATAAATTGTACGAAATCTACCCCGAAATATCCATGCAATATAAGAAATCGCAAAAATTAAACTTCAAAGATTTGGTTGCATTTTCTTTCAATAAATCTAGGGCGAAGGGCTACCTTTTCTCTGCATTCGTATTGCTTCTTTCCAGCGTCTTTGTAAGGTCAAATCTTTATTATTTAATAATGGCATCCCTGCTTTTAATATTTGCTTTAATTTCCTATGCAAACCCATATTACAACACCCTGCATCAAGAGGAAATATTATAATAAACACGGCTAAAGCTCGTAGTGATCTATAACAAAAATGCACCCTTATTGGTGCTTTTTTAAATTAACTCTATGTGTTTAAAGTCTTTTTTACTTGATTTTCGGTAAATGATAAAATTTGAGCCAATGACTTGAACAGGATCAGCATTCAGGCGTTTACAAACACTATCACTCACCTCTCTGGCATGCAAATCACAATTTTTTAATACCTTAATTTTAATTAACTCCCGAGCCTCTAAAAGTGATGATATTGCTTCCAGCGAATTATCTGTTATTCCATCCTTGCCAATCTGCATCACTGGGTCAAGTGCATTCCCAAGCCCTCTTAAAAGTGCTCTTTGCTTTGTTGTTATCATTTTTTCTTTCCTTTTAATCCAATATATCGCTAGTATGCACACATATTACACACAAAATATTGTATTTAATCCATATATTCAAATTCTATATCTTTTATTTTTACAATGTCACCATTTTTAAGACCGCGCTCTTTAAGCATATCTATTATGCCCATCTCTTGAAGTTTTGTTTGGAAATAGGCAAAGGAGCGAGTGTCACTCAGGATTACTCCTCGGATAAAATTATCAATCTTTCCCCCACTGACAACAAAGGTGCCGTTATCTTCACGAGTAATGTTAATAGAAGTATTGTCTTTTTTGTCAAAATCATGTTCTTCTATATCAAGAGGAGCCTTCTTTGGTAAGGTTGCAAGTTTTTCAAGTACAGCAAGCTTCAACTCTTCCACGCCCTTCATGGTTGCACCAGATATTTCAAGATGCGGAAGATTTACTTCTTTAACAAATCTTGCACGTTTAGCAGTAAATTCTTCCTCACTTAATAGGTCTATCTTTGAAAACACGATAATTTGAGGAGTCTTTGCAAGTTCTTTGCTATACTTTTCAAGTTCAAGGTTTATCTTTTTATAATCCTCAATGAAATCACGCCCCTCGCTTTCAGATATATCAATAAGATGAAGGATTAATCTCACCCGCTCGACATGTTTGAGAAAATAATGACCTAAGCCCTGCCCCTCACTTGCCCCCTCAATAAGTCCGGGGATATCCGCAACCACAAACGTTTGCCCTTTAACTGCACAAACCCCAAGATTTGGATACAGCGTTGTGAATGGGTAATTTGCAATCTTTGGATTTGCATTTGATACACAAGAAAGAAGTGTTGATTTACCTACATTAGGAAATCCAACCAATCCCACATCAGCAATAGTTTTCAGTTCCAATACAACTTCTCGAGATTGTGTCACTTCTCCCGTTTGTGAATAGTGAGGTGCTTGTTTAATAGAAGATTTATAATAAGCGTTCCCGTGTCCACCATTGCCACCCTTCAAAGCAACAAACTTCATTCCGTCTTGATATAAATCAGCAATAATTTTATCAGATTTGGCGTCAATGATTACCGTGCCACAAGGGACTTCAATGATTTCATCTTTTCCACTTGCTCCTGTTTGAAGTTTCTTTGCACCATTCTCACCATCACCTGCAACAAATTTCTTTTTAAAACGAAAACTATAAAGGGTGTTCATATTCTTGGTTGCAACAAAAACAATGTTGCCACCCTTTCCACCTTCGCCACCGTCTGGGCCGCCATTGGCAACCAACTTAGTGCGGAGAAAAGATATGGCACCACTGCCACCATTTCCCGCTTTAATTGAAATTTTCACCCTATCTAAAAACAAATTCTTACACCTTTATATTTAAAAGTTTTTCATATTTTTAATTTCTATACTTGGCACCGTAATATCTTTAGGTAAATCAAGAAGATATTTGATTACATTCACAACATCTTTTGCTTCAAGACCAGTGTCCATAATTTCTTTTGAAAGTTCATCATTTGCATTGACGTAAAAGTCAGTCTTAATGAGTCCCGGACAAACATCCGTCATTTTAATATTGTGTTTTGCAAGGTCTGTCAAAACTGCTTGCGAAAATGCTCGACTGCCATGTTTTGAAGCATTATACACTGGACAGAACTCCTCAGTCACAATTCCGCTTTGCGAATTGATATTTATTATTTGACCGTATCCCTGCTTTTTCATAATAGGAAAGACCGATTTAATCATGGCAATTGTGCCGAAAGTGTTTGTATCAATAATTTGCTTGATTCGGTCATAAGTGTTGATCTCTGCAAAATGTTCGTTTTCCTGCTGAGATAACTCGCCCTTAGTCCAAACCCCTGCACAATTTATAAGAACGTCAATCTTCTTTACACTCTTCTTTATATCTTCAGAAACAAGGATTAGCTTTTCGATATTGGTTATATCGCAAACATAACAATCACAAGCATATCTTTTCGCCACCGCTTTTAATTTCTTTTCATCTTTATCAATCAAAATCAGTTTTTCATTTTGAAGTAGTTTAGCCGTTTCTTTACCGACTCCACTTGCAGCTCCTGTAATTATTATTGTTTTCATATTCGCACCTCTTTAAAACTATTTTTTATCCACACAAATTTCTGTAAACGGACAGCCTTCACATTCTGGCTTTTGAGCTTTACATTTATATCTCCCAAAATGTACCATTTGAAGATGAAGTTCGCTCCAGTCTTTTGCAGGAAAACATTTCATAAGAGCCTGCTCGCATTTGTGCGGGTCAGATGTATTCGCAAGTCCCAGTCTATTTGACACCCTAAGCACATGAGTATCCACTGCAATCGCATCCCCTTTAAACGCTTCCGAATAAACCACATTTGCAGTCTTTCTACCCACGCCTGCAAGTGTTTGCAGTTCTTCCAAACTATTTGGCACCTCTCCATTATATTTTTCCACAAGGGCCCTGCTCATATTCAAAATATTCTTTGCTTTATTATGATAAAAACCACAAGAATGAATTAATGTTTCAAGTTCTTCCTGAGAAAGCGTTAGCATGCTTTCTGGGGTATTGTACTTTTTAAACAGTTCACTTGCAACGATATTTACACGCTTATCTGTACACTGTGCAGAAAGTATAACTGCAACAAGGAGTTCGTAAGGCGATTTGTATTCCAACTCACACTTAGGAGAAGGAAACATCATATTAAGATGGTTTTTTATATCTTTTGCATCCATATTTCTTTACCTCATAATAGGAAATAAAATACTATCACGAATGTTAGGAAGGTCATACATAAGCATGATAAATCTATCAACTCCAAACCCTAGTCCCGAGATTGGCGGCATTCCATGTTCCATTGCAAGAAGGAAATCCTCATCAAGATCCATTGCCTCATCGTCACCTGCATTCTTATCACGAAGCTGCTCTTCAAGAGTCTTTCTTTGCATAAGCGGGTCAACAAGCTCAGAATAAGCATTACATATTTCTGCTCCATAAACAACCACTTGGAACGCGTCAGTTATTCTGTCAGTTGCATCGTTTCTTCGTGCAAGTGTCTTCAGTACGGCTGGATAGTTGTAAAGGATTGTTGGATTTACTATTCCCTCTCTTATCTTTTTCTTGTAAATAAAGTCAATAACCGCTCTCACCGACTTATACTCTTCAAGTTCACTCTTTTTAAATAATCCAGATGCAATGACTTTATCTTTAAATACATTCACATCATCAATTTCAAGGAAATCAAAACCTAAAATTTCACGCATTCTTTCAACATAATTGATTCTGTCCCACTCGCTGCCAAACTCAATAGTATAACCTTGATAATTAACTGTGGTGGTGCCTAAGCAACTTAAAAGAAGTTCTTTCAAAAAGTCTTGGAAGAATTTGATATTATCCTCAAAGTCCCAGTATGAAGCATACCATTCCACCTGAGTAAACTCTTGAAGATGTGTTGCGTCCATACCTTCGTTACGGAAATCTTTGCCAAGTTCAAACACCCTGTCAAATCCACCAGCAATACATTGTTTAAGCCAAGTTTCTGTTGCAATACGAAGGTTGCATTCAAGATCAAGTGCATTATGTTTTGTGAAGAATGGTTTCGCACTCGCTCCGCTGACATTTGTTTGAATAATAGGAGTTTCAACTTCAAGGAAACCGTGGTCCTCCAAATATCTACGTATAAAGGATACCATCTTGCTTCGTCCCAAGAAAACCTTTCTTGCATCCTCGTTTGAAACAAGGTCAAGATAACGTTGACGATATTTGCTTTCAGTATCAACAAGTCCATGGAACTTTTCAGGAAGCGGACGCATTGCTTTACTCAATAAAACAACTTTTTCAGCTTTAACTGTCACTTCTCCTGTTTGAGTTGTATAAACCTCTCCTTCCACTCCAACAAAGTCTGCAATGTCAACAAACTTCTTGTAAAAAGCGTAGGCCTCTTCATCAAGCTCATTACGCCCCACCGAAATTTGAATTTTATCTTCGATATCGCGGATTTGCATAAAACCAAATTTACCCATCACACGTTTAAAAATAACTCGGCCTGCAATTTTAACCTTCTGCCCAAGTTTCTCCCTTGCCTCTTTAATCTTGCAAGTTCTTTCAAATTTTGCTTTGTAAGGGATTTCTCCCATCTCTCTTAAATCTAAGATTTTTTGCTTTCTTACATCAACCTCTGATGATAATGTTTGTATTTCTGCCATATTAAACCTCTCTTTGTAACATTATCACAAGCAAAGATTTTTGTCAAACTTATTTATGTATTATCCGCCTATTTATTTGTATTTCTTGGAATATTGACGGAGATTTTTATTAACTTTTATTACATAACTTTCAGTTTCTTGAAATGGAATTTTCGTAAGATTTTCACCATCCACTGAATAATTCCTATCCCCCAGCCATTCTCGCACTTTGTTAGGCCCAGCGTTATATGCACAAAGTGCCGTATTTTGATTTGAAAATTGTTTGAGAAGATAGGATAAATAATACCCACCCAATCTTATATTATACTCGGCCTCAACCAATTTTTCTTCATCATAAATTAGCCCAATTTTTTGACACAACCACTCTGCCGTTGACGGCATAAGTTGCATAACCCCCACTGCACCACTATTGGAAACCGAGTCAACTTTATACCCACTTTCAACATTTGCAACTGACGCAATCAAAGCAGGAGAAACATCATATTCAAGTGCAGCAGCATATATCTCTTCTTTAAATCTAACAGGATAAAAATAGCCATTGAAACACCCAAGTAAAAATGTGAGGACAATAGCCAACATTGAAAGAATAACACAACTATAAAAGGCCTTCATAATGATAGTTTATGAAAACCTTTTAATTATATGTAGATATATTATCGGCATTTTATAATGTCATAACCAATAATGCGCACCTAAGGTGCTTTGTTGATATCACGATTAATAGTAAGCATGCTTGCATGCTATCATCCTAAGCGTTCACTTTTAAATATTCTCGACTTGTGCATCTTTAGATCTCTCCACTTCGCTCCGCTACGGTCGAGATGACTGCTGCTTTAATCCTTTTGTCATTCTAAGCAACCCTCCTTTTGTCATTCCGACCAACGCGGAGGAATCACTCTACCGTTTCGAGCGCACTCACACTGTCATCCTGAGCGAAACGTAGTGCAGTCAAAGGATCTAGCGTTAGCGTAAGGTGCATTATGCACCTTTTTTCATATCACATACAAAGGATTGTGAGTTTGCCCAATAATCCGCCTAAGCCGCAGTAAACCCTAGAGTGTTTTTAAGATAGTTGTAAACATTGGTTGAGCCACTGATTCCTCCAATTGTAAAGAGCGGTTTCTGCACTGGATATCCACCATTTAATGCAGTGCTATATGACCAATTGCCCCATGCGTTGCTATCTCCATACATTAACTTTGTCGCGGTACCATTTACTATCCCTTGAGCATAACTTCCATTAAATCTCATGGCTGCCTCGCTTCGATATCCTCCAAATAATGCTCCTGCATTTGTACCAGTTATGGTGTTTCCATAACAACCATTATCTAATACATTACTTATCGCTGTCCCTCCTTCATAGCCAAATGCTCCGCCTGCATTTTCACCTGTTATAGTTGAATTTATAATTTGACATCCCCGTATGTGTGAATTCCATAAAAAGCCAACTATTCCCCCTGCTTTGTTTCCTGAAGCTGTGATTATTGAGGATTTTACTATGCAATTTTCAATCACTCCACCTGAGTCTGCCAATCCCGCTATCGCACCTATACTATCTCCTATTGTTATATTTACCTTGTCCATGATTACATTCTTTACACATCCAGTACTGTAATAACCCACAACACAGAATAGTCCAGCAGTACCATAATTTAGGCTATTTATTTTTAAATTTGATATTGTATACATATCCCCATCAAACACACCTCTAAAATAATATTCTTTATCTATTCCTATTGGTTTCCATTCATGTGCTGATAAGTTAATGTTTGCTGCTAAACGATAATGTCTATCATCATAAGGCATACTGGCCGAGTCCTTTGCCACTTTTGCCAGTTGCTCTGGCGTTTTGATTATGTATGGATTTGATTGCGTTCCACTTCCGCCAGCGTAACTTGATGCAGCATAGTCCTCCCATGTTTCAATATATATGAAAGTTGGGTAACCATTATTTTTGGTTGAATCGATTTCCCAAACATTTTCGAAATCCCATGGATAATTCGTATCCCAATTTGATGTATTTATATACCATGCTTTATTCAGTGCATAACTCGTTGTATTCAGTGCCGTAATCTTTGTAGTAGAGTCTGTCCCATATCCTACACCAGCTGTTAATGTACACTTTCCGCCATAATAACATTTGGTTGCAACATCAGCTGTAGCGCTATTCCCTCCACCAACAATTCCACCAATTCGTATAGCACCAGCACCTCCAACACTCGCTATGTTAAAACAGTTTTTTGCAATACCTTGTCCAAGTATACCGCCCACATAACTGGACTTACCAATCACATTTCCTATATTATAACAATTTATGGCTTCACCTTTACCTACAACACCTCCAACATAGGCATAGCTTGTATCATTGCCCGTCACTTCCCCTGTGTTATATCCATTTTGAACATTGCCATCTCCACATACTCCGCCAACATAACGAACCCCACTTATAACACCTGAGTTATAACAGTTAATTAAACTGGATGAACTACCTGCACGTCCAAGCACTCCACCGACATAATAATTCCCTCGAATATAAGAATCTAATACACCCAAATCCTTTATTATGCCTCCAGATGATACATATCCGAATAATCCTTGACAGTTATGTGCATTTGTACTACCCAGTTTTGTAAATACCCCTGATACTGTATGTCCTGCACCATCATAAACACCACCGAAACTTCGAAAATTTGAAGTTCCTTCCCTATCGTAGTTAATCCCTATTGGTTGCCAATAATATTTTGAAAGATCTATATTTGAAGTTTGTTTAAAATACATTCCTTTGTAAAAAGTTGAACTCGACTGTGGACCTGTTCCGCTATAAACCATATAGGAAAGTCCTGCAAGTTGCAACTCATTGGTAATCAAATATGGGTCAGCCTCTGTTCCTGAGCCTGACCAGTCTGTGCTATACCTTCCGCTGTCTGTCCAATAGCCATAAATACTATTTGGTCCTGTTGCCGCAATGGTATTATCCAGACTTCCAATTTCCTCACTTATTTCACTGTTATTTTTGGTGAAACCAAAAATCCCCCCCCCGCGTTTTGCAGGAGAGAGATTCCCATTCCTAAGATGGCGATGCAAAACGCCATCAGGCTCATTGATTTTATTTTCTTTTTCATGGTTTTAGTATATACATAACTAAAACATTTACCAAATGATTTTGGCAAATTTTTCAATATTTTTAATATATAATCGCAACATATTATATTCTGCTTACATCATTTTGACCATTACGTAACATAACGGTATAAAAACCTACAAAACTTTGAAAAGAGCGAGATGCAAGCAGTCTGCGGACCTCTGCCAAGTTATTTGGCATAAATTTCACAGAAATACCACAAGTTTGGCCTGCTTGCTTTGGAGTGTTTACCACATTCACAATAAGTCCATTAGATTTAAGTAAATTCGCAAAAAACAAGGTTTCACTACGAGATTTAAATACGGCAAGTATATAGTACATATTTTTTACTCCTTACGCACATTTTACCCTCAAAATCACTATATTGATTAATATAACATTTTGTTAAAAAAGGAACAAAAGAAAATGATTTATCTTGACAATAGTGCCTCAACATTTATAAAACCAAAAGAAGTGATAAAAGCCGTAAATGAAAGCCTTCTCCACTATTCCGCAAATCCCGGCCGCAGCGGACATAAAGCAAGCATAAAAGCCGCAATGGAGGTTGAAAACACCCGAATTAAACTTGCAAAACTGCTGGGTTGCCCTACAAGCGAAAAAGTTATCTTCACCAACAACTGTACTGAGGCGTTGAATCTAGCCATACTTGGCAGTGCAAAAAACGGAGGACATGTAATATGTACAGAAAATGAACATAATTCGGTATTACGACCTCTCCAAAAACTTAAAAATGAGGGAATAATAGACTATTCCATTGCTTATCAAACTGATAATCACGGAATAAAAGCGGAAGATATTTTGCCATTAATCAAACCAAACACATATTTAGTTATTTGCAACCATATTTCAAATGTGAATGGAGATAAAGCAGATATTGAAGCGATCGGCTCACTATGCAAGCAGCATGGG
Source organism: uncultured Christensenella sp. (assembly GCA_948466185.1). Taxonomy (GTDB): domain Bacteria; phylum Bacillota; class Clostridia; order Christensenellales; family UBA1242; genus Caccovivens. The sequence continues at coordinate 125,887 of CAOJZM010000003.1, forward strand.
TTACTATTTCTTGTTGATGGTGCACAAAGCCTTGGTCATGAAGATATAAACATGGAAAAAAGCAACATAAATATGCTTGCTTTTGCAGGACATAAAGGTTTTTATGCACCACAAAGCATTGGAGGACTTCTTTTAAATGGAGATTTTGACTTGCAGCCTATACATTTTGGAGGGACAGGAACAAATTCTCTTGAACTCACTCAGCCACTATTATCTCCAGAACGATACGAAAGCGGTACCCTATCCACCCCACTAATCATGGGTTTAAGTGCAGGCATCAATTTTGTTGAAGCAAATTATAACGAAATCCGAAACAGATTAGATGACCTGACAACCTATCTCAATTATGAGCTTTCCAAACTTCCAGTAAAAATCTACACTCACCCTGAAAATTCAAATGGCGTACTTGCTTTTAATGTAGGCGACATACATTCAAGTGAAATTGCAAACTATCTTGATGAGCGTTGGAATATCTGCGTAAGAGGCGGTTTTCAATGCGCGCCTATCAAACACAAGGCACTTGGCACACTTGAACAAGGAGTTGTAAGAATTTCTATTTCCTATTTCAACAATTTTTCAGAAATACAAAGGCTATTACTTGCCATTAAGTCCTATTTAAAAAACAAAGGCGATTAACTCGCCTTTTATTCTTGAACTATATATTGTATCTATTACGCACATACAAAGTACAAGATACGCTATCTATAATATATTATTCTTCTGCAGTGTTCACAAGAAAGCACCCCATCTGTTTTAAGTTTTGATATTTGTGCGGCAGGAAGTTCCATATGACATCCACCACAGTTATTTCCAACAAGCTGCACTAAAACAGGGAACAAATTGTCCTGCCTTTTCTTGTTGTATTTTTCCATTAATTCTTTATCAATGCCCTTTGATAAAACAGCAAGTTTCTTGATGAGTTCTTGTTTTTTAGGCTCAATGGCCTCAACGTCTTTATCGTATGCAGATTTACTTTGTGTAAATCTTTCTTTTGCAAGGTTATAGGTTTTGATGGTTTTATTAAAGTCTGCAAGCACAGCATTCACATTTTCTGCAAGCTTGGTAAGATTTTTATCAAGTATGGCAAGATTTTGAACAAGTTTATCTTTAAGGATAAACATGTTTTCAACCTCTTCTTTGCTCATATTTGCAACATCTTTCGCAAGTATCTGATTCATTTTATCATTCTGAATTTGAAATTGTTTTTTCACAGTTTCAATTTCACGCAATAAATCCCCTGCTTTTTTCTCTAGTTCAAAAGAACGCTGTTGAGATGCTTTCGCAGTATTTGACATTTCTGCTGCTACTTTTTTATTGGAATTATCCCTAAGACTTTTTTCAAGTTTATAAAGTTCACTGTCGGTTGTTTGATAATCCAGCATTTTTGTTATGTCCATAATTTTCTCCTTTTTGTTAAGACAAATTTTTAAAAGGTTGCTCATTTGCACTCATTAATTATAAATCATTAATCTATAAAGTCAACAAGCTTTTTGCTTCTATTTGGATGTTTAAGTTTTCTAAGTGCTTTCGCTTCTATTTGACGAATACGCTCACGCGTTACACTAAATTCCTTTCCAACCTCTTCAAGCGTTTTAGCTTTTCCATCCATAAGGCCATAACGTTCACGAATAACCTGTTGCTCACGAGGCGTCAATGTATCTATTACCGCCAGAAGTTGTTCGCGAAGCAGATTCTGAGATGCAACATCCATTGGACTTCTTGCACTTTCATCCTCAATAAAGTCGGCCATTTTGCTGTCCTCTTCCTCACCCACTGGAGTTTCCAACGACACAGGATCCTGAGCACTTTTCTGAATTTCCACCACTTTTGCTTCTGAAATTCCCATCGCTTCAGCGATTTCCTCTAAAGTTGGATCGCGAGAAAGTTTTTGGGTAAGAGAGCGTACAGTTCTTCCATAACGGTTGATAGTTTCAACCATGTGAACTGGAAGACGGATAGTTCTTGATTGGTCAGCTATTGCCCTTGTTATCGCTTGTTTAATCCACCATGTTGCATAGGTAGAGAATCTAAACCCTTTTGTATAATCAAATTTCTCAACTGCTTTTAAAAGCCCCATATTTCCCTCTTGAATTAAATCAAGAAATGATAATGAATTGGTTGAAGCCCACTTTTTTGCAATACTGACAACCAAGCGTAAGTTTGACTGAGTCAATCTAGCCTTTGCCTCTTCATCACCTTCAAGTATACGTTTTGCAAGTTCAATTTCCTCTTCTGGTGTAAGCAATGGCACCTTGCCAATATCTTTAAGATACATCTTGACAGGATCATCAACACTCGAAAATCCGCTGATAACCTCATTTAAATCGGCAGATTCCTCCCCAGAAGTAGGTTTTATAATCTTGATTTTACGGCTTTCAAGCTTCTTTAAAAATTTTTGGATATCTTCAGCTGAAACCTCATATTTCAAAAGCCTAAAATAAACATCCTCTTCATTTATCGAGCCTTTTTTCTGAGCAACATCAGAAAGACGTTTCATTTCAAGCTCAATTTTATTATCTAACATAAAATTCCTCCAAACTTTTCTCTTTTAATTGTTTTGTCAGCGATGTAAGTTTCAGCATAATATTCTTCCTATCTTCAATTGACTGACAATTCTTAAATTCTTCTGTAATCTCTTGCTGTTTCTGCTTTAAAATTGTATCCGCAAGTGCCCATACACATTCTTCAAAGTAACGCGCTGCCGTTTGATTATATTCTTCAAAATTAAATACAAGACAATCAGATAAAATTGGCATTGCTTCAACATCAAACAAATCATAATAAGACGAAATTTTTGTATTTTCCATTGCTTTTTCAATTATTGCTTTGTATGACGGTAAAAGTTTAATATAGTCAATCTTGTGATTTACATATTCTTTATTGTAAATAAGTGATGCAAGAATAAACTTTATAGCCCTAATATTCCCATTTTCTCTAGTTGTTAAAACGGCATCTTCTTCTTTTTTAACGTTTACTGAATTATTTGATTCTATAACATTTAAATCACGTCGTAAATTGTCAATTGGTACAGAAGTTAAATCACGCAATTTTTCTAAATACGGCTCTTGCTCTGCTCTACTACGCATTTTACGAATATGCACAAGCACCGCTTTTGCAAATCTTCCTCTTTCATCAGCTTTAGACAGATCGAAATTTTTCTTTTCAACTTCAATAAGGTAGTCCATAACCGGCATTGCGTTATCAATAAGTTTTGATAATTCTTCTTTGCCTTGAGTCTTAAGCACTTCGTCTGGGTCTTGTCCGTTTGGAAGAGCAACAATCCGAACATTAAACTCAGACTGATTTAAAACTTCCAAACTATGTAATGTGGCTTTCTGTCCGGCCCCATCTCCATCAAAGCATAAAACAATATTCTTAGATAATTTTTTAAGTATGTTTGCATTCTCTGTGGTAAGTGCTGAACCCATGACAGCGACAGTGGTTTTAAAGCCTGCACGATGCATTGCAATGACGTCAATTTGTCCCTCAACAATGATTATCTTATCCAGTTTTCCAGCCTGTTTCTGTGCTTTTAAAAGATTTATACCAAAAACAACCTTGCCCTTTTGAAAAACAGGAGTCTCAGCCGTGTTTTTATACTTGGCAAAATCTGTTTTTTCAAGTACCCTTGCACTGAAACCAACACATTCATTAAATGAATTAAATATTGGGAATACCAGTCGGCCCGCCATAACATCATAACATCTTCCATCTTTTCTCTGAGCGACTCCGGCATCCAACATTTCCTGCTCGGTAAAACCCTTCTCTTTTAAAAAAGATATCAGCGATGACCAATTAAGACTGTATCCCAGTTTAAAGTCGTCAAGTTCATTTCTGGTAAACCCTCGACTTTTTATGTAATCTTGTGCAGGCTTAGCATCTTTTAAATATAGATTGGCCTGATAATATTTCCAAGTTTCTTCAAGCAGCGCAAGCAGTCTTTGTTTCTGCTTCGCCCGCTGATGCGTGTCGTCACTTCCTTGAAACTCAGGAATTTCCATATGTGCCTGTTCCGCAAGGATTTTAACCGCATCCATAAATTCACAACTCTCTATTTTTTGAACAAAGGATATAACATCACCATGTTCTTTACAGCCAAAACAATAAAACAGTCCTTCATCTTGCATAACAGTAAAAGAAGGCGTTTTTTCATTGTGAAATGGACAACAGCCCCAATATTTCGAACCTTTTTTATCTAGCCTAACATATCGTGAAACAATAGAAACAATATCATTTTTTTGTTTTAATTGGTCCAACCAATCAGGCCCATAAATTCTATTTTGCAAATCAACTCTCCAATATTAGTTTATAAAAAATAACTTTCAAACAAATTATAATATTACAATCTTTATATACTTAAAAAAATGGCGATTTCCTTTTTTTATTTTAAAAAATATTGATAAAAGTAATATTTTTAGAACTTTCATTGCTTTTTTGATGTGATTTTAACATTAAATCAACAAAATTAGACATTGACAAATAACACAAATCGTTGTATTATTGTAAAAAGGAGCAAAGATATGAATAATTTAATGTTGTTAAAGATATTAGGAACTAGTACAAACAAGACATATCTGACAAATGTTGACCTCTCAAGTAGACAACATGACAAATGTCTTGAAAAGATAATAAATTTAGCTCATCTTAATAATGATGATTTCGCCCTTCAAGCACCAACAAAAAAGGCTTTTGAAGAACTTGAACATAATTATGAAGTGGCATCACTTGAAGAAATCCTAACAAGCTTAACTCAGTATTACAATGAAGAACAAGACCAATAAAAACACGGAATTAATTTCCGCGTTTTTTATTCATGAATTATATAATACAATCTATTTAAACTCAGACTCGAATGTACCGTAAGGTATATATGTATAGTTATCAACATTTGACACTTCCCCTTCTATCACTG